>NZ_JBWJPB010000019.1:0-1328 GCF_056393175.1 Stenotrophomonas sp. Steno-Z1 | reverse complement strand
GTCCGTGACGTGGCGATCTGGGAGTGGAGCAGCAAGAGCGAAGTGTTTGGTAACCAGGTGCCGAACGCGGATGCGGATGGCGACGGTGTTGGCTTCGAGTTGGCGCTGCGCTTCCCGGGCCAGCAGGCGACGGACGCTAGTGGGATGTTCTATAACTACCAACGGGACTACGACCCGGTGGTTGGACGATACTCGCAGAGTGATCCGATTGGACTGGCGGGAGGTATTAGCACCTTCGCGCATGTGCAGGGGAGTCCGACCATTGGCGTGGATTCTCTAGGATTGCAGTCATCTGCTACTCGGCATGCGTTATCGCGCGCGCTAGCAACCAGCACCACGCCCGATGGATATCAAAGGTGGGACCCCGAAAATCCAAACTACGAAGGGGCTGGTGCACCTGGACCTTACATCTATCCGGATAGGCTCTTGTTGCCAGCACTGGAAGCCGCGATCTGGATGACGACCAGCCTCGCGGCTAAGGGGGATCCGCGTGCACTGCTACAACTTAGCAAGCGAAAAAGCGATCGCGGTAGCAAACCCGATGGGTGCCCGGTAGGGACGTTGCCTATAGACAGTGTCAAAGGAAAGTATGGTTGGAGCGGCGAAGACCTCCATAAGATCAAAGAAGGGGCGTTCTCCGGGCCAGAGGATTGGACGGGAATAGACGGGGATGGACATGTTTGGACGCACGGAGAGGATGGCTTTGCCGAGGATCAGGGGCACTTTGGAACATATCTTCCGAAAAATAAGGGGGCGCGATGAATGACTTTTATACGATAACACTAAGGGTTTTCCATCCGGCAGGCTGTTACGAGGATATGGAAACGTCTCTGCGGATGTCGGCAAATATCGGGCATACCGCTGGTACTTCGAGGAAAACTCCGACGGGTGATCCGCTGAGTGGTGTGTACAAGCAGACTGCGGCGTCGTTTAATCTTGTGGAAAAGACACCCGGCTACCTTGTTGATGGTATCGGAGGCGTGCTCTCCCTGCTGCACCCTCATCGTGACTACTTTTTCAGGGTTGTCCAAGAAGGGGGGCGCGTTGCGCTGTACGTCGGAGTTTTTTTTGAGGTGATGTCCGGCCTATGCCTAGATGTCGAACTAATGTCATCTCTCGTAGATATGAATATCGAGCTGGAGGTTGAGTATTTTGAAGCGCCATGAGTAGGGATTTTGGGCGATATCGGTGATTCAAGCTGCGAGCGCGGTGAAGCAGGCAGGCGCTGTCGTCGAGAGCTACCCCTAGAACCATCGCGGTGAGCGTGTGTTGCGCGCGCCTGCCTCGGCTGACGCACAGGTCACGGTGTATGACGAAGCAGGGCAATG
>NZ_JBWJPB010000017.1:0-2153 GCF_056393175.1 Stenotrophomonas sp. Steno-Z1 | reverse complement strand
GAAGGGCGCCCGTCGCGTATCCGCGCCATACGCGACATCGCGCGAATGCAGCTGCGAACGACATGCATTTTTTCTTCCCGACAAATCGAAGGATTTCGATACAGACGCAGGACGGGAGTGACGATGATGCGCGCACTTTCCAGCCATACCGAGTCCGCTTGCCATGAAGCAGCACACCTTGAAGCACCATGTCCTCTCCCTCGCGGTTACCAGTGCCATGTTCGCCAGCGGCAGTGCCTTGGCGGCATTGCCAGTGGTCGCCGATGGCGTGCACCTTGACATCGCCAACGACACGTATGACGGCGCGGCCGGTTACCAGGGCCACGCCGTGCAGGCCATCAACGGTGGCAGCGTCGATGCCGATCAGGTCACGCTGGCCACGACCGGCGATGAAGCCAATGGCGCCAATGCCACAGGTGCCGGCAGTCTGATCAATCTCACCAATGCCACGGTCAGCACGAGCGGCTACGTCAGTGCCGGCCTCGCGGCGAATGCCGCCGGCGTGATCAACGCCAGCGGCGTGTCGATCGTGACAACCGGGGCCAATGGTCGTGGCTTCGTGGCTTCCGGCGAAGGGTCGGTAGTGAACTTCAACGGCGGCTCGGTGATCACTACCAACACCAGCGCGGACGGCCTGCGTGCTTCCGGCAACGGCGTCATCAACGTCGGTCGGGATGCGAACGGCAACGGCACCGTGATCGATGTCCGGGGCGCAGCGCTGGGTGCCATCGTTGGCAGCGTCAGCGATGCGGGCGCAAGCGGCGCCGTCAGCTTCGACGGGACCACCGTGCAGGCAGCGCGTGGTCGCGGTGTGTGGGTGGGCGGCAGCGGTGCGCAGGCCACCATGCGCGACAGCGTCATCCGCACCGGATCGGTTGGGCTGACCGCCATCAACGATGGCCGGGCCGACCTGGTCGACACCAGGATCGAGACCGCTGGTTCCGCTGCGCATGGCATCAGCGCCACCATGGGAGGCAAGGTCTCTGCGCTGCGCGTGGACGTCACCACGCAAGGTAGCGGCGCCGCCGCGTTGCTGGCAAACGGCGCCGGCAGCAGCATCTCGCACGACGGCGGTACCCTGAAAAGCTACGGCTCGATGGGCAACACCGCTTCGCCCGACCGGCTGGCCACGGTAACCGCACAGGATGACGCCACCATCGTCCTGGACAACGTGCGCATCGAAAATCTGTACACCAACACCGTGTATGGCCCCGAAGGTGCGATACCCGACGTGCGCCTGGGCATGGGCATCCTGGCCGATGGCGCCAATGTGTCGGTGTCCAACAGCAGCATCCAGGCCGAGGACGGCGTGACCGCGCTGGAGGGCAGCAGCGTGACCGTGGCGAACACCGCGATCGAAGCCTTGGGTGGGCGCGGCCTCCTGGTCGGCGGCGGCTCCACGGCGACGGTGCAGGGTGGCAGCATCCTGGTGCGCCAGTCCGCAGTAACACCCAACACGCCCAGTCCGCATGCCACCGGCGTGTGGGCCAGCACCGGCGGGCATGCCAGCCTTGCCGACACTACCATTGAGGTCCAGCAGCGGGGTGCAATCGGCCTGCTCGCCTACTCGGCCGGCTCGCAGATCGACATGGCTGGAGGCAGCGTGCTGATGACCGCCGACGATGCCTACGGCGTAGTCGCTGGCTATGCCGGCTATCTGCCGGTTCTGCGTGACGGCACGGTCAACCTGACCGGCACCGACATCGAGGTCCGTGGCGCCAATTCGGTTGGACTGCTGGCCGAGCATGATGGCGCCATCAACGCGACCGACACCCGTGTGCTGACCCACGGCACCGGCTCGCATGCCGCCATCGTGGAAGATGGCAGTCTGACCAGCACCGGCGGCATGCTGGTCGCCACCGGCAATGACGCGTCGAGCCTGGTCGTAAAGGCCGGCGGCAATGCAGCACTTGCCAATACCTTGGTCAGCGCCGACCAGGGGACTGCCATGCAGGTCGACGGCGACGCCACCATCGACCTCAGCGGGGTAAAGGCATGGAGTGGCGCTGGCATCCTGCTGGCATCGGATGACAGTGCCAGCGCGATCGGCAGTGGCACGACCCACGTCCAAGCAACCGCATCGGAACTTCAAGGCGACATCATCTTCGGCGACGCCTATGCCAGCACCGTGCAACTCAGCGCGGGCACCCTGC
>NZ_JBWJPB010000016.1:0-3287 GCF_056393175.1 Stenotrophomonas sp. Steno-Z1 | reverse complement strand
TCCACAGCGCTAATTTCACCAGGGAGGCTTTTGGAGTGTCGCCGCAAGTCGTGTCTTTGCAGGGAGCGGGCACGGAGTGCCGGCTTTACAAAGAGACGCGCCTGAGCGCCTGCCTCTCGTTTGGTCTTGTGACGTAGCGTGCACTTGGGATCTATCGACATGTCATGTCGGCCAAGGCAACTTGAGGTTATATGGTCAAGCCACACGGATCATTAGTATCAGTTAGCTCAATACATTGCTGTACTTACACACCTGACCTATCAACCACATAGTCTATATGGTTCCTTCAGGGGGCTTGTGCCCCGGGAGATCTCATCTTGAGGCGCGCTTCCCGCTTAGATGCTTTCAGCGGTTATCGCTTCCGAACATAGCTACCCGGCAATGCCACTGGCGTGACAACCGGAACACCAGAGGTTCGTCCACTCCGGTCCTCTCGTACTAGGAGCAGCCCCTCTCAAATCTCCAACGCCCATGGCAGATAGGGACCGAACTGTCTCACGACGTTCTGAACCCAGCTCGCGTACCACTTTAAATGGCGAACAGCCATACCCTTGGGACCGACTACAGCCCCAGGATGTGATGAGCCGACATCGAGGTGCCAAACACCGCCGTCGATATGAACTCTTGGGCGGTATCAGCCTGTTATCCCCGGAGTACCTTTTATCCGTTGAGCGATGGCCCTTCCATACAGAACCACCGGATCACTAAGTCCTAGTTTCCTACCTGCTTGATCCGTCGATCTTGCAGTCAAGCACGCTTATGCCTTTGCACACAGTGCGCGATGTCCGACCGCGCTGAGCGTACCTTCGAGCTCCTCCGTTACTCTTTAGGAGGAGACCGCCCCAGTCAAACTACCCACCATACACGGTCCCCGATCCAGATTATGGACCCAGGTTAGAACGTCAAGCACGACAGGGTGGTATTTCAAGGATGGCTCCACCACAGCTAGCGCCATGGTTTCATAGCCTCCCACCTATCCTACACAGACGAACTCAACGTTCAGTGTAAAGCTATAGTAAAGGTTCACGGGGTCTTTCCGTCTTGCCACGGGAACGCTGCATCTTCACAGCGATTTCAATTTCACTGAGTCTCGGGTGGAGACAGCGCCGCTGTCGTTACGCCATTCGTGCAGGTCGGAACTTACCCGACAAGGAATTTCGCTACCTTAGGACCGTTATAGTTACGGCCGCCGTTTACTGGGGCTTCGATCAAGAGCTTCGCCTTGCGGCTGACCCCATCAATTAACCTTCCAGCACCGGGCAGGCGTCACACCCTATACGTCCACTTTCGTGTTTGCAGAGTGCTGTGTTTTTGATAAACAGTCGCAGCGGCCTGGTTACTGCGGCCCTCTTCAGCTATAGCTCGCATGAGCCACCAAAAAGGGCGCACCTTCTCCCGAAGTTACGGTGCCATGTTGCCTAGTTCCTTCACCCGAGTTCTCTCAAGCGCCTGAGAATTCTCATCCTACCCACCTGTGTCGGTTTACGGTACGGTCTGCGTAAGCTGAAGCTTAGGAGCTTTTCCTGGAAGCGTGGTATCAGTGACTTTGTCTTAAAGACTCGTCTCGGTGCTCGGTCTTAAAGGATCCCGGATTTGCCAAAGATCCAAACCTACCGCCTTTCCCCCGGACAACCAACGCCGGGTACACCTAACCTTCTCCGTCCCTCCATCGCACTTACGCGAGGTGCAGGAATATTAACCTGCTTCCCATCGACTACGACTTTCGTCCTCGCCTTAGGGGCCGACTCACCCTGCGCCGATTAACGTTGCGCAAGGAAACCTTGGGCTTTCGGCGTGCGGGTTTTTCACCCGCATTATCGTTACTCATGTCAGCATTCGCACTTCCGATACCTCCAGCAGACTTCTCAATCCACCTTCAACGGCTTACGGAACGCTCCTCTACCGCGTACATATAAATATGCACACCCCAAGCTTCGGTTCACTGCTTAGCCCCGTTAAATCTTCCCCGCAGACCGACTCGACCAGTGAGCTATTACGCTTTCTTTAAAGGGTGGCTGCTTCTAAGCCAACCTCCTGGCTGTCTGTGCCTTTCCACATGGTTTTCCACTTAGCAGTGAATTTGGGACCTTAGCTGTGGGTCTGGGTTGTTTCCCTTTTCACGACGGACGTTAGCACCCGCCGTGTGTCTCCCATACAGTCCGTCTCGGTATTCGGAGTTTGCAATGGTTTGGTAAGTCGCGATGACCCCCTAGCCATAACAGTGCTCTACCCCCGAGAGGATACATATGAGGCGCTACCTAAATAGCTTTCGAGGAGAACCAGCTATCTCCGGGTTCGATTAGCTTTTCACTCCTAATCACAGCTCATCCCCGTCTTTTGCAACAGACGTGGGTTCGGGCCTCCAGTACCTGTTACGGCACCTTCACCCTGGCCATGACTAGATCACCCGGTTTCGGGTCTACTGCCCGCGACTATGCGCCCTTATCAGACTCGGTTTCCCTTCGCCTCCCCTATACGGTTAAGCTTGCCACGAACAGTAAGTCGCTGACCCATTATACAAAAGGTACGCAGTCACTCTTTCGAGCTCCTACTGCTTGTACGCACACGGTTTCAGGATCTATTTCACTCCCCTCTCCGGGGTTCTTTTCGCCTTTCCCTCACGGTACTGGTTCACTATCGGTCGGTCAGTAGTATTTAGCCTTGGAGGATGGTCCCCCCATGTTCAGACAGGGTTTCACGTGCCCCGCCCTACTCGTCTTCACTGGAGTGGCCCTTTTAAATACAGGGCTATCACCTTCTATGGCCAGCCGTTCCAGGCTGTTTTTCTAGAACCATTCCAGCTTAAGGGCTAGTCCCCGTTCGCTCGTCGCTACTCAGGGAATCTCGGTTGATTTCTTTTCCTCTGGTTACTTAGATATTTCAGTTCACCAGGTTCGCTTCCAGCAGCTATGTATTCACTGCAGGATACCCGCAAGCGGGTGGGTTTCCCCATTCGGACATTACCGGATCAAAGCTTGTTGCCAGCTCCCCGATACTTTTCGCAGGCTGCCACGTCCTTCATCGCCTCTGACCGCCAAGGCATCCACCGTGTGCGCTTATTCGCTTGACCATATAACCGCAAGTTGCCTTGGGTTACATATATGACCTGGGGGTACAAAGCCCAGATACGAAATATAACGACTCAATTAATAAGAAGACATTTAAGTCTTCCGCCTTAGCCTCACGACACGTCAAGATAGAATCTCAAACGCTCGCTACGTCACAAGTTTTAAAAGAACACGTACCGGCCACAATGCCGATGCGTAATAAATTCTTTGTATGCGCTA
>NZ_JBWJPB010000015.1:0-16486 GCF_056393175.1 Stenotrophomonas sp. Steno-Z1 | reverse complement strand
TTCGCCACCGAAGCGCTCGGCACCGATCTTGGTCAGTGCGGCGGTCAGCGTGGTCTTGCCGTGATCGACGTGACCGATGGTGCCGACGTTGACGTGCGGCTTGGTGCGCTCGAACTTACCCTTTGCCATTGTTGTATACCTTGGATATCAGAAAAGAAGGAGGTGGAGTCCCGAGCTTACGCTCAGGACTTCTTGATCACGGTTTCAGCGATGTTCGACGGAGCCGGCTCGTAATGGTCGAATTCCATCGTGAACGTCGCGCGACCCTGGGTCTGCGAACGCAGCGAGGTGGCGTAGCCGAACATTTCGCCCAGCGGAATCATCGCGTTGATGATTTCAGCCGAACCGTCACCGGTCACGCTCGAACCCTGCAGCATGCCGCGACGACGGCTCACGTCGCCCATCACGTCACCCTGATAGTCGCTCGGGGTCACGATCTCGACCTTCATGATCGGCTCCAGCAGGACCGGCTTGGCCTTCTGGAAGCCCTGCTTGAAGGCCATCGAGGACGCCAGCTTGAACGCCATTTCCGAGGAGTCGACGTCGTGGTACGAGCCGAACACCAGCTTGACCTTGACGTCCACGACCGGGAAGCCCGCCAGCGGACCGCTGGTGATGGTTTCGCGCAGGCCCTTTTCGATCGACGGAATGAATTCCTTCGGAATCACGCCACCGGTGATGTCGTTGATGAACAGGAAGTCGTCCTTGATCAGCGGCGCGATCTTCGGGTCGGCACGATCGGCATCGGTGATCGGCGACAGTTCGATCACAACGTGACCGTACTGACCCTTACCACCGGACTGCTTGGCGTGCTTGTAGTCCGACTTCACGTCCGACATCTGGATCGTTTCGCGGTACGCAACCTGCGGCTTGCCGACGTTGGCTTCAACGTTGAACTCGCGCTTCATGCGATCCACGATGATGTCCAGGTGCAGCTCGCCCATGCCCGAGATGATGGTCTGGCCGGATTCTTCGTCGGTCTTGACGCGGAACGACGGATCTTCCTGGGCCAGACGGCCGAGGGCCAGACCCATCTTTTCCTGGTCGGACTTGGTCTTCGGTTCGACGGCCATCGAGATGACCGGCTCCGGGAACACCATGCGCTCCAGGATGATCGGGTGGTCCTGCGAGCACAGGGTGTCACCGGTGGTCGTGTCCTTCAGGCCCACGGCCGCGGCGATGTCACCGGCCAGCACTTCCTTGATTTCTTCACGATCGTTGGAGTGCATCTGCAGGATGCGGCCGATGCGCTCCTTCTTGCCCTTCACCGAGTTCAGCAGCTGGTCGCCGGCATTCAGCGTGCCCGAGTAGACACGGAAGAAGGTCAGCGCGCCCACGAACGGGTCGGTGATGATCTTGAAGGCCAGCGCCGAGAACGGCGCCTTGTCGTCGGACTTGCGGCTCAGGGCGATGGTTTCATCGTCCACGTCGGTACCGGTCACGTCCGGCACGTCGATCGGCGACGGCAGCAGCTGCACCACGCCGTCCAGCATGGCCTGCACGCCCTTGTTCTTGAACGCCGAACCGCAGTACATCGGCACGATGTCGGTGGCCAGGGTGCGCACGCGCAGGGCTTCGACGATCTCGGCCTCGGTCAGCTCTTCGCCGCCCAGGTACTTTTCCATCAGCTCTTCGCTGGCTTCAGCCGCGGCTTCGATCATGTAGGTGCGGGCCTCTTCGGCCTCCGCCTGCATGTCGGCCGGGATCTCCAGGTACTCGAACTTCATGCCCTGCGAGGCTTCATCCCAATGGATGGCCTTCATCTTGATCAGGTCGACGACGCCCTTGAAGCCTTCTTCAGCGCCGATCGGCAGCTGCATCGGCACGGCGACGGCGCCCAGCTTGGCCTTCAGCTGGCCAACGACCTTGGTGAAGTTCGCGCCGGTGCGGTCCATCTTGTTGACGAAGGCAATGCGCGGCACCTTGTACCGGTTGGCCTGGCGCCACACGGTTTCCGACTGCGGCTGGACGCCACCGACGGCGCACAGCACGAAGACGGCACCGTCGAGCACGCGCAGCGAACGCTCGACTTCGATGGTGAAGTCGACGTGCCCGGGGGTGTCGATGATGTTGAAGCGGTGCTCCGGCAGGGACTTGTCCATGCCCTTCCAGAACGCGGTGGTGGCAGCGGACTGGATCGTGATGCCACGCTCCTGCTCCTGCTCCATCCAGTCCATGGTGGCAGCGCCGTCGTGCACTTCACCGATCTTGTGGCTCTTGCCGGTGTAGAACAGGATGCGCTCGGACGTGGTGGTCTTGCCGGCATCGATGTGAGCCATGATGCCGAAGTTGCGGTAACGCTCGATGGGAGTGTTGCGGGCCACGGGAGCCTCTCGATTTCTTGGAATTCGGATGGCCGAACGCCGCCTTTCGGCGGCCTTCGGATTGGCGCGGCACCCCAGGTGCCGCGAGGCGGCACTAAGTCGTGCCGCCGCGCCTGTTTTGCAAGGCCGTCAAACTCACCAGCGGTAGTGGGCGAATGCCTTGTTGGCTTCGGCCATGCGGTGGGTTTCTTCGCGCTTCTTGATCGCGCCGCCACGGTTTTCCGAGGCGTCCAGCAGTTCGGCAGCCAGCTTCTTCGGCATGGTGTTCTCACCACGCTTACGCGCCGAGTCGATCAGCCAACGCATGGCCAGGGCCATCTTGCGCGACGAACGCACTTCGACGGGCACCTGGTAGGTGGCACCACCGACACGGCGGGACTTGACTTCGACCGACGGAGCCACGTTGTCCAGAGCCTTCTGCACCAGCTCGACGGAGTTCGGGTTCTTTTCGCCGATCACGTCCATGGCACCGTAGACGATCTTTTCAGCGACCGACTTCTTGCCGCTCAGCATCACCATGTTGATGAAACGAGCGATGGTTTCACTTCCGTGCTTCGGATCCGGCAGGACAGAGCGCTGCGGCGTATTACCTTTACGAGACATGTGTACTTTCCCTTAGCTCTTCGGACGCTTGGCGCCGTACTTGGAACGGCCCTGGCGACGCTTGGCAACGCCGGAGGCGTCCAGCGAGCCACGCACGGTGTGGTAACGCACACCCGGCAGATCCTTGACGCGACCGCCACGGATCAGGACCACGGAGTGTTCCTGCAGGTTGTGGCCTTCGCCGCCGATGTAGCTAATCACTTCTTCCTGGTTGGTCAGGCGAACCTTGGCAACCTTGCGAAGCGCCGAGTTCGGCTTCTTCGGAGTGGTGGTGTACACGCGCGTGCAGACGCCACGGCGCTGGGGGCACTTATCGAGGGCCGGGGAGGCACTCTTATAAGTGGTTGCCTGCCGCGGCTTGCGGACAAGCTGATTGATCGTCGCCATCAGTATGTTCTTCTGAGAGAGGCCAATGAAAAAACTGGCCATTGAATGCGGAAATGTGCGAGCAGGCGAGAAACCGGCCTGCTGAGACAGACGATTGTAGCAACTTGGCGAAAACGCAGTCAAATGCGCACGCGCCAAGCCAGCCCTGATCCCGGGCCGTTACAGGGGAGCCTTCTCCATGCCCCCCGTTCAGGTTGTCAAGCCGGTCCTTTGCAAGACCGGCCGGCATCCTACCTCATCGGCAGGCGTCCGACCAGTGGCCGACGCTGCTGATTCATCGGTCCGACCGCTGGCCGGACCCGGTGCCGGGCGGGCGCCGACCGGAGTCGGTGCCCTGCCCTGCCGCCGACCCGGCCGGAGCCGGGCCCGCGTATTACTCGTCGCTGCCCGGAGCCTGTTCAGCTTCGGTCGACTCGACCACGGCCGCCGGCGCTTCGACCACGACCGGCGCACTGCCGGACAGGGTCTGCATTTCCGAATCGGTCAGGCCCGACGCGTTGCGGCGACGGTTGGCGTGGTAAGCTAGGCCGGTACCGGCCGGGATCAGACGGCCGACGATGACGTTTTCCTTCAGACCGCGCAGGTTGTCCGAGGTGCCGCGAACGGCCGCTTCGGTCAGCACGCGGGTGGTCTCCTGGAACGACGCCGCCGAGATGAACGACTCGGTGGCCAGCGAGGCCTTGGTGATGCCCAGCAGGACCGGATCGAAACGGGCGATGAGCTCGTTGCGGCTGGTCAGGCGTGCATTTTCCTCGATGACGCGCTGGCGCTCGGCCTGCTCGCCATTCAGGAACTTGCTGCTGCCCTGGTCGGTGATCTCGACCTTGCGCAGCATCTGGCGGGTGATCACTTCAATGTGCTTGTCGTTGATCTTCACGCCCTGCAGGCGGTACACGTCCTGGATTTCCTTGACCAGGTAGGCCGCCAGCGGCTCGACACCCAGCAGACGCAGGATGTCCTGCGGGCTCGGCTCGCCGTCCACGATGGTTTCGCCCTTGGTCACGTGCTCGCCTTCGAACACGATCACCTGGCGGTACTTCGGGATCAGCTCTTCGTGCTCGGAACCATCGGTGTCCTTGATGATCAGGCGCTGCTTGCCCTTGGTGTCCTTGCCGAAGCTGATGATGCCGGAACGCTCGGCCAGGATCGCCGGATCCTTCGGCTTGCGCGCTTCGAACAGATCGGCCACGCGCGGCAGACCACCGGTGATGTCACGGGTCTTGGACGCTTCCTGCGGGATCTTGGCGACCACGTCGCCCACGCCGACGGCGGCGCCGTCCTGCAGGTTGACGATGGAACGCGGCGGCAGCAGGTACTGGGCCGGCAGATCGGTGTTCGGGATGGTCAGGTCATTGCCCTTGGCATCCACGATACGCACGATCGGACGCAGGTCCTTGGCCTGCGAACCACGACGCTTCGGGTCGGTGATTTCACGCGACGCCAGGCCGGTCAGTTCGTCGGTCTTCTCGATGACGGTGACGCCGTCGATGAAGTCGATGAAGCGGATGAAACCCGCCACTTCCGACACGATCGGGTGGTTATGCGGATCCCAGTTGGCCACGGTCTGGCCAGCCTTGACCGCATCGCCGTCCTTGGACGTGATGGTCGCACCGTACGGCAGCTTGTAACGCTCACGCTCACGGCCGTGGGCATCGAGCACCGACATTTCGCCCGAACGCGAGACCGCCACCAGCGAACCGCTGGCGTGCTCGACCGACTTGAGGTTGTTGAACTTCACCGAACCGGTGGTCTTGACGGTGATGTTGTCCACCGCAGCCGCACGCGACGCCGCACCACCGATGTGGAACGTACGCATGGTCAGCTGGGTACCCGGCTCACCGATCGACTGCGCGGCGATGACGCCGACCGCTTCGCCGATGTTGACGATGTGGCCACGGGCCAGATCGCGGCCGTAGCAATGGGCGCAGACGCCGAAGGGCGAGGCGCAGGAGATGGTCGAACGGACCTTCACCGACTGCACGCTGGCGTCTTCAAGCTTGGCCACCCACGCTTCGTCCAGCAGCGTGTTGCGGGTCACGATCGGATCTTCGTCATTGCCCGGCAGGAACACGTCCTCGGCAACCACGCGACCCAGCACGCGCTCCTTCAACGGCTCCACGACGTCGCCGCCTTCCACGATCGGGGTCATGGTCAGGCCTTCGGTGGTACCGCAATCCACCTCGGTGATGACCACGTCCTGCGCCACGTCCACCAGACGACGGGTCAGGTAACCCGAGTTGGCGGTCTTCAGCGCGGTATCGGCCAGACCCTTACGGGCACCGTGGGTGGAGTTGAAGTACTCCTGCACGTTCAGGCCTTCACGGAAGTTCGCCTTGATGGGCGTTTCGATGATCGAGCCATCCGGTCGCGCCATCAGGCCACGCATACCGGCCAGCTGGCGGATCTGCGCCTGGCTGCCTCGTGCACCGGAGTCGGCCATGATGTACAGGGAGTTCATCGACTTCTGGTCGATGGTCTCGCCCTTGGCATTGACGACCTTCTCGGTACCGATGGTGTCCATCATCGCCTTGGCGATGCGTTCATTGGTACGCGACCAGATGTCGACGACCTTGTTGTAGCGCTCGCCGGCGGTGACCAGGCCCGACTGGTACTGCTCCTGGATTTCCAGCACTTCGGCTTCGGCCTCGGTGAGGATGCCCTTCTTCTCGTCCGGGATCAGCATGTCGTCGATGCCGATCGACACGCCGGCGCGGGTTGCGTAGGCGAAGCCGGTGTACATCAGCTTGTCGGCGAACACGACCGTGTCCTTCAAGCCCAGCTGGCGGTAGCTGGAGTTGATCAGGCGGCTGATGTTCTTCTTGGTCAGCTCGGTGTTGGCCAGCGCGAACGGCAGGCCTTCCGGCAGGATTTCAGCCAGCAGGGCGCGACCGATCGTGGTGTCCACGATCGAGGTCTTGTTCTGCTTGTTGCCGTCTTCGTCGGTCACCACCTCGGTGATGCGGACCTTGACGCGCGCGTGCAGTTCCACCACGCGGTTGTCGTAGGCGCGCTTGACTTCGGCGATGTTGGCGAAGGCCATGCCCTCGCCCTTCTTGTTTTCCAGCGAGCGGGTCATGTAGTACAGACCCAGCACCACGTCCTGCGACGGCACGATGATCGGCTCGCCGTTGGCCGGCGACAGGATGTTGTTGGTGGACATCATCAGCGCACGCGCTTCCAGCTGGGCTTCCAGCGAGAGCGGCACGTGGACGGCCATCTGGTCACCGTCGAAGTCGGCGTTGAACGCGGTGCAGACCAGCGGGTGCAGCTGGATGGCCTTGCCTTCGATCAGGACCGGCTCGAACGCCTGGATGCCCAGACGGTGCAGGGTCGGCGCACGGTTCAGCATGACCGGGTGTTCGCGGATGACCTCTTCCAGGATGTCCCAGACTTCGGCTTCTTCGCGCTCGACCAGCTTCTTGGCGGCCTTGATGGTGGTGGCCAGGCCACGACGCTGCAGCTTGGCGAAGACGAACGGCTTGAACAGCTCGAGCGCCATCTTCTTCGGCAGGCCGCACTGGTGCAGGCGCAGGTACGGACCGACCACGATGACCGAACGGCCCGAGTAGTCGACGCGCTTGCCCAGCAGGTTCTGGCGGAAGCGGCCCTGCTTGCCCTTGATCATGTCGGCCAGCGACTTCAGCGGGCGCTTGTTGGTGCCGGTGATGGCACGGCCGCGACGGCCGTTGTCCAGCAGCGCATCGACCGATTCCTGCAGCATGCGCTTTTCATTGCGCACGATGATGTCCGGCGCGTTCAGCTCGAGCAGGCGGCGCAGGCGGTTGTTGCGGTTGATGACGCGGCGGTACAGGTCGTTCAGGTCGGAGGTCGCGAAGCGGCCGCCGTCCAGCGGGACCAGCGGACGCAGGTCCGGCGGCAGCACCGGCAGCACGGTCATGACCATCCACTCCGGACGGTTGCCCGACTCGAGGAAGGCCTCGACCAGCTTGATGCGCTTGGTCAGTCGCTTGAGCTTGGTTTCCGAACCGGTGCTGGCGATTTCTTCGCGCAGGCGGGTCATTTCCGACTGCAGGTCGATGGTGCGCAGCAGTTCGTACACGGCCTCGGCGCCCATGGCGGCGTCGAAGTCGTCGCCGTGCTCCTGGCGCGCCTGCAGGTACTGTTCTTCGGTCAGCAGCTGGCGGCGCTCCAGGGCGGTCAGGCCCGGCTCGGTCACCACGTACGCTTCGAAGTACAGCACGCGCTCGATGTCACGCAGGGTCATGTCCAGCATCAGGCCGATGCGCGACGGCAGCGACTTGAGGAACCAGATGTGCGCGACCGGCGAGGCCAGGTCGATGTGGCCCATGCGCTCGCGGCGCACCTTGGCCAGGGTGACTTCGGTGCCGCACTTTTCGCAGACCACGCCGCGGTGCTTCATGCGCTTGTACTTGCCGCACAGGCACTCGTAGTCCTTGACCGGCCCGAAGATGGCGGCGCAGAACAGGCCGTCACGCTCCGGCTTGAAGGTACGGTAGTTGATGGTTTCCGGCTTCTTCACTTCGCCGAAGGACCACGAACGGATCAGGTCCGGCGAGGCCAGCGCGATCTTGATCGCGTCGAAGTCCAGCGTCTGGCGCTGCTGGTTGAAGAGGTTCAGCAAGTCTTTCATGGTGTTTCTCCGAAAGGAGGAAATCTTGTCGATGGGGCTGTCGAGTCACTTCCGGCGGCGCGGCTGCCGGGGCAGCCGCGCCTGCACGATCAGTTGTCTTCCAGTTCCATGTTGATGGCCAGCGAGCGGATTTCCTTCACGAGAACGTTGAAGGACTCCGGCATGCCCGCGACCATCTCGTGCTCACCGTCGACGATGTTCTTGTACATCTGGTTGCGGCCCTGCACGTCATCGGACTTCACCGTCAGCATTTCCTGCAGGGTGTACGCCGCGCCGTAGGCTTCCAGCGCCCAGACTTCCATTTCACCGAAGCGCTGGCCGCCGAACTGCGCCTTGCCGCCCAGCGGCTGCTGGGTAACGAGCGAGTACGGGCCGGTCGAACGGGCGTGCATCTTGTCGTCGACCAGGTGGTTCAGCTTCAGGTAGTGCATGTAGCCGACGGTGGTGTGGCGATCGAATGCCTCACCGGTGCGGCCGTCATACAGCTGGGTCTGGCCGCTCAGCGGCAGGTCGGCCAGGGCAAGCATGTGCTTGATCTCGGCTTCGGTGGCACCGTCGAACACCGGGGTGGCCATCGGCACGCCGTCGGTCAGGTTGCCGGCCAGGCGCAGCAGCTCCTCGTCGCTGAACTGGGTCAGGTCGACGTGGTTGGCGTGCTGGGTCTTGTCGTGGTTGTAGACATCGTCCAGGAACTTGCGCAGGTCGTTGATCGCGGCCTGGGCTTCCAGCATGCCCTGGATCTTGCGACCCAGGCCCTTGGCGGCCCAGCCCAGGTGCACTTCCAGGATCTGGCCGATGTTCATACGCGACGGCACGCCCAGCGGGTTCAGCACGATGTCCACGGTCTCGCCCGAGGCCATGTACGGCATGTCCTCGACCGGCACCACGTTGGAGACCACACCCTTGTTGCCGTGGCGGCCTGCCATCTTGTCGCCCGGCTGGATGCGACGCTTCACGGCCAGGAACACCTTGACCATCTTCAGCACGCCCGGGGCGAGGTCGTCACCGGCGGTGATCTTGCCGCGCTTGTCGGCGAAGCGACGCTCGAATTCCTTCTCGTGCGCCTGGATCTGCTTCTGGGCGCGCTCGATGGCTTCGGCGGCGTCGTCGTCCTTCATGCGCAGCACGAACCAGTCGGCCTTCTTCAGGCCGTCCAGGTAGGCGTCGGTGACGCTGTCGCCCTTCTTCAGGCCGGCACCACCGTTGACCACCTTGCCCACGATCTGCGAACGCAGACGGGCGTAGATGGCCGCTTCCAGGATGCGGAACTGGTCGTCGAAGTCCTTCTTGACGCGCTTGATCTCGTTTTCCTCGATCTGGCGCGCACGCTTGTCCTTCTCGATGCCGTCGCGGGTGAAGACCTGCACGTCGATGACGGTGCCGTCCATGCCCGGCGGCACGCGCAGCGAGCTGTCCTTCACGTCCGACGCCTTCTCGCCGAAGATCGCGCGCAGCAGCTTCTCTTCCGGGGTCAGCTGGCTTTCGCCCTTCGGGGTGACCTTGCCGACCATGATGTCGCCGGCGCGCACTTCGGCACCGATGTACACCACGCCGCTCTCGTCCAGGCGGTTCAGGGCCTGCTCGGAGACGTTCGGGATGTCGGCGGAGATTTCCTCCGGCCCCAGCTTGGTGTCACGCGCGACGCAGGTCAGCTCTTCGATGTGGATCGTGGTGTAACGATCCTCTTCCACCACGCGCTCGGAAAGCAGGATGGAGTCTTCGAAGTTGTAGCCGTTCCACGGCATGAAGGCGATCAGCATGTTCTGGCCCAGGGCCAGTTCGCCGATGTCGGTGGACGGACCGTCGGCCAGCACGTCGCCACGCGCCACCACGTTGCCCACTTCGACCAGCGGACGCTGGTTGATGCAGGTGTTCTGGTTGGAGCGGGTGTACTTGATCAGGTTGTAGATGTCCACGCCGGCGTCGGTCGCGTCGGTGATCTCGGCCTCGTTGACCTTGACCACGATGCGGCCGGCGTCGATCTGCACGATCTCGCCGCCACGACGGGCGTTCACGGTCACACCCGAGTCACGGGCCACGGCGCGTTCGATGCCGGTACCCACCAGCGGCTTCTGCGCACGCAGGGTCGGCACGGCCTGGCGCTGCATGTTGGCGCCCATCAGTGCACGGTTGGCGTCATCGTGCTCCAGGAACGGGACGAGCGCGGCAGCGATCGACACGGTCTGCATCGGCGAGACGTCCATGAAGTGGACTTCCGCCGGCGGCTTGAGCAGCGACTCACCCTGGAAACGGCACGGCACGAACTGCTCGGTGAGCATGCTCTTGGCATCGGTCAGGGCGTTGGCCTGGGCGATGACGTACTCGTTTTCTTCGATGGCCGACAGGAACTCGATCTCATCGGACACCTTGCCGTCGGCGACCTTGCGGTACGGGGTCTCGAGGAAACCGTACTGGTTGGTGCGGGCGTACACGGCCAGCGAGTTGATCAGGCCGATGTTCGGGCCTTCCGGGGTTTCGATGGTGCAGACGCGGCCGTAATGGGTCGGGTGCACGTCGCGCACTTCGAAGCCGGCGCGCTCACGGGTCAGGCCGCCCGGGCCCAGGGCCGAGACGCGACGCTTGTGGGTCACTTCCGACAGCGGGTTGTTCTGATCCATGAACTGCGACAGCTGCGAGGAGCCGAAGAACTCCTTGATGGCTGCGGCGACCGGCTTGGCGTTGATCAGCTCCTGCGGGGTCAGGCCTTCGGATTCGGCCATCGACAGGCGCTCCTTGACCGCGCGCTCGACGCGGACCAGGCCCACGCGGAACACGTTCTCGGCCATTTCACCGACCGAACGCACGCGACGGTTGCCCAGGTGGTCGATGTCATCGACGACGCCACGGCCGTTGCGGATCTCGGTCAGGACCTTGATCACGTCCAGGATGTCGGAGCTGTCGGCGTGCTCGGCGACCAGGCGCTTGGACTCTTCGTCGTTGCGCTCACCGAAGTACTTGCGGTCGTACAGCACGGCTTCGCCGGTGACTTCCTTGCGGCCGACACGGCGGTTGAACTTCATGCGGCCGACCGTGGACAGGTCGTAGCGCTCGAAGGTGAAGAACAGGTTGTGGAACAGGTTCTGCGCGGCATCCTTGGTCGGCGGCTCGCCCGGACGCATCATGCGGTAGATCTCGACCAGGGCTTCCAGCTGGGTCTTGGTCGGATCGATGCGCAGGGTGTTGGACAGGTACGGGCCACGATCCAGGTCGTTCACCCACAGGGTGCCCACGGCATCGACGCCGGCCTTGCGGAAGGCCTGCAGCTGTTCGTCGGTGATTTCATCGTTGGCCTGGGCCAGCAGTTCACCGGTGTTGGCGTCCACCACGTCGTGCGACAGGATGCGGCCGACGATGTAGTCGTCCGGCACGGCCAGGGCGGCGATGCCCGAGGCTTCCAGCTGCTTGACGTGGCGCGCGGTGATGCGCTTGCCGGCTTCGACGATGACCTTGTCGCCGTCGGCCAGGTCGAAGTTCAGGGTCTCGCCGCGCAGGCGCTCGGCCACCAGTTCGAGCTGCACACCTTCATCGGGGTTGATGTGGAAGGTGTTGATCTCGAAGAACTCGGCCAGCATTTCTTCGTTGCTGTACCCCAGCGCACGCAGCAGGATCGACACCGGCAGCTTGCGGCGACGGTCGATACGGGTGAACAGGGCGTCCTTCGGGTCGAACTCGAAGTCCAGCCAGGAGCCGCGGTACGGGATGATGCGGGCGCTGTACAGCAGCTTGCCCGAGCTGTGGGTCTTGCCACGGTCGTGGTCGAAGAACACGCCCGGCGAACGGTGCAGCTGCGACACGATGACGCGCTCGGTACCGTTCACGATGAAGGTGCCGTTGTCGGTCATCAGCGGGATTTCGCCGAGGTAGACCTCCTGCTCCTTCACGTACTTGATGGCCTTGGTCGACGACTCGCGGTCGTAGATCACCAGGCGCACGGTCACGCGCAGCGGCGCGCCGTAGCTCATGCCACGCTGGCGGCATTCGCGCTCGTCGAACACCGGTTCGCCCAACTTGTAACCGACGTATTCCAGCGCGGCGTTGCCGCTGTAGCTGGCGATCGGGAAGACCGACTTCAGGGCGGCGTGCAGGCCCAGATCGCGGCGCTTGGCCGGATCGATGTTTTCCTGCAGGAATTCACGGTAGGAATCCACCTGGATGGCGAGCAGGAAAGGCACTTCGAGGATCGAGCGCTGCTTGCCGAAATCCTTGCGGATACGCTTCTTTTCGGTGAACGAATATGACGTCATGGGGTCTCACCTTGGCTGTGCGGGCCGCCGTACAGGCGCGGCCCGAAGGGAACATGAAAATTGTCAGTTGGAAGTCGCTGGTATTGCCGGCACCAGCACGCCTTCTCCCGCTACTTCCAACTGCCAACTCGCCGGCCTGGGGCCGGAAAGGTCAGCCGACCAACGGTCGGCTCTACTGCAGCCGACCAACGGTCGGCTCTACACCAGCCGACCAACGGTCGGCTCTACAGCAGCCGACCAACGGTCGGCTCTACAGCAGCCGACTCACGGTCGGCTCTACAGCAGCCGACTCACGGTCGGCTCTACCGGTCGTTGTCGCAACAACGACCAAAGGCCGGGGGCTTACGCCCCCAGCCTTGGCTGCATCGCCGTGATTCGATGGCGAGGCAAGGAACTGCTTACTTGACTTCGACAGTCGCGCCAGCAGCTTCCAGGTCCTTCTTGAACTTGGCAGCGTCGTCCTTCGAAGCGGCTTCCTTGATCATGCCGCCGGCTTCTGCCAGGTCCTTGGCTTCCTTCAGGCCCAGGCCGGTGATGGCGCGGACAGCCTTAATCACTTCGACCTTCTTGTCGCCAGCCGACTTCAGGATGACGTCGAATTCGGTCTGCTCTTCAACGACGGCAGCCGGGCCAGCCACAGCGGCGGCGACCGGAGCAGCGGCGGAGACGCCGAACTTCTCTTCGATGGCCTTGACCAGCTCCATCACTTCCATCAGGGACTTCTCGGCGATTGCGTCGACGATCTGTTCGTTGGTAAGGGACATTTTGATTACCTTTGGATAATTTTCTGGGTTGAGGTTCCGTCAGGAACCACGGAAACGTCGACTCAGGCGGTTTCGGCGACCGGCTCGGCAGCGTCAGCGGTTTCACCGCCACCCTGCTTGTCGGCCACGGCCTTGACGGCACGGGCGAACATCGTGACCGGCTCGGACAGGACGCGGGCCAGCATGGCCAGGGCCTGATCACGGGTCGGCAGCGAGGCCAGCACGTCGACATGGCCAGCCGGGAACAGTTCCCCGCCGATGGCCACGACCTTTGCCTGCAGCTTGTCGTTGGTCTTGGCAAAATCCTTGATCAGGCGACCGGCTGCGCCGGGCTCCTCGAGCGAGAACGCGTACAGCAGCGGACCGACGAGCGCGTCTTTGGCGCATTCGTATTCGGTACCTTCCACTGCACGTGCCGCCAGCGTGTTCTTGACAACTTTCAAGAAAACGCCGGTTTCGCGTGCCTGCTTGCGCATCGCGGTCATCTGGGAGACCGTGGTGCCAGCGTATTCGGCTGCGATCAAGGAGTGAGCCTTGGCGGCGACTTCTGCCAGCTCCGCGACTACTTCTTGCTTCTGGGACAGATTGAGAGCCATTGCACTCCTCCAATTGAACTCCGCTTACGGCTCCTGCCGCGCGCGGTCCTGGGCGGTATCCATCCTGGACGCCGGGAACATCAGGTGATGTTCCAAGGGTGGGCCGTTCTAGACCTGGATGGCCAACCTGGGTAAACCCAGACGTGCGTAAACCAGAAAAACTCCAGAAGGGCACCATCTACGCAGGGTGATTCCCGGGGGAATCGATTAAGCGGTCGGTACTGCGCCGGCGGCGACTCCTTGCCAAAGCGAGCATCCCTGCCCGTCGCCGGTACGCACTGACCGCGCCTGCGGTCTTTGACGGCTATCGTCGCGGGGCGGACCCCACTCGGATTGCCTTCAAATATCGCGGGCACCGGACCTGGGCCCGGCACCCGCTTGAAACGATTACTTCAGGGTCAGCGACGACTGGTCGACGGTGACGCCCGGGCCCATCGTCGAGCTGACCGAAACCTTCTGCAGGTAGGTGCCCTTCGAGGTGGCCGGCTTGGCCTTGATCAGGTCCATCAGCAGCGCCTGCAGGTTCGACTTCAGCGCGTCTTCGGCGAAGTCGGCCTTGCCGATGGTGCAATGGATGATGCCGGCCTTGTCGGTGCGGTAACGCACCTGACCCGACTTGGCATTCTTGACGGCTTCGCCCGGGTTGGCCGAAACGGTGCCGACCTTCGGGTTCGGCATCAGGCCGCGCGGGCCGAGCACGGTGCCCAGCTTACCCACGACGCGCATGGCGTCCGGGGTGGCGATGACGACGTCGTAGTTCAAATCGCCGGCCTGCATCTTCTCGGCCAGGTCGTCCATGCCGACGGCTTCGGCGCCAGCGGCCAGGGCTTCGTCAGCCTTGGCACCGGCCGGGGCGAAGACGGCAACGCGCACGCTCTTGCCGGTACCGGCCGGCAGCACGGTGGAACCGCGCACCTGCTGGTCGGACTTCTTGGCGTCCACGCCCAGGCGCACAGCGACGTCGAAGGACTCGACGAACTTGGCCTTGGTAGCGGTCTTCAGGATCTTGATGGCGTCCTCGAAGGCATATGCCTTACCCGGGACGACGGCGGCCTTGATGGCCTTCTCACGCTTGGTCTGTGCCATCTTCTTAACCCTCCACCACGAGGCCCATGGAACGGGCAGAACCGGCAATCGTGCGCACCGCGGCGTCCAGGTCGGCGGCCGTCAGGTCGGCTTCCTTGGTCTTGGCGATTTCTTCCAGCTGCTTACGGGTCACCTTGCCCACCTTGTCGGTGTTCGGGCGCTTGGAGCCCGAGGAGATGCCTGCAGCCTTCTTGAGCAGCACGGCGGCCGGGGTGCTCTTGGTGATGAAGGTGAACGTACGGTCCGAGTAGGCCGTGATGATGACCGGGACCGGCAGGCCCGGCTCATGCTTCTGCGTGGCGGCATTGAAGGCCTTGCAGAATTCCATGATGTTCAGGCCGCGCTGACCCAGCGCAGGACCGACCGGCGGCGAGGGGTTGGCCTGACCGGCCTTCACCTGCAGCTTGATGTAACCGACAACTTTCTTTGCCATGTGAGTACTCTCCGGGTGCTAGCGCCTTGCGACAACAGGCTCCCCATCGGACCGGGAATCACGCGTCCCGGCATCGCGTTTTGAATTCACGCAGAAGGCCACCTTGCGGCGGCCCTTGCTTTTTGCCAGCTTCCTGGCAGGAAGCCGCGCACTATATCAGGTTTTTTCTTCACATGCCTGTACAGGCATATGGGTCGGACCGCGGAGCATGCCCCGCCGGTCCGGGCAGGCGCATCAGGCCTGCTTTTCGACCTGGCCGAACTCGAGTTCGACCGGGGTGGCACGACCGAAGATCAGCACCGAGACGCGCAGACGGCTCTTCTCGTAGTTGACTTCCTCGACCACGCCATTGAAGTCGTTGAACGGGCCTTCGGTGACGCGGACCATCTGGCCCGGCTCGAACAGCACCTTCGGACGCGGCTTTTCGACGCCTTCCTGAACGCGATCGAGGATGGCAGCAGCCTCTTCGTCACGGATCGGCAACGGACGGTCGGCGGTGCCGCCGATGAAGCCCATCACCTTGGAGGTGTCCTTCACAAGGTGCCAGCTTTCGTTGTCGATACGCGGAATGCCGTTTTCTTCGTGGGTCTCGATCTGGACCAGCACGTAACCCGGGAAGAACTTGCGCTCGGAACGGCGCTTCTGGCCGGAACGCATTTCGACCACTTCCTCGGTCGGGACCAGGACATCACCGAAGCGCTCCTGCATCTCGTCACGCACGATGCGATCGCGCAGAGCCTGCGCAACCGACTTTTCGAAGCCCGAATAGGCGTGAACGACGTACCAACGCTTCACTGGTTTCTCCTTATCGACCCAGGAACCACTGGGTCGCTTTCTGAATCAGGAAATCAAATCCGCCCAGCAGCAGGCTGAGGATGATCACAACCACGATCACCACCCAGGTCATGCGGATGGCTTCCTGGCGGGTCGGCCAGACAACCTTGCGCAGTTCGAAACGCGATTCGGAAAGGAACTCACGCGTGTCGCGACCTTTGCCGGTCATCAGGAACACGCCAACGCCGGCCACCAGGCCAACGACAACGGCCAGACCGCGAAGCGGACCGGCCCATGCACTCTGGGACGCATGCTCAGGGGTGCCGAACCAGTACCAAGCAAAAAGACCCGCCAGCACCAGAAGAGTTGCGGCGGCGTACTTGACGATGTCACCTCCGGTAGAGGTGTTGTCCTTGGAATGCTCGATCTTGCTGTTCATCCGGCTCTGGCTGCTGAGGCGGCATGGCATGGCCGCTGGAAGGGAGAAGTGGCACGCCAGGAGGGACTCGAACCCCCAACCTGCGGTTTTGGAGACCGCTGCTCTGCCAATTGAGCTACTGGCGTACTGAAAAACTGCCTTCCCTTAGACGGCGAAGGCGGACCGAGGTTCCCGGCCCGCCATTCGCGAGACCGGCGGAGCTATGCAACCGCCGGTTTGACGAA
>NZ_JBWJPB010000014.1:0-35916 GCF_056393175.1 Stenotrophomonas sp. Steno-Z1 | reverse complement strand
ACGGACATGGATGGGCACTGTCCCTGTGTCGGTTCCCCGTGTCCCTGCCTCGGTAGAGCCGAGCCATGCTCGGCTGATGTCCCCACACCTCTGCATGATCCCCATCGCTACGGTGCCGAGCATGGCTCGGCACTACCTGACCGAAGGGAATGCGCTCACCTGAGGTGCGACGCATGGCTCGCTCCGCTCCCGGCATCGGTTCCGCGTGCCCCTACCTTGGTAGAGCCGAGCCATGCTCGGCTGATGTCCCCACACCTCTGCATGATCCCCACCGCTGCGGTGCCGAGCATGGCTCGGCACTACCTGACCGCAGGGAATGCGTTCACCTGAGGTGACTGACATGGCTGGGCACTGTCCCTGTGTCGGTTCCCCGTGTCCCTGCCTCGGTAGAGCCGAGCCATGCTCGGCTGCTTTCCAAACACCTCTGCATGATCCCCACCGCTACGGTGCCGAGCATGGCTCGGCACTACCTGACCGCAGGGAATGCACTCACCTGCGTTGCCGAGCATGGCTCAGTGCTACCTGACCGCAGGGAATGCACTCACCTGCGTTGCCGAGCATGGCTCGGCACTACCCGACCGCGGGAAATGCACTCACCTGGCCCGCCACGGTCGTTTCCCGAGCCCCTCGATCCTGCCTGCGACCGCATCCACGCATGCACCCCTGATCCCGATCCCCTGTAAACACGGCCTTGCCCATCCTTGCCACGCCATTACCGGGCCGAGGGACATCTACCGGCTGCTGACGCGCTACCGGCGGTCGATCACGTGCGGAGCCCCCAACAAAAAACGGCGCCCTAAGGCGCCGTTTCGTGTTCAACCTGACAACCGCAAGCCGCTCAGGGGGCCGGTGCTGCCGGTGTAGGGGCAGCGCCTTTGTCCTTCATCATCGCGTCGCGCGCCGCCTTGAACGGGTTGCCGTCATACCAGTTCGGCCAACGATCGCCGCCAGCCAGCTCCTTGCCCACGCCGTACAGCAACTGCAGGTCTTCCACGGTGCCGTCCAGCTTCCACGTGGCCGGGTCGAACTCATCCTTCGGCCCGTGGTAGCGGTCGCGACCATACGCTTCGGCTGCCTTGCGGCCGGCCTCGACGCCGCCGTCGCGCAGGTCTTCGCCGCCATCGGCATACAACGCCGGCACGCCGGCCTTGGCGAAGTTGAAGTGGTCCGAACGGAAGTAGAAGCCGCTCTGCACCGAGGTCTCGCCATGCAGGGTGCGGCCCTGGTTGGCGGCCAGCGGCTTGAGCATGTCCTCCAGCTCGGAACTGCCGAACCCAGTCACGGTGACATCCTTGGCGCGACCCGCCACCGACATCGCGTCGATGTTGATCACCCCGGCGATCTTGTCCAGCGGGAAGGTCGGATGGCTGACGTAATACTTGGAGCCCAACAGGCCCGACTCCTCCAGCGTCACGGCCAGGAACACCACCGAGCGCTCCGGCGCCGGTTGCTGGTGCGCCATCGCGTCGGCCACTTCCAGGATCCCGGCCACGCCGGTCGCGTTGTCGACCGCACCGTTGTAGATGTTGTCGCCCTGCTCACCCTCGTGCTTGCCCAGGTGGTCCCAATGGGCCATGTACAGCACGGCTTCGTCGGCCCGCTTCGTGCCCGGCAGCACGCCGACCACGTTGCGCGATTTCTTCTCGGCGATGGTGCTCTTCAGGTCGAACGAGACCTTGGCCTTCAGCGAGACCGGCTTGAAGCCACGCTTGCTGGCGTCCTTGTAGGCCTTGTCCAGGTCCAGCCCGGCGTCGGCGAACAACTGGCGTGCCGCCTCGGCGCTCAGCCAGCCCTGCGCAGGCAGGCGTGCGTCCGGATCGTCCTTGGCCGGCAGGTCGTACTGCGGGCCCGCCCACGAGTTTTTCACCACGTCCCAGCCGTAGGAGGCGCCGGCCGTGTCGTGCACGATCAGCGCGGCAGCGGCGCCCTTGCGTGCGGCCTCTTCGAACTTGTACGTCCAGCGCCCGTAATAGGTCATGCGCTTGCCGTCGAACAGCGTGGCGTCGTCCACGTGGAAGCCGGGGTCGTTGACGAACATCACCACCGTCTTGCCCTTCCAGTCCTGGCCGGCGTAGTCGTTCCACTTCTGCTCCGGCGCATCCACGCCATAGCCGACGAACACCAGCTCGCTGCCATCGACCTTTACCTCCGGCTGCCCGCTGCGGGTGCCGATCACCATGTCGGTGCCGAACGCGAGCTCGCGGGTCTTGCCGGCCTGGTCCAGCCTGAGCACGGTGGACTCATCAGCCGTGGTCTCGGTCATGGCCACGTCCTGGAACCAGCTGTCGCCGTTGCCCGGCTGCAGGCCGATGCGCTGCATCTGGTCGCGGATGTAGTTGACGGTGAGCTCTTCGCCCTTGCTGCCCGGGGCGCGGCCTTCAAACGCATCCGAGGCCAGCGTCTTGACCAACTCGGCGAAGTCGGCCGCATTGATGTCGGCGGCAAAGGCATGGCTGGCCGTGGCGGCAGGTGCCTGCGTGGCGGCGGTCGGCGGCGGTGCGGTGGCTTCGCCCTTGCACGCGGCAAGGGCGGCGGTGGCGGCAAGGCACAACAGAAGTCTGCGGGGCATCATCGATTCCTGGATCCAGTGGGCCGGTGCACAGGGGCACCGGGAAAGGGTATCAATCCTGCGGTGCGGCGTCGGTGTCGAAGGTCAGCGGTTGTGCACCGCTGACCGGGCCGATATGCGCGGTGCGGTGCACGTACAACGTGACCTCGCGCTCGAACTGCAGGCTGCCGGCGACGCTGGCCTTCGGGCCGATGATCACGCGCGGCTTGCGACCGCCGGTCAGCGACAGGTTGAAGTTGGGCTTCTTGACCCGGATGCCGCCCTCGACCTGCGAGCCCACCCCGACCGTGATGTCACCGTTGACCGTGTCGATGTTGCCGTTGAGCCGCGTCTCGACGAGTCCGATGCCGCCGTTGACGGTCTCCAGGTTGCCCTCGATCACACTGCCGCGGTCGATGAAAATGCCGCCGTTGACGGTCTCCACGTTGCCGGCAGCGACCACGTCGCGCCCGATCCGCAGGTTGCCGTTCACCGTGGACACACCGGTGGTGCGCGCACGGTCGCCGACCTTGATGCTGCCGTTGACCGTCTGGATCTCGGCCGTGACCACGCCTTCGTCGACGGTGATGCCGCCGTTGACCGTTTCCAGGTCACCGTAGACCTGGCCACCGGTGGCGTGGATGCTGCCGTTGACCTTGCTGATGTCCTCGCTGGCCAGGGCCGGTGCGCAAGGCAGCACCAGGGCCAACAGCAACAAGAGCGAAATGCGTTTCATGGTGACCTCGTATCGGGTATGCGGCTGGCAGGCCGCCTGTGGGGATGTCACCATGCATCGCTACAATCCGCATCTGCCTGAAGTCACTGGAAAGCCCTTGCGCCACAACGCCTTGCCCTCACGCCGGAATAACAAACCGTCGCCCGGAGACCGCGGCGGCATCGTCCCGCCCTGGCTGGCGCGCGGGCTGTTGCTGGCGCTGGCGGTGCTGGTGGCGGGCCCGGTGCTGGCCCAGAGTTCCAAGGAAGCCGAGCGCAAGCTGCAGAAGCTGCGCACGGAGCTCAAGGACGTGGCCCAGGAGCGCAGGACCCTGGAGGGCCAGCGTGGCCAGGCCTCGCGGCAGTTGCGCGATGCCGATGAAAAGGTCGCGCGCACCGGGCGGGTGCTGGCCCAGACCGAAACCGCGCTGCAGCGCGAAACCCGTGCCATGGAGGAGCTGCAGCGCAAGCGCAGCGACCTGCAGGCCGGCATGACCCGGCAGCGCGACGAGCTCGCGTCCCTGCTGCGTTCGGCCTACCGCATCGGCAACAACGCACCGCTCAAGTTGCTGCTGTCCCAGGACCGCGTCGCCGACGCCAATCGCAGCCTGGCCTATCACCGCTACCTGCAGCGCGAGCGCGCCCGGCGCATCCAGCGGATCACCCACGATCTGGCCGAACTGCAGGCCGTGGAAGCCCAGATCGTCGAGCGCCGCCAGGCGCTGGAAGGCACCCGCCAGCAGCAGAAGCAGCAGGCCGCCACCCTGGCCAACGACCGTCGTACCCGTGCGGAGACCGTGGCCAGCCTGGAGGAGCGCTACAAGGACCGCAGCGAACGCGAGAAGGCCCTTGGCCAGGATGCCAAGGCGCTGGAAACGCTGTTGGCCAACCTGCGCGCCGCCGCCGCGCGCGCCGAGGCCGAACGGCGCGCTGCCGCGCGCAAGGCGGCCGCCGAGAAAGCCGCCGCGGAAAAGGCCGAACGCGCGGCGGCCGCCAACGGCACCCGCCCGCCGCCGCGCCCGGGCAAGACCCCGCCTGCGGTGGCCTCGGCGCCGCCGCCCAAGGTGGGCGGGCTGGGCTGGCCGCTGTCGGGCAACCTGTTGGCGCGCTACGGCGGCAAGCTGCCGGATGGGCGCACCAGCAGCGGCGTGCTGATCGGCGCGCCGGCCGGCAGCACGATCACCGCCGTGGCCGACGGGACCGTGGTGTTCTCCGACTGGATGACCGGCTACGGCATGATCCTCATCGTCGACCACGGCAATGGCTACATGAGCCTGTACGCGCACAACGACACCCTGCTTCGCGATGCCGGGGCCACGGTCAAGAAGGGCGATGCGGTGGCCAAGGTCGGCAACTCCGGCGGGCAGGGCGTGACCGCGCTGTACTTCGAGCTGCGTCGCAATGGCCAGCCGGTCGATCCGGGCGGCTGGCTGCAGCGACGCTGACACCCAGCCAAACGGCGCACGGTTGCAGCGCCGCGGGTTCAACGGGAATTTATCGTCGCTTCGCGCATAATCGGGCGACGCACCCCGTGCGTGTTTTCCGTCCCCCGCCGACCTGGAGTGCTTCATGCGCGTAGCCCGTACCGCCACCTTGCTGCTGGCCCTGCTGCCTGCCGTGTCCTGGGCGCAGCAGACCAGCGAGGCCGCCAGCAGCGCCAGTGACGCCGCCAGCAACGAGGAAGCGGTGACATCGCGGGTACCGCTGGAAGAGATCCGGCGCTATGTGGCGGTCTACAACGCGGTGCGCGCCGCCTACGTGGACCCGGTGGATGACAAGAAATTGATGCAGTCGGCCATCCGCGGCCTGCTGCTGGACCTGGATCCGCACAGCACCTACTTCGACAAGGAAGACGCCGAGGCCTTCGACGAGCAGGCCACCGGTGCCTACGACGGCATCGGCGTGGAGCTGCAACAGCAGCCGGACAACAGCAGCCTGAAGGTGATCTCGCCGATTGACGACACCCCGGCCGCGAAGGCCGGCATCCTCGCCGGCGACCTGATCATCGCCATCGACGGCAAGCCGATCAGCGCCATCGAGGCCACCGAGCCGCTGCGTGGCAAGGCCGGCAGCAAGGTGGTGCTGACCCTGGTGCGCACCGGCAAGCCCAAGCCGTTCGATGTCACCGTCACCCGCCAGACCATCCGCGTGACCAGCGTGCGCGGCCGCATGCTGGAGCCGGGCTATGGCTACATCCGCCTGAGCACCTTCCAGGCCGATACCGGGGCCGATTTCCAGAAGCAGGTCGGCCAACTGCAGCAGCAGGCCGGGGGCAAGCTCAAGGGCCTGGTGCTGGACCTGCGCAGCAACCCCGGTGGCCTGCTCACCGCGGCGGTACAAGTGGCCGACGACCTGCTCGACAAGGGCAACATCGTCAGCACGCGCGGTCGGATCTCGATCAGCGATGCGCGCTTCGACGCCACCCCGGGCGACCTGTTGAAGGGCGCCCCGGTGGTGGTCCTGGCCGACGCCGGCTCGGCCAGCGCCTCCGAGGTGCTGGCCGGCGCGCTGCGCGACAACGGCCGCGCGCGCGTGGTCGGCAGCCGCACCTTCGGCAAGGGCTCGGTGCAGACCGTGTTGCCGCTGGACAACGGCGACTCGGTCAAGCTCACCACCGCCCGTTACTTCACCCCGAGCGGCAAGTCGATCCAGGCCACCGGCATCGTGCCGGACGTGGTGCTGCAGCCGGACAAGCGCGACGGCGATGACGAGCTGCCGGCCAGCCTGGCCGACTACAGCGAAGCCACCCTGCCAGGCCACCTGCGCGGCGACGAAGAAGGCGGCGACGGCTACAAGGCCGGTGACGTGCTGCCCGGCGATGGCCCGATCAACGCTGCGCTGGCGGAGCTGAAGCAGCCGGGGTCGGTGGTCGCCAGGCAGAAGGCCGAGGCCGCCAGGACGGCGGCGCAGAAGAAGCCCGAAGCCAAGCCGGAAGCAAAGCCCGAAGCCAAGCCCGAAGCCAAGCCCGAAGCCAAGCCCGAAGCCAAGCCCGAAGCCAAGCCCGAGGCCAAGCCCGAGGCCAAGCCCGAAGCCAAGCCGGCGGACGTGCCGGCCAAGCCCTCAGCAGACGTCCCAGCAAACCGTGACCGGTAGTGCCGGCCGCTGGCCGGCGCTGCAGTCGACCGGCGTTGCGGGGAGGCGGCGAACGGCCGGCTCCAGCGGGCGCATCCGCGCGTAGCCGCAGCCGACCGCCGATTCAGAACCCGTGTCGCTTGCGCAGCCGGCGGGCGATCGCGGCGCGCACGTACACGCCGTAGCCCAGGCCGAACAGGAAGCCGGCGATGTGCGCCCACCAGGCCACCATGCCGAAGCTCGGGCCGATGTGGGCGAACACCACCTGCAGCCCCGCCCAGACGCCGATCAGCAGGTAGGCCGGGGCGCGCACGAATTCCAGGAACAGCCCCAGCGGGATCACCACGCCCAGGCGTGCGCCGGGGAACAGCGCCAGGTAGGCGCCGATCAGCGCGGACACCGCGCCGCTGGCGCCGATGATGATCTGGTCGGGACTGCCCATGGCGTAGATGGCGGTCAGGTTGGCGATCGCCCCGCCGACCAGGAACAGCAGCATCAGCCGCCACGGGCCCAACACCCGCTCGGCCGGCAGCCCGAAGATCAGCAGGAACACCAGGTTGCCCAGCAGGTGCGACCAGTCCGCATGCAGGAACAACGCGGTGAACAGGCGCAGCACGCTGCCGTCCTGCAGGGTCGCCCACCAGTCCTGTGGATGGGTCAATCCCGTCGACAGCGCGCCCCAGTCCAGCCACAGGCTGCGACGGGCATCGTCCGGCCGCGAGATCGACCACAGGAACGCCAGCCACAGGGCGGCGAACAGCAGCGGGGTGGCCCAGCGGAAGGCGGACTTCTTGCGGGAAGGGATCGACACGAACATGGATGGCGCTAGCCTAGCGCGGCAGCAGCCCCGACGGGGAATTGTCGGCTTCAGCCTGAATAGCCGCTGGGGCGGCCCACGTTATTGTTTCATTAACCGGTCTCGGTATACTCCAATACGGCGTCGTATGTCGGGAGGGGAATCCGGCGCGTTGTTCCGGCCGCAAGGCACGGGATGACGCAGGCGCGCGTTGCCAAACATCACCGCAATTCCGGAGAGAACCAAACATGCATACCGCTTCCACGCTTGCCCGCGTCACCGCCCTGGCCGTCGGCATTGCCGGTGTCCTGGCTGTCGGCCACGTCCACGCTGCTGCCTTCCAGCTGAAGGAAAACAGCGCCAAGGGCCTCGGCCGCGCCTTTGCCGGTTCCGGCAGCGCCCAGGGCGACGCCTCCATCATCGCCGTCAACCCGGCCGGCATGCGCCAGCTGGAAGGCACCCAGATCCAGGGTGACCTGAGCGCGATCAGCTTCTCGGCCAAGTACAGCGGCACCGGCCGCAAGCCGACCGGCCAGCCGCAGACCGGCGGCAATGGCGGCGACGCCGGCATGATCGCGCCGGTCCCGGCCGCGTACTTCCACATGCCGATCGGCGAGCAGGCCCACTTCGGCGTGTCGCTGACCGCTCCGTTCGGCTTCAAGACCGAATACGACAACGGCTGGGTGGGTCGCTACAGCGGCCTGAAGACCGACCTGAAGGCGATCGACCTGGGCTTTGCCGCCTCGTACGACGTCAACCCGTACGTGTCCTTCGGTGCGTCGGTGTTCGTTGAGCACCTGACCATCGAACTGAGCAACAACATCGACTTCGGCACCGCGCTGGCGCAGTCGCGCGTGCCGGGCTTCGCCCCGGGCAGCGCCGATGGCAAGCTGACCGTGGAAGGCGACAACAATGCCGTGGGCTGGACCGTCGGCGGCTTGTTCAGCCCCGATGAGAACACCCACATCGGCATCAGCTACCGCTCCAAGGTCGAGCACAAGATCACCGGCGGCGACGCTACCTTCGACGTGCCGGCCAACGCCGCTGCTGTGCTGGCCGTGGCCCAGCCGGGCCGCTTCACCAGCACCTCGGGCAAGGCCACGCTGACCCTGCCGGCCTCGGCCACCCTGAGCGTGACCCACAACGTCAACGACCGCTGGACCGTGATGGGTGACGTCACCCGCACCGCCTGGTCCACCGCCTTTGACCAGGTCACCATCGACTACGCCTCGGCGCAGCCGGACTCGGTGCTGGAATTCGGCTACCGCGACACGACCTTCGTCTCGCTGGGCACCGACTTCAAGCTGAGCGACACCGTCACCCTGCGCGGCGGTATCGCGCTGGATCAGACCCCGACCACCAACGCCCACCGCGACGTGCGCGTGCCGGACACCAGCCGCAAGTGGCTGTCGCTGGGCGTGGGCTGGACCCCGTCGGAGAACATCGAGTACAACTTCGGTTATACCCACCTGTTCACCAGCGATCCGGACGTGAACATCGCCGGTACCACCAACAACCAGGGCAACTCGCTGACCGGCAAGTACAAGGTCCGTGGCGACGTGCTGGCCGCGTCGGTCAACTACAAGTTCTGATCGACACAGCCGCACCGGTTGTTTGAACGGCAGAAGGCCCCGCGAAAGCGGGGCCTTCTGTTTGCGCCGCGTCCGCCGCACGCCGCGAGCGCATCCCTGTCGGCCCCGCTCTTGGTGACCGGCGCTTGTCTGCATGCACGCGGGCTTCCGCTCCACCGCATGTGCAGGGCACTCCGGCGGCGACGACTTCAGTAGACTGGCGGCCCGTTTGCATCCCATCGTCATGGACCGCCGATACCTCAAAAAGATGCGCGCTTACTGGGCGCGCGAAGAAGCGAAGAACCTTCGCTATCTTCAGAAGACGCTTGCCAAATCGACCTGGTTCGATCTCTGGCACGTGCACCCGGACTGGTATGGCAAAGCTGCACGTGACTCTTCCGACCGCGAGGCCGTCGCGCATTCCGCCTTGCGCCTGCTCGACCATGCGCAGCGTTCGCTCGGTGCAGACGCACGCGAGGCGCAGTGTTGGGCGCAACTGCATCCGAACACGATGAACGACGGGGTGTACCTTCATTCGGCCAATCCCAATGGTCGGACGAACTACCCGCATGAGTTCACCGGCTACATCTGGGGGGCGACGATCCCGGTGTGGCTGGAAGCGCTGCTCGACGCCTCGCGCTACGAGGTCGGTGCGAAGGACGGCGAAGACGGGACGATCTACGTGGTGAGGGCGCGCGCGAGGGTGCTCGATGCCACTCAGCAGCGCGACGATGAGCCGGCCGCGTAGCGCAGCCCCTGCCGCAACTGCGCGACGAAGTCTGGATCGCGATACACCGCCTCGTCATGACCCAGCCCGGTGTACCAGCTGCGGCCGCCATCGAAGGTGTGGCACCAGGTGATCGGGTGGTCATCGCCCATCTACCGCCATCGTAAAGACGTTCGTCCACCGTGGCGACCAGGTGCGCGCGCGCGTGGGTTGTCGCGGCAGGTGTAAATTTCGCCGCGTATCGGCCAGGCCGTGCCACGTGTGCGGCCATCGCGTTCGGGCTGTACGCGGGTGTCCTGCAGGCCCGGTGGATGTGCCCTGAAGTAGGCGCCCACCCGTGCGCCATACCACGGCCAGTCGTACTCGGCATCGGCCGCCGCATGGAGGCCGGCGAAGCCGCCGCCAGCGCGGATGAAGCCTTCCAGCGCACGCTGCTGCGCGGCATCGAGCACGTCGCCGGTGGTATTGGACAACACGACCACGCGGTAGCGGGCGAGGCGGACCGGCGTGAAATCGGCGGTCAACGTCGGTGGCGTCGGCCTGCATGCCTTCGGCGGCGGCCACGCGCTGCAGCGTGGCGATGGCGGTGGGGATTGCATCGTGGCGGAACTGCACGGTGCGCGTGAACACCAGGACGCGGTCGGCCGCCGGCGCCGCGCAGGCCGTGGGCCCGGGCATCGATGCCAGCAGAACGATCGGGAGCAGGGCAGCGCGGATGGCCGGATTCTGCCACGGTGTTGGCCCATTGCAACGATGGCGATGGGCCTTTTCAGCGCGGTCCGCGCCGGCCCAGCGCGTACAATCCCGCACCGCTCCCGCACGGCGGGAGTCATGCTGTCTGACAAGGATCTGTACATGTCGTCTCTCGCGTTTCGTTCCACCCTTTTCCTGGGCCTGGCCGCACTGTCGGCCCCTGCCTGCGCGGCCGATTTCGGCGCCTGTTTCACCCTCACCCCGGGCCTGACCTGGTCCACCGCCGATGCAACGCTGACCATCGAGAAGGCGACCTTCGCCGGCAAGGAGGCGATCAAGGTCAACAGCGCCGGCGGCGGCATCGGCACGGCCAGCTACTTCGATGCCAGCGGGCGCGCCTTCCTGGGCGAGGAACGCTACGGTATTTCCGCCTGGGGTGGGGAGGCGGGCACGCCGGTGATGACCGACGCCTTCAACCCCGCGCCGACGTTCCCGGCGACGGCCAAGCCGGGCGACCGCTTCCAGTACACCGGGAAGGGCGAGCGCACCCACCACGTCGAAGAGACCGTCGAGCCGCTCGACTTCGAGGGGTTCTCCGATTACACCTTCGTCGGCTTCGAGGACGTGGACGTGGAGATCGATGGCCAGCCGCGCACCTTCAAGGCCACCTGCCACGTCAGCGCGAGCTTCGAGGACAACCGCATGGAGGGCTGGTACGCCCCCGGTTTCGGCCGCATCCGGTTCGAGCGCTACATGGGCAACGAGTTGCTGATGCGCGATGAAATCGAGTCGATCGACGCCCCGTAACGGCGGCCACGGCGCGCTGCTCCATGGCGCCGGATGACGCCCACAAAAAACCCCGCGTTCGCGGGGTTTTTCGTTCAACACCTGCTGCCGTGCATCAATCGCCCAAGGTCAGCAGCGAGGCATTGCCACCGGCCGCGGTGGTGTTCACGGTGACGGTCTTTTCGGTGGCGAAGCGCAGCAGGTAGTGCGGGCCGCCGGCCTTGGGGCCGGTGCCGGACAGGCCCTGGCCGCCGAACGGCTGGACGCCCACCACCGCACCGATCTGGTTGCGGTTGACGTAGACGTTGCCGACGTTGATGCGCGAGGAAATGCGCTCCACGGTTTCATCGATGCGCGAATGCACGCCGAGAGTGAGGCCGTAGCCGGTGGCGTTGATCTGATCGATCACCGCGTCGAGCTGGTCGCCCTTCCAGCGGATCACGTGCAGCACCGGCCCGAAGATTTCCTTGTGCAACTGGTCCAGGTTCTTCAGTTCGTACGCGCGCGGGGCGAAGAAGGTGCCATGCGCGGCCGCTTCGCTGAGTTCGGCGGCGGCGATCAGGCGCGCTTCCTTCTCCATGCGCACGGCGTGGTCCTGCAGGATCCGCAGGGCGTCGGCATCGATCACCGGGCCGACGTCGGTGGACAGCAGGCCCGGGTCACCGACCTTCAGTTCGGCCATCGCGCCGGACAGCATGGTCATCACCTTGTCGGCGATGTCGTCCTGCACGAACAGCACGCGCGCGGCCGAGCAACGCTGGCCGGCCGAGGTGAACGCCGAACCGATCGCATCCTTGACCAGCTGTTCCGGCAGCGCCGAGGAGTCGGCGATGAAGGCATTCTGGCCGCCGGTTTCGGCGATCAGCACGCCAATGGCGGCGTCGCGCGCGGCCATCGCGCGGTTGATCGCGCGGGCGGTGTCGGTGGAGCCGGTGAAGGCCACGCCGGCCACGCGCGGGTCGGCGGTGAGCGCGGCACCGACGGTGGCGCCGTCGCCGGGCAGGAACTGCACCACGCCTTCGGGCACGCCGGCCTCGAGCAGCAGCTGCACCGCGTAGTAGCCGATCAGGTTGGTCTGCTCGGCGGGCTTGGCGATGACGCTGTTGCCGGCGGCGAGCGCGGCGGCCACCTGGCCCAGGAAGATCGCCAGCGGGAAGTTCCACGGGCTGATGCAGACGAACACCCCGCGGCCGTGCAGCTGCAGTTCGTTGGACTCACCGGTGGGGCTGGGCAGCTTCTCGGCATGGCCGAACTGTTCGCGCGCCTGCTTGGCGTAATAGCGCAGGAAATCGACGGCTTCGCGCACTTCGGCGATGCCGTCGGGCAGGCTCTTGCCGGCTTCCTTGACGCACAGCGCCATGAACTCGGGCAGGCGCGCCTCGAGCTGGTCGGCGGCGTGTTCCAGGATCGCGGCGCGGCTGGCGGCCGGGGTGCGGTTCCACGCCGGCTGCGCGGCCACGGCATTGGCCAGCGCCTTCTCCACGGTGGCGCTGTCGGCCGGCTGCCACTGGCCAACCACCTGACGGGTGTCGGCCGGGTTGGTCACGTTCAACAGCGCGCCGGTCGGGTTGGCACCGGGCACCAGCGGTGCGGCCTTCCACGGCTTCACGGCGGCGTTGAGCTGCTCGGCCAGGGCGCGCAGATCGTTGTCGTTGGCGAGATTGACGCCCATGGAGTTCTTCCTGTCATGGTTCTGGCTGCGCAGCAGATCGACCGGCAGCGGGATTTTCGGATGCGGGATGGACGCGAAGGAGGACACCGCCTCGACCGGATCGCGGATCAGGTCGTCGATGGCCACCGCGTCGTCGGTGATGCGGTTGACGAAGCTGGAATTGGCGCCGTTTTCCAGCAGGCGGCGCACCAGGTACGGCAGCAGATCTTCATGCGAACCGACCGGCGCGTACACGCGGCACGGCACGTTCAGGCGATCGGCCGGCACCACTTCGGCATACAGGTCGTCGCCCATGCCGTGCAGCTTCTGGTGCTCGTACTGGCCCCCCTTGGCGATCGCCTTCACCGCGGCGATGGTGTGCGCGTTGTGCGTGGCGAACATCGGGTAGAGCGCATCGGCATGGGTGAACAGCCGATGGGTGCACGCCAGGTAGGACACGTCGGTGTTCTGCTTGCGGGTGAACACCGGGTAGGCGGGCAGGCCATCGATCTGCGCGCGCTTGATTTCCGCGTCCCAGTACGCGCCCTTGACCAGGCGGACCTGCAGGCGGCGACCGATGCGGCGGGCCAGGTCGGCCAGGTAATCGATCGTGTACGGGGTGCGCTTCTGGTACGCCTGCACGACCACGCCGAAGCCTTCCCAGCCCACCAGCGAAGCGTCGGTGACCACCGCTTCGATGATGTCCAGCGACAGCTCCAGGCGGTCGGTTTCCTCGGCATCCACGGTGCAGCCGATGCCATAGGACTTGGCCAGCTGCGCCAGTTCCAGCACGCCCGGGACCAGGTCGGCCATGACGCGCGCGCGCTTGGCGTGCTCGTAGCGCGGGTACAGCGCGGAGAGCTTGATCGAGATGCCCGGGGCCGCGTTGACGTCGCCATCGGGGCGGCCACCGCGCGCCTTGTGGTCACCGCCGATGGAGTGGATCGCGCGGCGGTAGTCTTCCAGGTAGCGCCTGGCGTCCTTCATGGTCAGCGCGCCTTCGCCAAGCATGTCGAACGAGTAGCGGTAGCTGGCGTTGTCGCCCTTGTGCGAGCGCGACAGCGCTTCGTCGATGGTGCGGCCCATGACGAACTGGTGGCCCATGATCTTCATCGCCTGGCGCACGGCCAGGCGGATCACCGGCTCGCCCACGCGGCCGATCAGGCGCGCGAACGCACCGGGCACGTCGGCGCGGGTGGCATCGTTGATCTGCACCAGGCGGCCGGTCAGCATCAGGCCCCAGGTGGAGGCGTTGACCAGCACCGAGTCGCTGCCGCCCATGTGCTTCTTCCAGTCCGCATCGCCGAGCTTGTCGCGGATCAGCTTGTCGGCCGTGTCCTGGTCGGGGATGCGCAACAGCGCTTCGGCCACGCACATCAGCAGCACGCCTTCTTCGCTGCCCAGGTCGTACTGGCGCATGAAGGCTTCGATCGCGCCCTGGTCCTTCGCACGCACGCGCACGCGCGCCACCAGGTCGGCGGCCACCGCCTGCACCTGCGCCTGTTCGGCGGCGGGCAGACGGGCCTGCTCCAGCAGTTCGCGCACATGGCTGGCCTCGTCCTTCATCCAGGCATCGGTGATCGCCTGGCGGAACGCGGGAGGAGGCGTCGGCAGCTCGGGCGACAGCAGCGGCGGACGGAGAGCGCCGGACGGGGCCGGGGCAGGAATCGGTGCGGAGGGTGCGGTCATGCCGGTCGGCTCGTGGAAAACTTGACCATTTTAATCGTTTTTTCGACCGCCGAAGCAATATCCACGGCAACCCTCATCATGGTCATAGCCTTTGATACAAAGGGATTCGGCGTTTCACAACGGGGCGCGGGTTATTGTGCTGATTTCGTCAAAAGTGCCGCCGATCCCGATGCTGTATTGCACCATTCCTGAAAGTGTGAATGGACCCTTGCTACTGTCGCGAGTGCAGGGCTACCATCGAGACGTTTCCCGCGGCAGGAAAACGCGGTTGCGACATGATCGAGGTGCTGACAGCTCCGGACGGATCAGGGACGCGACTGCGGCTGCGTCCCCCACGGGCGCTCGATGCCCGGCAGTTCGTCCTGTTGTTTGCTGTGTTGTGCGGGGTGATGGGGTTGGCGGCCAGCCTGGGTTGGTTGGCCGGCAACGTATTTGCCCCGTTGTTCGCGCTGCTGTACAGCCTGTTGCTGGCAGCGGCACTGCGTAGTGTGTGGCGTAGTGGAGAACGGCAGGAAGAAATCCGGGTGGTTCCGGCGTGTGTGGAGGTCATCCCCGCACCCGGGCACTCGCCGGTGTTCAGCGCGCACCCGCACTGGGTCCGCCTGATCGCCGACGAGCAGAGGGTCCGGCTGGCGTCCAGCGGCAGGCAGGTGGAAGTGGGGGCTTTCCTCGCACCGGCCGAACGCAGGGCACTGGCTCAGAAACTAGAAGGCTTGCTCGCGGCCAGCGATGGCTGCAACCGACGACGCTAAGGGTCTAGGCAATGAAGCAACGCATCAAGTGGGGCAGTACGTTCGGGAAGACAGCAACAAGCGGGGCCGCGCTGCTGGCGCCCGCATTGGCGTGGGCCCAGGCGGCCGACCCCAAACCGTGGCAGTTGAACATGGGCAAGGGGGTGACCCAGAGCGCGCGGTTGGCCTGGGAATCCAACCTGTTCTCGCTCTGGGTGTGCACGATCATCGGCATCCTGGTGTTCGGCGCGATGTTCTACGCCATGTTCAAGTTCCGCAAATCCAAGGGCGCGGTCGCCGCCACCTTCAGCCACAACACCAAGGCCGAGGTGATCTGGACGGTGATCCCGGTGATCATCCTGGTGGTGATGGCCTGGCCGGCCACGGCCAACCTGATCAAGTTCTACGACACCCGCGATTCGGAAATGACCGTCAAGGTCACCGGCTATCAGTGGATGTGGAAGTACGAGTATCTCGGCGAGGATGTCACCTTCACCAGCCGCCTGGACCGCGAGTCCGACCGCGTGCGCCAGAGCGGCACCGTGCCCACGCTGGAATCGCACCCGCACTACCTGCTGGAAGTGGACAACCGGCTGGTGCTGCCGGTGGATACCAAAGTCCGCTTCGTGATCACCTCCGACGACGTCATCCACGCCTGGTGGGTGCCCGCGTTGGGCTGGAAGCAGGACGCGATCCCCGGCTTCATCAACGAAGCCTGGACCAACATCGAAAAGCCCGGCGTCTACCGCGGCCAGTGCGCCGAGCTGTGTGGCAAGGACCATGGCTTCATGCCGATCGTGGTCGAGGCGGTGTCCAAGGAGGACTTCAAGAAGTGGCTGGCCTCGCGCAAGCCTGCGCCGGCTGCTGCTCCCGAGGCGGCTCCGGCGGCACCCGCGCCGGCCCCGGCCGAGGCGGCACCGGCCGCCACGCCCGAACCGGCCGCGGCGGCCCCGGCAGACAGCAACGCCTGAAATCGAGCCACGCCTGCCAACCGGCAGGCGGGGGTACCACCGGATCCAGTGAGGTGTAGTTGCGATGGCGCATTCCGCAGTTGACCACGACGGGCACCACGGGCATCAGCAGAGCTTTGTGGAGCGTTGGTTGTTCTCGACCAACCACAAGGACATCGGCACGCTCTACCTGCTTTTCAGCTTCATCATGTTCATCATCGGCGCGGCCATGAGCGTGGTGATCCGCGCCGAGCTGATGCAACCGGGCCTGCAGTTCGTCAAGCCCGAGTTCTTCAACCAGATGACCACCGTGCACGCACTGGTAATGATCTTCGGCGGGGTGATGCCGGCCTTCGTCGGCCTGGCCAACTGGATGATCCCGCTGCAGATCGGCGCGCCGGACATGGCCCTGCCGCGCATGAACAACTGGTCGTTCTGGTTGCTGCCGGTGGCCTTCAGCCTGCTGCTGGTCACCCTGTTCCTGCCCGGCGGCGCACCGGCCGGTGGCTGGACGCTGTACCCGCCGCTGTCGCTGCAGGGCGGCTACAACGTGGCCTTCAGCGTGTTCGCCATCCACGTCGCCGGCATCAGTTCGATCATGGGCGCGATCAACATCATCGCCACCGTGCTCAACATGCGCGCGCCGGGCATCGACCTGCTCAAGATGCCGATTTTCTGCTGGGCCTGGCTGATCACCGCGTTCCTGCTGATCGCGGTGATGCCGGTGCTGGCCGGTGCGGTGACCATGCTGCTCACCGACAAGTTCTTCGGTACCAGCTTCTTCAACGCGGCCGGCGGCGGCGACCCGGTGATGTTCCAGCACATCTTCTGGTTCTTCGGGCACCCGGAGGTGTACATCATGATCCTGCCGGCCTTCGGCGTGGTCAGCGAGATCATCCCCACCTTCAGCCGCAAGCCGCTGTTCGGTTACCAGGCCATGGTCTACGCGGTGGCTGCCATCGCGTTCCTGTCGTTCATCGTCTGGGCCCACCACATGTTCACCGTGGGCATGCCGTTGGGGGGCGAAATCTACTTCATGTTCGCCACGATGCTCATCTCCATCCCAACCGGGGTGAAGGTGTTCAACTGGGTCAGCACCATGTGGCGCGGCTCGCTCACCTTCGAGGCGCCGATGCTGTGGGCGGTGGCCTTCGTCATCCTGTTCACCATCGGTGGGTTCTCCGGTCTGATGCTGGCCATCGTGGTGGCCGACTTCCAATACCACGACACCTACTTCGTCGTCGCGCACTTCCACTACGTGCTGGTGACCGGCGCGGTGTTCGCGTTGATCGCGGCGGTGTACTACTGGTGGCCCAAGTGGACCGGGCGCATGTACAGCGAGAAGTGGGCCAAATTCCACTTCTGGTGGTCGATCGTGTTCGTCAACCTGCTGTTCTTCCCGCAGCACTTCCTCGGCCTGGCCGGCATGCCGCGGCGCATCCCCGATTACAGCGTGGCGTTTGCCGACTGGAACATGATCAGTTCCATCGGTGCGTTCGGCATGTTCGCCACGCCCTTCATGATGGCCGCGATCCTGCTGGCGTCGCTGCGCAACGGCGAGAAGGCGGCTGACCGCGCCTGGGAAGGCGCACGCGGGCTGGAATGGACCATTCCCTCGCCGGCACCGGCGCATACGTTCACCACGCCGCCGACGATCCGCCCCGGCGACCTGGCCCATGACGACATCACCCACTGAGGCGACCATGGACAGCCATCCTGACATTGCCGAGGTACAGGCCCTGCAACGCCGCCGCGCACAGCGCACCGCCTGGAAGGTGGGGCTGGTGGCGGTGGCGGTGTACGTGGGCTTCATCCTCAGCGGGGTGATCGGGCGATGAGCGCAGACCGCCCGGTCGCCCCCGCGCGCACGGCGGGCCTGCCCCGCCTGATCGGGGTGGCGCTGGCGGTGTTCGTGCTGACCTTCTCGCTGGTGCCGTTGTATCGGATCGCCTGCGAGAAGGTGTTCGGGGTGCGGCTGGAGCGTGGTCCGGGCGCAGCGGCCGGCGGCGCGGTCGCCACCGGCAAGCGCACCGTGCGGGTGGAATTCGATGGCGGCGTCAACTCCAAGCTGCCCTGGGCCTTCCACCCCGAACAGCTGACCATGGACGTGGTGCCCGGCGAGCTCAACGAGGCGCTGTACTTCGCGCGCAACGACAGCGACCGCGCGCTGGTCGGCAGCGCGGTGCCCTCGGTGGCACCGGCCAAGGCCTCGGGCTATTTCAGCAAGACCGAGTGCTTCTGTTTCACCGCGCAGACCCTGCAGGCGGGCGAGAAGCGCGACATGCCGGTGCGTTTCATCGTCGATCCCGACCTGCCGGCCAACATCAAGACGATCACCCTGTCCTACACCTTCTACAAGAACGACGCGCTGTCCGCGCAGCTGCCTGCCGCCGCCGCGGCGGTCCCGGCCAACGCGCACGCCGCTCCCTGATACGCACCGGATCCTGAGACCATGGCCCAGCAAAATCCCGATGCCACCGTGTATTTCGTGCCCACGCACAGCAAATGGCCGTTCATCGGTTCCATTGCGATGATGGTGACCATGGTCGGCGTGGCCAGTTGGCTCAACGATTCCAGTTGGGGCAAGTGGACCTTCTATACCGGCATCGCGATGCTGGTGCTGACCCTGTTCTGGTGGTTCAGCGACGTGGTGCGCGAATCCCAGGCCGGCAGCTACAACCGCCAGGTCGACGGCTCGTTCCGCATGGGCATGGTCTGGTTCATCTTCTCCGAAGTGATGTTCTTCGGTGCGTTCTTCGGGGCGCTCTTCTACACCCGCAACCTGGGTCTGCCGTGGCTGGGCGGCGAGGGCGACCGGGTGATGACCAACGAGCTGTTGTGGACCGGCTATTCGGCGGCATGGCCGACCAACGGCCCCGGCGCGATCGGTGGCCACTTCCAGACCATCCCCGCGTGGGGGCTGCCGCTGATCAACACCCTGATCCTGCTCACCTCCGGTGTCACCCTCACCATCGCCCACCATGCGCTCAAGGCCGGGCATCGCCGTCAGCTGCTGGTCTGGCTGGGGCTGACGGTGGCACTCGGCGTGTTCTTCCTGACCCTGCAGGCCGAGGAATACATCCACGCCTACAAGGAACTCAACCTCACCCTGGGCTCGGGCATCTACGGCTCGACGTTCTTCATGCTCACCGGCTTCCACGGCGCGCACGTGCTGCTCGGCACGATCATGCTGGGCGTCATGTGGCTGCGCTCGGCCAAGGGGCACTTCACCCGCGACAACCATTTCGGCTTCGAAGCGGCCGCGTGGTACTGGCACTTCGTCGACGTGGTGTGGCTGATGCTGTTCCTGTTCGTCTACGTGCTGTAGCGTCGGCGCGACACCGCGTGCCGCACCGACGTGGGTGCGGTTTCAGCCGCCGATGCCGTGGGGTTTGATCCAGCCGGTGTAGATGCCGATGGCCACCAGCGCGATCAGTGCCACCGACACCGCGATGCGGCGGGTGAGCGCGTTGACGGTGCGCTTGGTCTGGCCGCGATCGACCAGCAGGTAATACAGCCCGGCGCCCAGATTCCAGACGATGACGATCAGAAACGCGATTACCAGCAGGGTCTTCAACGAATCATTCATGCGCGGCTCGATGGCGGGGCGGGTACGCCTATATCACCGCGTTTGGTCGCCGTTGTCATGATGCGCAAGCACACACGCCTGATCGCCTGGGTGGCCGCGCTGCTGGTGATCGTCGGTTTCTGCCAGCTGGGGCGCTGGCAACTGCAGCGCATGCACGAAAAACAGGCCCTGCTCGACCAGCAGGTCCCCGCGCGTGTGCAGGCGCTGCGCCTTGCCGAGGCGCTGGCGGCACCGCTGCGGCTGCGTTGGGTGGAGGACCGCGGCCGTTACCTGCCGGGCACCGTGCTGCTGGATAACCAGACCCGCGCCGGGCGCGCCGGCTTCAAGCTGTACCAGCCGTTCCTGAGCGAAGACGGGGCGCGCGTGCTGGTCGACCTGGGCTGGCAGCCGATGCCGCCGGACCGGGTGCTGCCCCGCCTGCACGTACCGCAGGGGCCGGCCCGCATCGCCGGGCTGCTGGCGCCGCCACCGGCCAGCGGCATCGCGCTGGGCCCGGCGCTGGCCACCACCCCGCAGGCCGGCGTGTGGCTGGCCAACCGCCTGCCACCGGACGAGGTGGCGCGCGCGCTCGGCTTGCCGCCGCGCAGCCTGCCCGAGCGGGTGCTGCGGCTGGACCCGGCGCTGCCCGGCGGCTATGCGCGCGACCTCGACCTGCTGCCCAACACGCTGCCGCCCAGCCGCCATCTCGGCTATGCGGTGCAATGGTTCGCGCTGGCGTTGACCGTCCTGGTGGTCGCGCTGGTCCTGGAATTCCGCCTGCGTCGCCGCCCTGCCGCCGGTTCCCGGCGCTGAGCGTCCCAACATGAGAAAATGCCGCCCATGAATGCCACTTCCCAGGATCGGCTGCCCTCGCGCTCACGCGGCCGCTGGACGTTGATCGCCTTGTTCGCGCTGTTCTTCGGCGCAATGGCCCTGGCCGGCGTGCTGCGCTTCTCCGGCTGGCAGCCCACCGCGCACCGCAACGCCGGGCAGCTGCTGCAACCGCCGGTCGATCTGCGCCAGCGCCCGCCGCTGCTCGCCGACGGCCAGGTCTATCCGTGGAACCCCGACGCGCGCACCTGGCGCATCCTGGTGGCGCCGTCTGCAGGCTGTACGAGCGAGTGCGTCACTTTGTCGCAGGGATTGGGCCAGGTGTGGCAGCTGTTCGGGCATAACGCCGATAATGTCGAGATCCTGTGGCTGGGCACGCCGCCGGCCGAGGTCCAGGGCTTGCCCGCATTGCGCGCGCTGCGCGACCAACCGGCCCTGCGTTCCGCCCTTCCCGCCGTGGATGACGCCGCCGGCACGCCGGTGTATGTGATCGACCCCAACGGTTTCGTGATCATGCGCTACGCACCGGGATTCGATATGGCCGGTCTGCGCAAAGACCTGGCCACGCTGCTGAAACTGAAGTGAGTTCCGTTTAGATGAGCCTTTCCGCACGCCCGGTGCTGCACCGCAATTTCCACCGTCTGGCGTGGTTTGCGCTGATCATGACCGCCAGCACGATCATGTTCGGTTCGTTCGTGCGCCTGTCCGATGCGGGCCTGAGCTGCCCGGACTGGCCGACCTGCTATGGCCGGGTCACCTGGCCGCAGCATGCCGCCGACGTGGTGGGCCACGAGGCCGCCAAGATCCGGCCGCTGGAAACGCACAAGGCCTGGCGCGAGCAGGTCCACCGCTTCCTGGCTGGCGCGCTCGGCATCGAGATCCTCACCCTGGCGCTGCTGGCCACGCGTCGTCGCCGCTGGGGCAGCACCGCGGTGGTGACCGCATGCGTGCTGGTGGCCACCGGCATACCGCTGTACATGATGGGCATGCACGTACCGGCCAGCATCCTGGCCATCCTCGGCGAGGCCATCCTGCTGATCGCCGCGCTGCGCTGGAACAACATCGACCTCGCCCGCGCCGCATTGCTGACCCTGGCGGTGGTGATCTTCCAGGCGCTGCTGGGCATGTGGACGGTGACCTGGCTGCTCAAGCCGATCGTGGTGATGGGGCACCTGCTCGGCGGCATGTTGATGTTCAGCCTGCTGGTGTGGATGGCGTGGCGTGCCACGCACATGCCGATCACGCTGGTGGAAGCACCGAAGCTCAAGTGGCTGATCCGGGCCGGCGTGGCCGTGCTGGTGCTGCAGATCGCGCTGGGCGGCTGGGTCAGCGCCAATTACGCCGCGCTGGCCTGCGGCGGTGGCAGTGCGTCGCTGGACAACTTCCCGCGTTGCGTCAGCCAGTGGTGGCCGCAGCATGATTTCAAGGAAGGCTTCACCCTGTGGCGCGGCATCGGCGTGGACTACGAAGGCGGCGTGCTCGATGGTGCCTCGCGGATCGCGATCCAGCTGGCGCACCGGATGATGGCGATCGTGGTGGCGGTGTACCTGCTGTGGCTGTCGGTGCGCCTGTTCAAGCTGCCGAGCATGCGCGGCTGGGCCAGCGCACTGGGCCTGCTGGTGGTGCTGCAGATCACCCTGGGCATCCTCAACGTCAAGTTGGCCGTGCCGCTGGAAGTGGCCGTCGCGCACAGCGGCGGGGCCGTGGCGCTGCTGTTCGTGCTGGTGACGTTGCTGGCACGCCTGCGCGCGCCGGATGCGGACGGCAAGGCCGTCGCCGCGTCGTCCACCGTGCAGGCAGGCTGACGGCATGGCCAGTTACCGTCAGTACTGGGACCTGACCAAGCCGAAGGTCGTCGCCCTGATCGTGTTCACCGCACTGGTCGGGATGTTCCTGGCCATTCCGGGGGTGCCTACCGCGCAGCAGGCCATCGACGGCGCGCTGGGCTTCCTTGGCATCTGGCTGGCCGCCTCGGCCGCCGCGGCGATCAACCAGCTGCTGGACGCGCGCATCGACGCGCAGATGGCGCGCACCTCGTGGCGTCCGTTGGTGGTGGGCAAGGTCAAGCCGTGGCAGGTGCTGGTGTTCGCCGGCATCCTGATCGCGTTGTCGATGACGATCCTGGTGGTCTGGGTCAATGTCATCACTGCGGTGCTCACCTTCGCCTCGCTTATCGGTTACGCGGTGATCTACACCGTGTACCTCAAGCGCGCGACCTCGCAGAACATCGTCATCGGCGGCCTCGCCGGTGCCACCCCGCCGTTGCTCGGCTGGGCGGCGATCACGGGGATGCAGGGCCCGTGGGACTGGGCCTATGCGTCGCTGCTGGTGCTGATCATCTTCATCTGGACCCCGCCGCATTTCTGGGCACTGGCGATCTTCCGCCGCGAGGATTACGCCAAGGCGGAAATCCCGATGCTGCCGGTCACCCACGGCGTGGCGTATACCCGCAAGTCGATCATGGTGTATTCGATCGCGCTGGCCGTGGTGAGCATTCTGCCGGTGGTACTCGGCATGAGCGGCGTGTTCTACCTCGGCGGGGCGATCGTGCTCAACGCGGTGTTCCTCTGGTACGCGTGGCGCATGCTCAACCCGCCGGACGAACTGTTCTCGATGAAGATGTTCGGCTACTCCATCTTTTACCTGATGGCGCTGTTCGCCTTCCTGATGGTGGACCACTGGATGCTGCCCTGGTTGTAAGCGACAGGCGGCGGGCGATGGGGTGATGCATCGCGCAGGCGCTTGCAAGCACCTGACGGTGTCATCGCGCGACGGACGCCATCGCCGGTACGGCACCCGCCTTGGTTGGCTGGAACGGTATTCATCGGAGCAGCAGGCGCACACCCTGGCGCGAGTCAGGCCGAGGCCACGTCCACAAGCGGCGCACAGTTCAGTCCGGACCGATGACCGGCGCGCCAGCGTGTCAGTCTCGACCGATGTCCGGGGCCGGCGCGATTGGATCACGCGCATACCGCTGGGCGATCATCGCGCAGACGATGAGCTGGATCTGGTGGTAGATCATGATCGGCAACACGATCGCGCCCAGGCTGCCGCCAGCGAACAACACCTTGGCGATCGGAACGCCCGTGGCGAGGCTCTTCTTGGACCCGCAGAACAGGATGGTGATCTCGTCTTCGCGGTCGAAGTCCAGCCGGCGTGCGATGAAGCGGATCAGCGGCATCGCGATGCCGAGCAGGACGGCGGCCACGACCGCCACGGTCAGCAGCGACAGCAGCGGCGTCTTGCTCCACAGGCCTTCGCTGACGGCCTCGCCGAACGCCGAATACACCACCAGCAGGATGGTGGCCTGGTCGGTGTAGCGCAGCAGCGCGCGCTGGCGCTCCACCCAGCCGGCAATCCATGGGCGCAACAGGTGGCCGGCCACGAATGGCACCAGCAGCTGCAGCATGATGCTGACGATGGCCTGCACCGGGTTGTGCATGCCGCCCTCGGTGCCGGCCAGCAGGGCCAACAGCAGCGGGGTGAGGAACACGCCGAGGATGCTCGACAGCGAGGCGCTGCAGACCGCCGCCGGGACGTTGCCGCGCGCCATCGAGGTGAAGGCGATGGACGACTGCACGGTGGACGGCAGCGCGCACAGGAACAGCACTCCGATGTACAGCTCGGGCGTGAGCAGCCAGCCATCCAGTGGTTTGAACAGCAGCCCCAGCAGCGGGAACAGCACAAAGGTGCAGGCCAGGATGGTCAGGTGCAGGCGCCAGTGCAGGACGCCGGCCACGATCGACTCACGCGGCAGGCGCGCGCCGTGCAGGAAGAACAGCGCGGCGATGGCCACGTCGGTGACGTCGTCGAGCACCATCGCCGCCGCGCCGTGCATCGGCAGGAGGGAGGCCAGCAGCACGGTGCCGAGCAGGGCGAGGGTGAAGTTGTCCGGTCGCAGGCGCGACCACCAGGGCTTCATGCGCGGCATGCTCCTGTCATGGGGGGAAAGGAATGCGGGAACGCGCGCGGGCTCAACGCGCGCCGGCCTGTTCGATGCGCGCGCGGGTGGGCGCCTCCAGCGAGGTCATGCCGGCCTTGCGGCCGAATTCCAGGGCCTGGTCCAGCGAAGCTCCCTGGCGTGCCTGCAGCAGCGCCAGCAAGGCACCGGCGCGGTTGCCGGAGGCGCAGTGCACCAGCACCGGTCCCTGGCTGTTCTCCAGCACGGCGTGGAGTGCGCGTGCGTTGGCCTCGGTGAGGCCGGCGGCGCCGGCCACCGGGATGCGCACGTAGCGCAGGCCCAGCCGTTCGGCGGCAGTGGTCTCATCGAAACCCCGATCTTCCTCGGGCTGACGCAGGTCGATCACGGTGCGCACGCCGGCGTCGGCGGCCTGGTGCAGCTGCGCGGCGCTGGGCTGGCCCGCGCTGTAGAGCTGGGGGCGTGGCTGCGCGAAGGGCAGCTCGCTGGCCCAAGCGCACGGGGCCAGCGCGATCAGGGTGGCCAGCGTGCCACGCAACAGGCAGCGGGCGAACGCTGCGACGGGATTCACGGTGGGAAGCGCCATGGCGGCTCCGTCAGTCAGAAGCGGAGGGTGCTGCGCGCCTTCAGCAGTTCACGCAGCTCGTACTTGTCAGTATCGTCCAGACCCTGCTGGCCCTGCTTTGCCTGAAGCTCGTCAAGGCGTTGCATCAACAGCTGTTTTTCCAGCTGGGCCACGGCATCGTGCAGTTCCTGGGTCCACATCGCCTCGTCGCCAGGCAAGGTCTGCGCGGCCAGTTTGTGCAGCGACTCCTGTTCTTCGCGGCCCTCGAAGTGCTCCAGCAGCGCGCCGGTGCTGATGTCCGGGCGCTGCTCCACCAGGCCCAGCAACTCCAGCAGCAGCTCGATGCCGGGCAGGCGCAGGCCGTTGAAGTGATGCCCTTCCAGGGTCATCGCCAACGACGGCTGCTGCAGCAGGATCGCGATCGCCGCGCGCACCAGGCTGCGCCGCTGGGTGGGCGCGACCGCGCGCGAGGGCGGGCGCGAGGGCTGTGCAGCGGCGCTGGGCTTGGCACCCAGCCCGGTCAGCGTGGTCAGCTGTTGCTTCATCAGGTCGCCAAAGGCGCCATCGGGGATCTGCGCCAGCATCGGCTTGGCCCGCTCGGCCAGCCGCGCCTTGCCATCCAGCGTGGCCATGTTGACCTCGCGGGTGAGCTCGTCGAAGAAGAACTGCGACAGCGGGGTGGCCTGCTGCAGGCGCGCATCGAAGGCCTCGCGGCCCTCCTTGCGCACGATGGTGTCGGGGTCTTCGCCATCGGGCAGGAACAGGAAGAACGCCTGGCGGCCGTCCTTCATGCGCGGCAGCACCGACTCCAGCGCGCGCCAGCCTGCACGGCGGCCAGCGGCGTCACCGTCGAAGCAGAAGAACACGTCCGGCGCATTGCGGAACAGCAGCTCGGCGTGGTCCGGCGTGGTGGCCGTGCCCAGCGTGGCCACCGCCTGGGTGACCCCGTACTGGAACAGCGAGACCACGTCCATGTAGCCTTCGACCACGATCAGCCGCTCGATCTTCTGGTTGGCCTGGCGCACCTGCCACAGGCCGTACAGTTCGCGGCCCTTGTGGAACAGCGCGGTCTCGGGCGAGTTGAGGTACTTGGGGCCGTCATCCTTCTCCATGACCCGGCCGCCGTAGGCGATCACCCGGCCGCGGCGGTCGAAGATCGGGAACATCACCCGGTCGCGGAACTTGTCGTAGACGTGGCCGCGATCGTTCTTGGAAAACAGCCCGGCGCGGTCCAGCAGCTTCATGCGCCGCTCGTCCTTGCCCAGCGCATCCTTCAGTGCGCTGTAGCCGTCAGGCGCGTAGCCGATCGCAAAGCGGGTACGGTTTTCTTCGTCCACGCCACGCTGGTCGAGGTAGGCGCGGGCCTTGTCGCTGCCTTCCAGCGACTTCTGGAAAAAGCGCGTGGCCGCATCCAGCGCCGAGTACAGCTCGCGGCTGTCGTCCTGCTGCTGGGCGGTGCGCGGCTGGGTGTCGCGCGGCACTTCCATGCCCACGCGCTTGGCCAGTTCGTCGACCGCGTCGAGGAACTCGAGGCGGTCGTAATTCATCAGGAAGCTGATCGCGGTGCCATGCGCGCCGCAGCCGAAGCAGTGGTAGAACTGCTTGGTGGGCGAGACCGTGAACGAGGCCGAGCGCTCGTCATGGAACGGGCAGCGCGCGGCGTACTCCTTGCCCTGGCGCTTCAACGGCACGCGGCTGCCCACCACCTCGACGATGTCGGAGCGGGCCAGCAGGTCGTCGATGAATGCGTCGGGGATACGGGCCATGGGCAGCAGGCAGGGGCATGGCCGGCGACGGCCACGCGCGGAAGCGGGGGTCGGACTAGTCTACTAGCTGCCGGTCGCTTCGCCCGGTTTCGGCTCGGGGATCCCGGCCACGGCCAGGTGGTGACGCGCGCGCAGGCGCTCGTCGATCACTGCCGTCATCAGCGCGCCCACGAAGAACACCACGGTGGCGTAGTAGATCCACACCAGCGAGATCACCAGCGCGCCCATCGAGCCGTACGCGCTGCCCGGGGCGACGGTGGCGATGTACAGGCCGATGGCGTAGCGGCCCAGCGCGAACAACGCCGAGGTGATCGCCCCGCCGATGAACGCCTGGCGCCACGCGACGCGGCGGTCGGGCAGGTAGTGGTAGAGGAAGGCGAAGCCCACCGTATACAGCGCCAGGCTGGTCAGGTAGCCCACCGCCGGCAGCACCGAGGGCAGCTGTGCGAAGGCGACCTGCAGCATGGTGGTGGCGGTCATCGACAGGATCAGCAGGAAGCCCAGCGCCAGCACCACGCCGAACGAGAACACGCGCTTGCGCAGCCAGGCCACGAGGCCGTCGAGGCGCTCGCCACTGGTGTTGAAGATCAGGTTCAGCGCGTTCTGCAACTGGGCAAACACCGCCGTGGCGCCGATGAACAACAACAGGGTGCTCCACACGCCGGCCAGCGAACCCACATCGGGCTGGTTGTCGGCGTTCTTGAGCACGGTGTCGGCGACGGTGGCGGCACTGCTGCCGGCCACGTCGTTGATCTGCGTGATCAGGGCCTGCTGCGCGGGCGGGTACAGCGAGGCCGTCAGCCACAGCAGCAGCACCAGCAACGGCGCCATCGAGAGCAGGGCGTAGAAGGAGACCGAGGCGGCCTGGGTGAGCACGTCGATATCGACGAAGCGCTTGCCCACGGCCATCGGGAAGCTGCGTTGCAGCCGGTCGACGTACTTGTGCAGGCGTTGCGGCACGCCGGCGTGGGCGGGCGTGGGAGCGGCGTCGGGAGCGGGGGCGGGCGGCAGTGAAGACATGCCACCGATTTTTGCAGGCGTGGGTCGAAGGCGGGGTGAAGCGGGGCGTGCGTCGATGCACCACCACCCACGCACGGTGCCTGCCGCAATGCCGGCGGTGCCGGATGTTGGCGCATCCGGCCGGGCAGGTAGCGACCGTGGGTCGCTACCCGGCGCCGATCACCCGGCCAGTTGCTGCTTGACCAGCTTGGATACCAGGCCCATGTCGGCCTGGCCGGCAAGCTTGGGCTTGAGTGCACCCATCAGCTTGCCGATGTCGGCGGGGCTGGCTGCGCCGGTTTCGGCGATGGCGGCCTGGATGGCGGCCACGATCTCGGCTTCGCCCAGCTTGGTCGGCAGGTACTGGTCGATGACCAGGATTTCCTCGCGCTCGATGACCGCCAGGTCTTCGCGGTTGGCCGCTTCGAACTGGCTGACCGAATCCTTGCGCTGCTTGACCATCTTTTCCAGCACGGCCAGTACGGCGGCGTCGTCCAGCTCGATGCGCTCGTCCACTTCCTTGCGCTTGATATCGGCCAGCATCAGGCGGATCACGCCCAGGCGGTGCTTCTCGCCGGCCTTCATGGCCGCCTTCATGTCATCGGTGAGCTGCTGTTTCAGGCTCATGGAACACCTCGTATCGGTCAAAAGTGCGGGACGGACGCCAGAACGACTGGAACGCAAAAAGCCGGTAACGCTCGCGCGTTCCGGCTTCGGCTCCGCCGCGACAGACACAGGGCCTGCCGCATCGAAGTTGCGTAGATCAGTACAGGCGCTGACGCTTGGTGACGTCGCGCGAGGAGCGACGCAGCTGACGCTTCACAGCAGCAGCAGCCTTACGCTTGCGCTCCTGGGTCGGCTTTTCGTAGAACTCGCGCTTGCGGGTTTCGGCCAGCACGCCGGCCTTTTCGCAGGTGCGCTTGAAGCGACGGAGCGCAAACTCGAAGGGCTCGTTCTCGCGGACTTTAACGCTGGGCATGGAATCTCCGGGACACAGTAGAACCGGGTCACGCCCGGTGAGAGCCGCACATTATAGCGGCGACAAAAGAAGTTGCAACCCACCCCGGCGAACTTCTTGGCCACAGGTGGTGTCGGGTGGGCTGGCGGTAACGCTGCCGGGGCCTCAGCGGTCCATAATACCCGGTATGCGAGTCCTTGGTATCGAATCTTCCTGCGATGAGACCGGCGTGGCGGTGTACGACACCGCCCTGGCCGGCCCGGACGCCCTGCGCGCCCATGCGGTCTACAGCCAGATCGCCCTTCACGCCGAGTACGGCGGGGTGGTGCCTGAACTGGCCAGCCGCGACCACGTGCGCAAGCTGCTGCCGCTGATCCGGCAGACCCTGGCCGAGGCCGGGATGGACGTGGCCGACATCGACGGGGTGGCCTACACGGCCGGCCCCGGCCTGGTCGGGGCGTTGCTGGTGGGCGCGGGCGTGGCCCGTTCGCTGGCCTGGGCGCTGGAGGTGCCGGCGGTCGGCGTACATCATATGGAGGGGCACCTGCTGGCCCCGCTGATGGAAGACGACCCGCCGCAGGCACCGTTCGTCGCCCTGCTGGTGTCTGGCGGTCACACCCAACTGGTGGCCGTGGACCGGATCGGCCAGTACCGCCTGCTTGGCGAGACCCTGGACGACGCGGCGGGCGAGGCCTTCGACAAGACCGCCAAGCTGATGGGCCTGCCGTACCCGGGCGGGCCGCAGTTGGCTGCGCTGGCCGAGCGCGGCACCCCGGGGCGATTCAAGTTCACCCGCCCCATGACCGACCGCCCGGGGCTGGATTTCAGCTTCTCCGGCCTGAAGACCCAGGTGCTGCTGGCCTGGCGCGATAGCGACCAGAGCGAGCAGACCCGGGCCGACATCGCCCGTGGCTTTGAAGACGCGGTGGTCGATACCCTGGCGATCAAGTGCGAGCGCGCGCTGGATGCGGCCGGCACCGATGTGATCGTGGTGGCCGGCGGCGTGGGCGCCAACAAGCGCCTGCGCGCCAAGCTGCAGCAGATGGCCGCCCGCCGCGGCGGCCGCGCCTGCTTCCCGCGCCCGTCGCTGTGCACCGACAACGGCGCGATGATCGCCTTCGCCGGCGCGCTGCGCCTGGAGGCCGGCCAGCACACCCCGCCGCAGGTGCAGGTCACCCCGCGCTGGGATATGGCGACGCTGCCGGCGGTGTGAGTACTCCGCCGGTCACGGCGGGCGATTGCGGAGGAGCGGGGTGACGGCCTCATGCCCGGCCATCCAATCGGCGGTGCGTGTACAGCGCAGCGCCACCAGCCGCTGGATGGCGGCGAAATCCTCGTCCAAGGCACGCGCAAAGATGGGTTCATGGTGGGCGATACGGTTGCGCAGCCGCCGGATCTGCTCCAGATCATTGTGTATGCGGGCGCGGGTGACATGCCGGGGCGCAGCCTCGCTGGCGCCGGGAAGTACGGTCCCCATGCATCGTGACCACACCCGGACATCGAAGCGTTGCGTGAACATCTTCTGCCAAAACACGAAGCTGAGCGTGGAGACAACCTGCGCGGTGCCGTGACTGCAGCGTGTGGTCGCGCGTTGCAGTTCACGGCGTGGGTTGTAGCCGCTGCTTGGACTGGGCAGGCTGTCGGCGAAGCCCTGCACCCACGGCCATCGTGGCCCGTGAATCCGGGTCAGTGCATCTGAAACCGCGTTGCGGATGACCACTTCGCCGATATGCAGCGGCACCAGGAAGGCGGCGGAAATACGGGCATTCCACAGATACAGTTCAAGCGGGCTACTACGGGTATCGAGGCGGGCCACAGCGTTCTCGTACGTGCCCATCCGGTCGGCTGACAGCGCCCGCTTCACGGCATCTTCGATCTGCATGGTCATCGCATCCCTGGTCCCTGGAGACGATCGAGGCTACGAGCGTGGCTGGATGCCGGGCATCGGGAATCCGGCCGTTGCGTGATTGTTCTGATTACCGTTTTTCCTCATTCGATTGCCGCGTTCAATTGAGGCGTCGCAAACCACGCGCCCCGTCCCGTTTTGCGTCAACAATGGTTGACGCGGCCGGGTCGGCCCCGTAATTTTCCGCCTGCGCGCCACCGGGACTCGCGGATGGGAATCCCATCTCCCCCCGGGGACAAGAGGTAAGCAAAGGGTCCCGAAAGGGGCCCTTTGTCTTTTCCGCCTCGGGCGCTGCACCAGGGCGCCTGCCCCTGGTTCCCGGCACGTTCCGGGCCGGGCCGTTACCATGTCCGGCATCTTCCACGTGGCATGGCTATGGACAAGGTATTCATCGAAGGGCTCGAGATCGATGCCCTGATCGGCATCTACGACTGGGAACGGCGGATCCGCCAGACCCTGCGTTTCGACCTGGAAATGGGCTTCGACAATCGCCGCCCGGCTGCCAGCGACGACATCGCCGATACGCTCAACTACAAGGCGGTGAGCAAGCGCATCGAGCAGTTCGTGCGCGAGTCCGATTTCGGCCTGGTTGAAACCCTGGCCGAGCGCATCGCCGAGATCGTGCTGCGTGAATTCAAGGTGGAGTGGCTGCGGCTCAAGCTGAGCAAGCCCGGTGCGGTGCGCGGTGCGCGCGCGGTGGGCGTGATCATCGAGCGCAGCGCGCCGTCCCCGGCACACCCCTGACAGCCCCCAAACGGAGATCGATACACGATGTTGAATGCAGTAGTGGCGGTACGTTGGCTGGACGACCTGCAGCGCGCGCTGGAACCCTGGCCGTGGGCCTATACGGGCGCGGTGCTGTGCCTGCTGGCGCTGGCGGCGTGGCTGGCCAATTTCGTCACCAAGAAAATCCTGCTGCGCGGCCTGCGCGGGTTGATCAATCGCCTGCCCGGCGGCGCCGCCCACGGCGGGCGCGGCAGCAACGTGATGCGGGTGGTGTCGCGGTTGTCCAACGTGGTGCCCAGCCAGGTCATCGCCGCCGGCATCACCGTGGTGCCCGACCTGCCGCCGCCGCTGGTGGCCTTCGTCATCGGGGCCTGCCAGGCCTGGGCGATCCTGACCGTGACGCTGGCGATCTCGCACGCGCTGGATGCGGCCAACGACATCTACGAGCGCCGCCCCGACGCACGCAACAAGCCGATCAAGGGCTACCTGCAGGTGGCCAAGATCGTCATCTTCGTCATCGCCGGGCTGTCGATCGTCGCCACCCTGGCCGGCGTGGACCTGCGTTACCTGGTGACCGGCCTGGGCGCGGCCACCGCGGTGCTGATGCTGATCTTCCAGGACACCATCCTGTCGCTGGTGGCCAGCGTGCAGATCAGCGGCGATGGCCGGGTGCGGCTGGGCGACTGGATCGAGATGCCCAGCCAGAACGCCGATGGCGATGTGATCGATATCGCCCTGCACACCATCACCGTGCAGAACTTCGACAAGACCATCACCACCATTCCGACCAAGAAGCTGGTCACCGAGTCGTTCAAGAACTGGCGCGGCATGCAGGAGGCGGGCGGGCGCCGGATCAAGCGCGCGCTGTACCTGGACCAGCACAGCGTGGGGTTCGTGGAGGCGCCGATGCTGGCGCAGCTGGAGCAGTTCGCGGTGCTGGGCGACTACCTGCGCGACAAGCAGGCCGAGCTGCAGCAGTGGAATGCCGGGCTGCAGGCCAAGGGCATGGCGGCGGTCAACGCGCGCCGGGTCACCAACCTGGGTACCTTCCGCGCCTATGTGGAGCGCTACTTGCAGCAGCACCCGGGCATCCATACGGACATGACCTTGCTGGTACGGCAACTGCAGCCGACCACCGAAGGCCTGCCGCTGGAGATCTACTGCTTCACCCGCAGCACCGCCTGGGGTGAGTACGAAGGCGTGCAGTCGGACGTGTTCGACCACCTGCTGGCGATCCTGCCGGCCTTTGGGCTGCGCGTGTTCCAGGCCTCCAGCGATGCCATGTTGATGGCGGGGCAGCAGCGCTTGGCCGCCGCAGAGTAAGCTCCTGAGCCAGCGTCGCGGTGCTCGCGGCGACGGGCGCTTCCCCCGCGGGAAGAAAAATGAACGCCAAAATCATTCACAACGGGTCCGGGAACGCTAGAATCCCGGCCTTGTAAACGTTTTCATAAGGACAGCCGGTGGCCGCCGATCGTATCGAAACCCTCATTGCCCAGATGACCGTCGAAGAAAAAGTCGGCCAGCTGGGTGTGTTCGCCGACATGGTCCGGCCGTTCGCCCCGGACGTGAATCCGGAAGCCAACGTGCTCAACGCCGACCAGGTGCTGCAGCAGGTGCGCGAGGGCAAGGTGGGGTCGCTGTTCAACGGCGTGGGCGTGGAAGCCGGTCGCCGCATCCAGCAGGTCGCGCTGGAAGAAAGCCGCCTGGGCATTCCGGTGATCCTGGCCGCCGATGTCATCCACGGCATGCGCACCGTGTTCCCGATCCCGCTGGGCGAAGCGGCCAGCTTCGAGCCGGACCTGGCCGAGCGCACCGCCCGCGCCACCGCGGTGGAAGCCACTGCTGCCGGTCTGCACTGGACCTACGCGCCGGCGGTGGACATCGCCCGCGACCAGCGCTGGGGCCGTGGTGCCGAGGGCGCCGGTGAAGACGTGGTGCTGGGCTGCCGCTTTGCCGCCGCCCGCGTGCGCGGCTTCCAGGGCCCGGACCTGCGCGCCGCCGATGCGCTGCTGGCCACGCCCAAGCACTTCGCCGCCTACGGCGCGGTGATGGCCGGCATGGAATACAATATGGTCGACATCTCGCCGCAGACCCTGCGCGACGTGCACCTGCCGCCGTTCCAGGCCGCCTTCGACGCCGGCGCACTGACGGTGATGTCCTCCTTCAACGACATCAACGGCGTACCGGCCAGCGCCAACGCCGAACTGCTCACCGACATCCTGCGCGGTGAGTGGAAGTTCCCGGGCGTGGTGATCTCCGACTACACCGCCGACATGGAGCTGGTCGCGCATGGCTATGCCGCCGACGACCGCGATGCCACCGCCAAGGCCTTCACCGCCGGCCTGGACCTGAGCATGCAGAGCGGCTTCTATGCCGAGCACCTGCCGGGCCTGATCGAAAGCGGCGAGGTGCCGATGGCCACGCTGGATGAATCGGTGCGCCGCATCCTGCGCCTGAAGGACGCCATCGGCCTGTTCGACGACCCCTACCGCTCGCTGGACTTGGACCGCGAAGCGTCGACCGCGCATATCGCCGCGCACGACGCACTCTCGCGCGATGCCGCGCGTCGCTCGATCGTGCTGCTCAAGAACACCGACGCGGTGCTGCCGCTGAAGAAGACCGGCCAGAAGATCGCGTTGATCGGCCCGTTCGTGCAGGACCGCGAGAACATCGAGGGCTGCTGGACGCTGTTCGGCGACAAGGCGCGCTACGTGAGCCTGGAAACCGGCGTGCGCGCGGCGATCGGCGATGAGGCGCTGTTGGAAATCGTGCCCGGCTGCGACCTCGAAGCGGCCGTGCAGGATGGCATCGAGCAGGCCGTGGCCGCCGCGCTGCGCGCCGACGTGGTGGTGCTGGCGCTGGGCGAGCCGCAGCGTTACAGCGGCGAAGCGCAGTCGCGCGTGGAAATCACCCTGCCGGCGGCGCAGCAGGCGCTGGCCGAAGCGGTGGCGATGACCGGCAAGCCGCTGGTGGTGCTGCTGCGCAATGGCCGCGCGCTGGCGCTGCAGGGCGCGGTGCGCAACGCGCACGCCGTGGCGATCACCTGGTACCTGGGCACCCAGACCGGCCACGCGGTGGCCGATGTGCTGTTCGGCGATTACAACCCGTCCGGGCGCCTGCCGGTGAGCTTCCCGCAGGTGTCGGGCCAGCAGCCGTTCTTCTACAACCACCCGCGCACCGGTCGCCCGGAGTTGCCGACGATGTCCGAGTTCAAGGCGCGCTGGCGCGAGATCCCGAACGAGGCGCTGTACCCGTTCGGCCATGGCGTGGGCTACACCACCTTCGGCTATGGCGTGCCGCAGCTGAGCAGCCAGACCCTGGGCTGGGACGACAGCCTGACCATCAGCACCACGCTGACCAATACCGGTGCGGTGGCGGGCGAGGAAGTGGTGCAGCTGTACATCCACGACCGCGTGGCCAGCCGCGTGCGGCCGGTGCGCGAGCTGAAGGACTTCCGCAAGGTAGCGCTGCAGCCGGGCCAGAGCACCCAGGTGGTATTCACCCTGGACCGCCACGCGCTGGGCTTCACCGGCCGCGATGGCGTGTTCCGCGCCGAGCCCGGCCAGTTCGAGCTGTGGGTGTGCGCGTCGTCGGCGAGCGGCGAGCCGGTGATCTTCGAGCTGCTGGCCGGCTGAAAGCACGGCGGCGGCCCCGTAGAGCCGACCGTTGGTCGGCTGCTCTTACGTGCCACCGCCCACACTCCAGTCCGCCCTGGATGAACGCAGCCGACCAACGGTCGGCTCTACGCGGTGGCCGTCAATCGTAGAGCCGACCGTTGGTCGGCTGCTCTTACGTGCCACCGCCCACGTTGAAGTCCCCCCTCGATGAACGCAGCCGACCAACGGTCGGCTCTACGCGGCGGCCGTCAACCGTAGAGCCGACCGTTGGTCGGCTGCCTTTACGCGCCACCGCCCACGTTCCAATCCGCCCTCGATGAACGCAGCCGACCAACGGTCGGCTCTACGCGGTAGCCGTCAACGTAGAGCCGACCGTTGGTCGGCTGCTCTTACGCGCCACCGCCCACGTTCCAGTCCCCCCTTCGATGAACGCAGCCGACCAACGGTCGGCGCTACCCGGTGGCCGTCATTGGCGGCTGACAGGGGGGCGGGTACGCTGGCGTCCTTGCGAAACCGATGGAGCCGAGCATGCGTGTGATCCGAATCCTGCTACCTACCCTGTTGCTGGCGGCATGTTCGCAGCCGGCACCGCCGGCGGCTGACGGGGCTGCCCCGGCCACCTCGCCGCCAGCCGCCACGGCCACGCCCAGCGAGGATGCCCCGGTCGCTGGCCTGTCCCCCGATGCGGTAGACGCCACGGCGCCGCCGGCCGCGACCGACCCCCTGCCAGCGACGGAGCCCGCATCAGCGGCGGCCGCTGCGGGGGACATCGATGCCGACACCGATGGCGATGTACGCCAGCGCATCGAGCGCCTGCTCGGCGATGCGCCCCGTTACGAAGCGGTGTTCACGGCCCTGAAGAAGGGCGTGGCTGCGCATGATGCCAAGGCCGTCGCCGCGCTGGCGCTGTATCCGGTGAACGTCAACGTGGGCGGCAAGAAGCGCAAGGTGGCCGATGCCGCCACCTTCGAGCGCGAGTACGACCGCATCATCACCGCCGATATCGCCAAGACCATCGCCGCGCAGACGTTCGAGGGCGTGTTCGTCAACGGGCAGGGGGTGATGCTGGGCAACGGGCAGATCTGGATCAACGGCGTGTGCCCGGCCAATGATTGCAGCCAGGCCAAGGTGGG
>NZ_JBWJPB010000013.1:0-46996 GCF_056393175.1 Stenotrophomonas sp. Steno-Z1 | reverse complement strand
CTCGCCACCGAAGCGCTCAGCACCGATCTTGGTCAGTGCGGCGGTCAGCGTGGTCTTGCCGTGGTCGACGTGACCGATGGTGCCGACGTTGACGTGCGGCTTGGTGCGCTCGAACTTACCCTTGGCCATGGCTGCTTATCTCGAAATCGTCTGAATGGTGGCACTTAGATGGTGCTCACGAAAGGAATCGAACCTTCGACCTCCTCCTTACCAAGGAGGTGCTCTACCGACTGAGCTACGTGAGCGAGTTTTGAATTATGGCACGAATTTGAATATATTCAAACTCATTCAATGGAGCGGGAGACGGGGATCGAACCCGCACCATCAGCTTGGAAGGCTGAGGTTCTACCATTGAACTACTCCCGCATCGGAAGCTCTTGCCACAACATGAAACTGGTGGAGGGAGGTGGATTCGAACCACCGAAGGCGTAAGCCAGCAGATTTACAGTCTGCCCCCGTTGGCCGCTTGGGTATCCCTCCTTACCACCCTGTCCCGTGGCGCCGAAGCGTTTTCGGTGTGGGGTGGAAGAGCCGTGAATTTTGGGGGTGAAGACGGGTTCTGTCAACACTCTTTTTCAACTTTTTCACGCGAATCGCAATTTGCCTTGTGGGCGCAGGCTATTGGCCAGGAAGCGGCAGCGGCTCGTCGGCGAAGATCGCCACGTGAGGCACGCCATCGGCGCCGATCCAGCCGCGATACATGCCCTGCGTGTTGAACGGCGTCGCGGCGCGGCCATCGGCGGAGAGCACGATCGCCCCGCCATCGCCGCCAAGGGCGGGAATGCGCTCGTTGATCACGGCGCGGCCGGCTTCGACCGGGCCCTGCTTGAGGTACTGCATGCGCGCGCAGATGTCGTACGCCGCTGCGGTGCGGATGTAGTACTCGCCCCAGCCGGTGCCCGACACCGCACAGGTGGCGTTGGCATAGGTGCCGGCGCCGATGATGGGAGAATCGCCGACCCGGCCGTAGCGCTTGTTGGTCATGCCACCGGTGGAGGTGCCGGCGGCGAGATGGCCCTGCGCGTCCAGGGCGACGGCACCGACCGTGCCGAAGTGCCGCGCGGTCTCCAGGTCCGCATGGGCCTGGCCAGCGGCCTCCTCCTTCAATGCGCGCTGCAACTGCCGCCAGCGCTTCTCGGTGCGGAAGTAGGACGGATCGACCAGGGAAATGCCCTGGGTCGCGGCAAACGCCTCCGCGCCCTGTCCCACCATCATCACGTGCGGCGAATGCTGCATGACCGCCTCGGCCAGCAGGATCGGATTGCGCACGCGCTGCACGCCGGCCACCGCACCGGCCTTCAGGCTGGCGCCATCCATCAGGGAGGCATCGAGCTCGTTGCGCCCGTCGTGGGTGAACACGGCACCCTTGCCGGCGTTGAAGGTGGGATCGTCCTCCAGCACGGTGATCGCGGCGGTCACCGCCTCCAGCGCCGGCTTGCCGGCGGCCAGCGCCCGGTGGCCGCTGAGCAGCGCCTGGCGCAGGGCGGCGCGCGCGGCCGTTTCTTCGGCCGGGGACAGATCCTTGCGCTCCACGCCCGCCCCGCCGTGCAGGACCAGGACCGGTTCGGCGCCGGCAGCCAGCAACGGCATGGACAGGCACAACGTCAACAACACACCAGCAGGACGTGACATGGGCAGGCACCGCGTCGGGGACAGGGCGCCATCATGGCATGCGCGGCCAGACCCCCTGCGCCGCTCCCAGGACACCCCCATGACGCTGGCTCCGCGCCACGCCAGACGCCTCCACGCCCGGCGTGGACCTACGGGCCTGGCGCCAGTTCCAGGCCCCCCTCGCGGATATCGGCGGTCATCCGGAACGCGGCATCCTCTACGCGGAACCCGTCCAGGTGCAGCAGGCTGCCGCTGCCGACCCCGGTGACCGGGATCGCGTGGAAGTCCAGTGGCTCGCCGTCACGCAGGCGCTCGGCGGTGTGCCGCGGCATGACCAGCCAGGCGTAGCCCTCGTCATTGCTGAGCACGCGCCCGCGGCCATCGGCCTCCACGCATAGCGCGGTGTCCTCGTCCACGCCGATGCCGACCATGTCCACGCGGCCGGCCTGCTGGGCGGCGCGGGCGACGAACACGATCAGCCGGCCCAGCCGATCGCGCTTGCCGAAGTGGGTATCGGTGATGACGTTGGCCAGGTAGGGCATGGCCAGGAAATCGTTGTCCAGGGTGACCGCGCTGCCCATCGGGTCGCGCAGCGCGCGTTCGGAGGTGACGCTGCCACCGTCCAGGGCGCCGTAGCTGTAACCGCCCAGGATGGCCAGGCCGGCGCTGGTGCCCGCGATCGGCCGGCCGGCGCGCACGTGCGCGTTGAGCGCGTCGTTGAGCGCGGTGCCTTTCCAGAAGCGGATGTAGCGGGACTGGTCGCCACCGGCGATGAAGATCGCATCGGCCGCGGCCACCACCCGCAGCACCGCCGGGTCCTCGGCGGCGCGGCGACTGTCGAACACCAGGGTCTGCACCGACGCGGCCCCGCCGATATCGCGGTACAGGCGATCCTGCAGGTCGTCGGCACCGGAGGCGCGCAGGATCACCACGCGGCCATGCCCGGCGCGCTGCAGCCACCACTGGAAGGCGGCGGGCACCCACTCGCCACCGCCCATCAGCATCATCGCCGGCTCGGTGTGCAGGGCCGGCGCGGCGTCCAGGTCGCCGACCTCGTAATAGCGGAAGCCGGGGTCCTGCAGGGACTGGGCGTGGACGGGCAGCAGCGCGGCGGTGAGCAGCAGGCCGAGGGTCCGGCCGAACCGGCGGAAAGCCTTGTGCACGTAGATCTCCCTGAATGAAATCGGGGTGGAACCGCTTTCACTCTTTGCCAGAGAACATGGCAGTGGTCAACCCCGTAAAAAAGGCGTTAAATGCGCGCCGTCCATTCGCGAAATGTGAATGGGGGACGGGCCTCCCTCGAGGCCGACTCTTTCTTCTCGAGAATTCTCATGCGTAAACAGGCGATGGCGTGGTCGATCCAGCTGGCGTTGATGGGTGTGGCCGCGACCGCAGGCGCACAGTCTCCGGCCGTTTCCGGAGTGCAGCAGCTGGACACGGTGCAGGTCACCGGCTCGCGGATTCCGCGCGCGCAGGTGGAAGGCCCGGCCCCGGTCACGGTGATCACCGCCGAGCAGATCCAGGCCAGCGGCTTCACCAGCGTGCCGGACGTGTTGCGCTCGATGACCCAGAACGGCGGTGAGACCCAGAGCCAGCAGTCCTCCAGCGGCGCCGACTTCTCCCCGGGTGCGCAGCAGGTGGACCTGCGCGGGCTGGGCCCGAACCACACCCTGGTGCTGGTCAACGGCCGCCGCATCGCCGACTTCCCGATGCCGTTCCAGGGCCGCAGCAACTTCACCGATGTCTCCAACATCCCGATCGGGATGATCGAGCGGATCGAAGTGCTGACCGGCAGCGCCTCGGCGATCTATGGCTCGGATGCGATCGCCGGCGTGGTCAACTTCATCCTGAAGAAGCATGTCGATGGCACCACGGTGGACGTGCGCATGGGCACGGCCACCGAAGGCGGCGCCGATTCCTTCGATATCAGCCTGGCCAGTGGCTTCGACGCCGGCCGCTTCAGCGCGGTGTACAGCCTGGAACTGCAGTCGCAGACCCCGCTGTGGGCGTATGAGCGCGGCCAGCAGGACTCCACCCTGGACGCACCGACCGAGAGCGCCCGCGCGGCGCGGCGCGCCTACCTGCGCACCGACTACAACGACGACTACCTCGACCCGGGCCAGGCCACCTGCGACGCGCTGGCCGGCCAGAACCGCGGCAGCACCGGCTATGCCGAGCGCGCGCGCTACGGCTTCTACTGCGGCAGCGACACGTCGATCGGCTACGGCACGATCCTCAGCAAGCGCCGTGGCGTGAACGGCTACGCCTCCCTGAACTATGCCTTCGACAACGGCGCCAGCTGGTTCGCCGATGTGCAGATGGGCTACCACGACATCGCGCTGATGCGCGATGTGACCCAGTGGGGCCGGATGGCCGCCGACGGCAACGAGGACGGCTATTTCTACAACCAGGCCACCGACCAGGTGGAGTTCTGGCAGCGCCAGTTCTCGCCGGAAGAGATGGGCGGGCTGCGCAACGGCATGATCCGCAGCACGCAGAAGACCTTCAGCGTCACCACCGGCTTCAAGGGCAGCCTGGACGCGAACTGGGACTACGAGGCGTCGCTGAGCCACTCGCAGTACCAGTCGTCGATCCGCTGGCCGCAGATCATCGCCGCCAAGGCCAACGCGCTGTTCCTGGGCGAGCAGCTGGGCGAGTACACCGATGACGACGACAACGTGTTCCCGGTCTTCAATGCCGACCCGGCGCGCCTGTACCGGCCGCTGAGCCGCAGCGAATACGATGCGATCGCCGCGAAGACCACCTACACCCCGAAGTCGCGCACCGATACCGCCGCGCTGACCCTGACCAACGGCGAGCTGTTCTCGCTGCCCGGCGGCAAGGCCGGCTTCGCCGCCACTGCCGAGTTCGGCAACCAGTCCTATGCGCTCAATCCCGATCCGCTGGCGACCGAGTACTACTACTACAGCTGGAAGGATTCGGACGGCCACGGCAGCCGCAACCGCTGGGCCACAGCCGCCGAACTGCGCCTGCCGCTGCACGACACCCTCAACGTGAGCGTGGCCGGTCGCTACGACCAGTACCGCTATTCGGGCAACAGCATCGGCAAGGCGACCTGGAGCGGCGGCATCGAATGGCGCCCGATCGACACCCTGCTGGTACGCGGCTCCTACGGCACCGCGTTCCGCGCGCCGGACCTGCACTATGTGTATGCCGGCCCGGGCAACGACGAGACCAGCAACAACGACTACTACACCTGCCAGCTGGACCAGGCCGAGGACTGCTCGGATTACGAGGAAAACCTGATCCGCACGCGCGAAGGCAACCGCAAGCTCGATCCGGAGACCAGCACGTCCTGGAGTGCCGGCTTCGTCTGGTCGCCGGCGATCGGGCTGGACCTGTCGGTGGACTGGTTCGACATCGACATGCGCGACCAGGTGCAGGACATGGACGTGGGCACCATCCTGCGCGATGAAGCGGCGTGCCGGCTGGGCAACGCCGATGCCAACTCGCCGACCTGTGTCGATGCGATGAGCCGCGTCAGCCGCACCAGCGATGGCCGCCTGTACGGGGTGCACGTCAACCCGATCAACATCGCGCGCGAGACCACCCGTGGCATCGATGTGGGCCTGCGTTACCGGCTGAGCACCGGGGTTGGCGACTTCATCCTGAGTGGCAACTACACCTGGGTGAAGACGCACGACTTCCAGCAGTTCGAGGGCGATGTGGTCGAAGACCAGTTCGCGGTCAACAGCGGCTTCGACATCCCGCGCACCAAGACCAGTGCGAGCATCACCTGGGAGAAGGAGGCCTGGTCGGCCACCGTGTACGGCTCGCGGCTGGGCAGGCTGCCGACCTACGACAGCTACGACCAGAGCTTCGACCCGGACAGCGGCGACAGCCCCTGGATCGGCGCCACGTACCGCTACAACGTGTCGCTGCAGTACCGGTTCGACGACCACTCGCGCCTGTCGTTGTCGGTGGTGAACGTGGCCAACAAGATGCCGCCCAAGGACGTGACGTATACGGCGTACCCGTACTACGACGTGTCCTGGTTCGATACCGTGGGCCGGACGGTGAACCTGCAGTACACGCACAAGTTTGGTGGCAGCGCGCTGTAAGCGGCTCTCTGCACGCAGCACCGGACGGGCCCGCCACTGTGCGGGCCCGTCCGTTTTCATCCAGCTGAACGGCGTCCGTGGGGCGATCCCGACAGCGCCGGTTTTAGGGATCGGCTGATGTGCCCGGGCAGCCGCGCTTCCTAGCATGCGCGCATGCATCGTCTCCTGCCCCGACGTTCCACCCTTGACGCCCCGGTCGTGGCGGCCAACGTGCTGCTGCGCTGGTTGTCGCTGTGCGTGCTGTTCTGCCTGCTGGGCACGGCCGGGTTCTACCTGCTGGCACAGCTGAGCGAGGATGTGTCGGTGCATCGCCGCGACATGAACGCTGCCGCCTACCGTGCGCAGGTGTATTTCGACCATCGGGAAGCGCTGTTGAACTACCTGGTGGATTCGGTGGTGGAATCGCCGCGGGCCGCGACCGCCCCTGCCCGGCCGGATGATGGCGAAGACAGCGAGATACGGCGGCTGCCGCTGGGGATGGGCCACGACGGCCGGCAGCTCAGTCTGCTGCTGTCCGCGCGCGCCGAGCAGACCCTGGCCGACTTCGGCGCGCGCCTGGTCCACGTGAGCGACGATCCGCAGGCGCCGCGGCAGTGGCTGCAGGGTCGGCACACGCCGGCGACACCGCCGCCGGACGAACTGACCGCGCCAGCGCTGCGCACACACGCCGCCCGCGCCGCACCCGGTACCGAGGTGTACTGGCTGCCCTCACGCCGGCCGGAGGGCGGCGTCTACCTGTATCGCGCAGCCGAGGACGGCCCTGACCCGGCCCATTGGCTGGTGTTGGCGCTGGATCCGGCGGCGGTGGCACGCACGGTCAACGGCAAGGGCATCGGCGAGTTCCTGCTGCTGGACCAGCGCGGACAGCCGGTGCTGTCCAGCCCATCGGCCACCGATCCGCCCATGACCTGGCTGCGCGGCCAGCACGCGGATGCCTTCGCCTTCGTCTGGGCACACGGGCTGCCCAAGGGGCTGGCCCTGGTCAAGAGCATCGGCCAGGACGGCTGGCGGCTTGTCTACCACCTTCCCTCGTCGCTGCTGCTGCGCGACATGGCCGTGCACATCACGGTGTCGCTGCTGGTATGCCTTGCCGCGATCGCGGCGTTGCGGCTGCTGATCCGACGTATCGACCGCCAACTCATCCAGCCGGCCCATCGCCAGCACCTTCAGCTGCTGGAGAGCGTCGATTTTGGCAGCACGGTGATCGAAATGGCGCCGGTGGGCATGTGCGTGCTGCGCTGCCACGATGCCCGGGTGATGCTGGAAAACCAGCTCGCGCGGGACTGGCTGGGCCGCGATACCGGCACCGGCGACTGGACCGGGGCGTGGCGTCGCACCGGTGACCTTGCCCAATGCACTGCGCGCGGCCGCCGCGCGGTCGACTTCACCACCGCCGATGGCCGTCAATTACAAGTGCTGTACGCATCCACGCGGTACCACGGCGACGACGTGCTGCTGTGCGTGTTCAACGACATCAGCCGGCACCGCCAGATCCAGGCGGCGCTGTCGGCGGCCAAGCAGGCCGCCGACGAGGCCAGCCAGGCCAAGAGCGCGTTCGTGGCGACCATGAGCCATGAGATCCGCACGCCGTTGTACGGCGTGCTCGGCACGCTTGAACTGCTGGGCAACACCGCCCTGGATCCACGCCAGGCGCAGTATCTCAAGACGATCCAGCACTCCTCGTCGGTGCTGCTGCAACTGATCAGCGACATCCTGGATGTCTCCAAGATCGAGTCGGGCCAGCTCACCCTGGCCAGTTCCACCTTTTCGCCGCTGGACCTGGCCGAAACCACGCTGCGCGCCTATGCGGCCGCTGCCGCCCGCAAGCAGCTGCAGATCGTGGTCTGCACCGATCCGCGCCTGCCCGCGCAGGTGGCCGGCGATGCCGACCGCATCCGCCAGGTACTGGGCAACCTGCTCAGCAACGCGATCAAGTTCACCGACAGCGGCCGCATCGTGCTGCGGGTGAAGCTGCTCGCGTGCGAAGGCGGCACCGCCACGGTCAGCTGGCAGGTCACCGATACCGGCATCGGGATCGCCGCCGCCGAGCATGCGCGGCTGTTCGAGCCCTTCCGACAGGCCAGCGGCCATGGTCGCGCCGACGGCACCGGACTGGGGCTGTCGATCAGCGACCATCTGGTGCGGCTGATGAACGGCGAGATGCGCCTGGTCAGCGAGCCCGGGCTCGGCAGCAGCTTCACCGTGATCCTGCCGCTGGGCGTGGACGCAGGCGTGTTGGCCGATGCCGACGCGTGTACCGATGGCCCGCACCTGCTCCCCCACCCGCCCGTCTACGTGCGCGCCGCCCTGGCCGAGCTCACCGACAGCGCGTGCCAATGGCTGCAGCGCTGGGGCGCCAGCGCGCGCCGCTACAACGCCGACCTGCCGGTGCCCAGGGAGCCGGGCGCGATCCTGGTGGACAGCGATCCGCGCGACATGACGCCGATTGAATGGCCCGGCCCGCGGGTGGTCGCACTGGCCGATGCCGGCGACCCGGTCTGCGAGGACCCGACGCAGCCGGACCAGTTGACGGTCACCACGCTCAGCATTCGGGCCATCGCCGATGCGGTGTTCCGCCTGCAGCAGGGCAACCAGGCACCACCGGCCCTGGCAACGCGTGCCCCGCGCGCGTCCCTGGGGCTGCACGTGCTGGTGGCCGAGGACAACCCGATCAACCGGCTGATCCTGAAGGAACAGCTGGAGACGCTGGGCTGCAGCGTGGTCACCGCCTGCGACGGGCATGAAGCGCTGGCCCGCTGCACTACCGAGGTGTTCGATGTGGTGCTGACCGACATCAACATGCCCGGCCTGGGCGGCCACGCGCTGGCCCGGCACCTGCGTCAGCAGGGCCATGCGATGCCGGTGATCGGCGCCACCGCCAATGCCACCCCCGAAGAACGCGAGCGCTGCCTGGCCGGCGGCATGACCGATTACCTGGTGAAGCCGATCGACATCGGCACCCTCCGCCATGCGCTGGGCGGATTGACCGCAGGAGCCCCGACGTGAGCAACCACCGTGTACTGATCCTGGAAGACCAGCCGTTCCAGCGCGGCTTCCTGGCCAACATGTTCAATGCCGCGCCCGGCATCGCCACCGACACCTGCGGTGATGCGGCGCATGCGGTGGAGATGTGCCACTGGCGCCGCTACGACCTGGTCGTGACCGACCTGATGATGCCGGGCGTGGATGGCATCCAGTTCATCCAGGCGCTGGCCGCGCAGGAGCATCGGCCGATGCTGGCGCTGGTCAGTTCGGCGTCGCAACGGATGATGGCCTCGGCACGCCTCATGGCCGAATCGCTGGGCATCACCGTGCTCGGTATCCTGCCCAAGCCCGTCGCCCCCGCCGACGTCGGCGAACTGCTGGCCCAGCTTGAACTGGCGAGCGCCGACGCCGCGCCGGCGAGCACAGCGGCCGAGGCGCCGATCGTGGCCAGCCGCGAGCGCCTGTGCGAGGCGATCAGCGGGGGCCAGATCACCGCCTGGTTCCAGCCGAAGAAGTCGCTGGACTCGGGCCTGGTAGTGGCCGCCGAGGCGCTGGTGCGCTGGCGTCATCCCGAGCACGGCACGCTGCAGGCCGGTCGCTTCCTGCCGCTGATCCAACAGCATGGACTGGAGCCGGCGCTGCTGCGGCATATCCTCAAGGCCAGCGTGCAGGCACAGGCGCGTTGGCGCGAACAGGGCTTCCGTATCCCGGTGTCGATCAACCTGCCGCCGCACCTGCTGGAGCGCAGCAGCCTGCCCGATGAACTGCTGGAGCTGACCCTCACGCATGGCGGTGTTCCTGCCGATCTGTGCTTCGAGCTGATGGAAAGCAGCACCACCCACCACGTCAGCGACTACTACGCTGGCGCCTGCCGGTTGCGCATGAAGGGCTTCGGGCTGGCCCAGGACGATTTCGGTCAGGGCCTGAGCTCGGTGCACAACCTGGTCAGCACCCCCTTCACCGAGGTCAAGATCGACCGTGCGCTGGTGCGCGGCTGCGCGCGCGACCCGGCGCTGCACAGCGCGCTGGCCACGGTGATCGCGCTGGGCAGCAAGCTGGGCCTGAACATCGTCGCCGAGGGGGTGGAGACCGATGCCGAGCTGGCCACCCTGCGCAGGCTGGGCTGCAACCAGGTCCAGGGGTTCCTGATTTCGCGCGCGATTCCCGCCGAAACCTTTGGTGCATTGCTGGACCAGGAAAAGGCCGCGCACCGGCACACCGACCTGGGCCACCCGGACACCCGCGCCACGCGCTGAGCCGTTGCCGGCCGGCATTCACCACGCCATCCAGCGCGGCCCCGCATCCTTGCGCATCCGGACGCAGCGGTCGACGATCGCGGGGGCATGCAGCATCGCGCTGCCCCCGCGCTACGCTGCCACCACCAGAAGGGGATTCCATGCCCGAGGCCGCACCCATCCGCCAGCTCGCCCGCCGTTCGCTGCGCGTCCATGCGCTGCTGATCGGCGTGATCGTCCTGGCCACGATCCAGGCCGGGCTGGTGCTGTCGACCACGCTGCAGTTGCTGCGCGAAGAACAGGACAAGATCGAGTTCCACTTCCGCCGCCTGGATGGCGCGCTGCAGGAACAGGAGCGCTTCATGCGGCGCTGGCGCGCCCATGATCACGAGCGCGCAGCGCTGCCCGGCGGTCCACCGGGAACCGTCCACGGCCAGCCACTGTCGGGCAGCGTGGAGGCCGCCAATCCGGCACGGGCCTATATCCCGTTCTCGGTACTGCACGACCAGACGCCGCCACCGCCCACGGCATCGGCGCTGGGCGGGCGATTCTCGGGGTTCTATGGCGCGTTCTGGGCGGAATCGCTGTACCCCTCGCCGCGCTGCCTGCTGGTCAGCGGCGAAGGCACGGCGGGATTGCTGGTGCCGCTCACGGTGGACGACATCGATCCGGTGCGGCCCGCGTCGGCGTCGATGCAGGCGCTCCTGCACTACATCCACGCGGTGGCAGCCAGTGTCTCGCTGCAGCGTGGCGATGTGCGCTGGTTCCAGCGCGATCCCGGCGATGGCAACAACCGCCTGCTGTCGATCGCGCAGGCACCGCAGGACATCGGCGCGTGGGGCGATACGGACGCCCGGGCCATGCCGGCGATCGCCTGCCTGCTGGACCTGACGCGCCTGGACGACCGTCGTCAGCTGCTGGGCGAGACGATCTACGACCAGTTGTCCATCATCGACCCGAACGGTCGACCGGTGCACGGCCCACACCTGGAGGGCAGCGGCGCGCAGCGCAGCTTCACCCGTGACGGCGTGGTCTACCGCATGCGAACCAGCGACGGCTGGCAGGCCGTGTACCAGGTGCGCTGGGCACGTCTTCTCAGCCATCCCCGCGGGCCGCTGATCGGCAGCGTGATCGCCGCGCTGCTGCTGGCGCTCGGGGGCGTGCTGGTGCTGCGCAGCTATCGGCGCTCGGTGCTGGTCCCGCTGCGCGAGAATCATGAGCGTCTGCTGGAGAGCGAAGCGTTCAGCCGCACCGTGCTGGACGCGGCCCCCATCGGTCTGTGTCTGCTGCGCCAGCGCGACGGCCAGGTGATCCTGGAGAATGCCCTGGCGCGCAACTGGCTGGGCGAGTCGCCCGACGCACCCGGCTGGCATGGCGGCTGGCGCGACGATGCGTGGGCCGACGCGGAGACCCAGCGCCCGGCCACGCGGCCCTACACCACGCCCGACGGACGCCACCTCCTGGTGACCGTCACCGCTGCACGCTACCGCCGCGAGCCGGTGATGCTGTGCCTGTTCATCGACCTCACCGCCCAGCACGACGCCGAGCGGGAGCAGGCGCGCGTGGCCGCCGACCAGGCCAACCGGGCCAAGAGTCTGTTCCTGGCCACCATGAGCCATGAAATCCGCACGCCGCTGTACGGTGTGCTGGGCACGCTGGAGCTGCTCGGACTGACCCCGCTGGACAGCCGCCAGCAGGAATACGTGGGCACCATCCAGCGCTCTTCCTCCACGCTGATGCAGTTGATCAGCGACATCCTGGACGTATCCAAGGCCGAGGCCGGGCAGCTGGTCCTGGAACCGGTCGCGTTCTGTCCGGCCGGATTGACCGAGGAAGTACTGCGCTCGTATGCCGGTTCGGCCACGCGCAAGCGCCTGCAGCTGTATGCCTGCATCGACGGCAATGTGCCAGCACTGGTGATCGGCGATGCCGCGCGCATCCGGCAGGTGCTCAACAACCTGATCAGCAACGCGATCAAGTTCACCGACGCCGGCCGTATCGTCGTGCGCCTGCGTGCGGTGGACGCGACAGGGGCATTGCCGCGGCTGAGCTGGCAGGTGGCCGACACCGGCATCGGCATCCAGCAGGAACACCAGGCGCGGCTGTTCGAGCCGTTCTACCAGGCCAATCCGGGCACCGATGCCATGCGCGGCACTGGCCTGGGGCTGGCGATCAGCGCGCACCTGGTGGAGTTGATGGGCGGTGAACTGCGGGTGGTCAGCGACAGCGGGCTGGGCAGCAGTTTCAGCTTCGACCTGCCGCTGGACGAAAGCCCCGCCCTCGCCGAGCAGCGTCCGGGCTTCGACGGGCACGACGTGGTCTACGTGCGCTCGCCATCGCGCGAACTGGCCGACAACCTGTGCGAGCGCCTGCGTCAGCGTGGCGCCGCCGCACAGGTCTACCACAGCGAATCGGCGCAGAACTTCAGCACGCATACCCCCTTGCTGGACGTGCTGCTGGACGAACACGACCCGGGCTGGAGCGGGCCGCACGTGGTGGCCAGGACCGATGGCGGTGACCATCCCGAGCGGATCGACGGGCGCTGGGAGGTGTCCATGCACAACCTGGATGCCATGGTGGACGCACTGCTGATGGCGATGGGGGGCGATGCGCCTCGGCAGGCGCCGACCGCGGCGCCGCAGTTCCGTCGACTCGGGCTGCACGTCCTGGTCGCCGAGGACAACCCGATCAACCAGATGATCCTGCGCGAACAGCTGGAACAGCTGGGCTGCCATGCGGTGGTGGCCAGCGATGGCGACGAAGCACTGGGCTACTGGGCACAACGGCGCTTCGACGCGGTGCTTACCGACGTCAACATGCCGCACATCGATGGCTATGCCCTCACCCGCCGGCTGCGTGCGGACGGCGTGCGCGTGCCGATCATCGGCGCCACCGCCAATGCCGCACCGGAAGAGCGCGAGCGCTGTCGCAGCGCCGGCATGGACAGTTGCCTGGTCAAGCCGATCTCGCTGCAGGCGCTGTACCGCCAGCTCAGTGGGTTGGCCGGGCCGATCGCCCCGACCGCGGTAGACCTTCCACCGCCCCGCGATGTGCCGGTCGATACGCTTGTCGTCTCCGACCACCTGCGCGCGCTGTTCCTGACCACCATGCGCAACGACCTGCAGGGTCTGTCTGCGGCCGTTGAACGCAACCAGGCCAACGAGGTGCGGCAGATGCTGCATCGCATCCGCGGGGCGTTGGTGATGGTCTCGGCGCAACGCCTGGTCGACGTCGCCCAGGTGATCGAAGATAGAATCGCCGCCGGCGCAACGGTAATGGCGTGCAGCGCGGCAGCGGAGGCCTTCCTGGTTGAACTGGAACGGGCGCTGGTGCGGCTGGAACGCTCGCCGCCGGAGGCCACCGATGTTCCCTGAGTTTTGCTCCTGCCGGTGCCGAGAACACGCATGAAGACCAAGATCGTCATTGCCGATGACCACCCGATCGTGCTGGCCGGCATCCGCGATGTCATCGACGGCGACTCGCGCCTGGAGGTGGTCGGCCAGGCGCAGAGCCCGGCGGCGCTGGTCGAGTTGATGCAGACGCTGGCACCGGACATCGTCATCACCGACTACAACATGCCCGGCGATGACGCCCTCGGCGATGGCATCAAGCTGATCTCCTACCTGCTGCGCAACTTCCCCGATGTGCAGGTGTTGATTCTGACCATGGTCTCCAATCCGTCGATCATCGCCGAGATGTACCGGGCCGGCGCCAGCGGCGTGGTGCGCAAGAGCGGCGACCTCAAGGAACTCAACGTGGCCCTGTCCGCGTTGCTGGCCCAGCGCGTGTACCGCTCGCCGGACCTGCCCCGCGAGGAGGCCCTGCCCGAGGCCGGCGACGCCTCTTCGGCCTCGCTGCTGTCCCCGCGCGAGTTCGAGGTGATCCGGCTGTTCGCCAACGGCCAGAGCGTGGGCGACATCGCCAGGCGCCTGAACCGCAGCGGCAAGACCGTCAGCACCCAGAAGGTCAACGCGATGCGCAAGCTCGGCGTCAAAACCGACCAGGAGCTGATCACCTTCTGCCTGTCCTCGGACCTGTTCAACTGAGCAGGCGCAGGGCCTGCCCGGGGCCGGGGGGCACCGCGGCCGCCTGCCGCGTTCACTGACTGCCGGGCCAACCACGCCGCCGGCCGCCGCCCATTTTAGGGATCGCCTGATGTCGCCCGTGGCGGCCACTGCCTAGCCTGTGCATACCGGCAGCGCAGTGGTCGCGCCGGTATGGCTTCAAGGACGCCCCAGATGCACGCCCCCGCGTGTCGCGGCGATGGCGCTGCCATCTGCCCCCTCCCCCGCGCCTTGTCGCCATGCGGCGTTGCCGGCCTGTGCCGTTGACGCCGCGACGGTGGTCGCCGACGGCGATCGACATGGTCTGCAGATCCGTCTGGCCCACGCCGGGCGGCTGCCTTGCGACGAGAAGAAGCAGGATGAACAGAATCTACCGGTTGGTGCGGGACCCCGTGAATGGACGCTGCAAGGTGGTGTCCGAACTTGCACGGCAGCGTGGCACGGTGTCCGTGACGACGCCCGCGGTCCGCGCCGGACTGCCGACCCGGATCGCGCTCGGCGCGGCACTGCTGGCGGCCCTGCCTGCCAGCGCGCTGGACTACACCGCGCCGATCACGGTCAACGCAGGCGAGTCGCTCGACCTGGCCAGCGGTGACAGCGTGCTGCACACCGGCAGCAGCTACGCGGTGACCGTAACCGGTCGGGACGCCACGCTGCACGCCACCGACCTGGACCTGCGCGTGACCGGCAATGGCAGCGGAATCGGTGTCCTGGCCGGCGGCAGCGTGCAGATCGAGGGCGGCCACATCCAACTGGGCGACGGTAGCGCCAGCGTAGGCTATGCCTTGAATGCCAGCGGCGCGGGCAGCGTGATCCGCGCCAACAACCTGGTCATCGATGCATATCGCAACGGCTCCGGTTACGGCACGGTCAATGCCACCAGCGGCGGCAAGGTCTGGCTGACCGGCGGCCGCGTCAGCAGCGGCGGGCATGCGCTGTACGCCACCGGCAGCGGCAGCGAGCTGCACGTCACCGGCACCGAGATCAACAACGGTGGCAACAGCGCGGTGTATGCCGAAGGCGGCGCGCTGCTGGCGATGGAATCGCTGCAGCTCAGTTTTGCCCCGGGCAACAACGGTTACAGCGGCCGCCTGTCGTCCAGCGGCACCGGCAGCGTGCTGTCCCTGACCGATGTGGACGTGGTCAACGGCTACTTCGACATCAGCGAAGGTGGCCTGCTGCGCATCAACGGCGGCAGCGCCACCACCAACGGCGGCAGCGTCCGCCTGCTCGGCAACCGGACCAAGGGGATTTACGCATCGGCCGAGATAACCGGCGGAACGTTCGATACCACCGGCGGCTACGGCGTCAACGTCAACGACTGGGGCAGGCTCACCGCCAACGGCGCACATTTCACCGTGCGCGATGGCCAGTCGGGGCTGTGGTTGTCCAGCGCCGCCTCGTTGGCCGATCTGACCGATACGGTGATCAGCACCTATGGCACCAACGGCTACGGCCATGGCGTGGACGTCTGGGGCGGCACCGCGACAATGACCGGCGGCAGCATCGACACACACGGTGACGGCGTCTACGGCCTGCGTGCGTCGGGCAGCAATCCGCCCACGGCGTATTCGCGCATCCGCGCCAAGGGCTTGGACATCACCACCTACGGCAACGGCGGTGGCGGCGTGTTCCTGGGTGGCAGCACGGCCGACGCGCAGCTTGAGGACGGCCACATCACCGTGCTGGGCAATGCGGCATTCGGCATCGTGCAGATGAACACCGCACAGCTCACTGCGGACACCCTGAGCATCCATGCCAAGGGCGCAGGCAGCGGTGCCTACCGCTCCTACATCACCGTGTTCGGCCCGCACTGGGACCGCCTGACCTTCAACAACAGCCATCTGCAGACCGAAGACGGTCCCGCGCTGTGGCTGCAGGGCAGCAATCACGCGCTGACGCTCGTCAACACCGACGTGGTCGCGCGACAGGCCGGCAGCGTGGACGATGGCCGGCTGTTGCGGGTCAGCGATACCGTGTTCACCGATGGCAGCTCGGTGGCGACCTCCGACATTCTTTTCAACGCCGACAACAGCCGCCTGACCGGCGATGTCGTGGTGGACAGCGCCACCGCCAACGTGCAGATGACGCTGGCCAACGCCAGCGTGCTGACCGGCGCATTGCGCGGCGACAGCGGCTTCCACGTGGCGTCGCTGTCGCTGGATGACAGCAGCCGCTGGAACCTGCGCGGCGACTCCACCGTGGGTACGCTGCAGCACGCGGGCACCATTGCGTTCGTCGCACCCACGCAGGGCGACTTCAAGACCCTGACCATCACCGGCGACTACGTCGGCAATGGCGGCACGTGGGTGATGAATCGCCAGCTGGGCGATGACGGCTCGGCGGGCGATGCGCTGGTGATCCAGGGCAACAGCAGCGGCACCGCGACCGTGCGGGTGGACAATGCCGGTGGCGCCGGGGCCCTCACCAGCGAAGGTATCCGCCTGATCAGTGTGGCCGGCCAGTCCGACGCGCAGTTCGCGCTGCAGGGCCGCGCCGTGGCCGGTGCCTATGACTACTTCCTGTACAAGGGCGGGGTGCGCACGCCGGATGACGGCAACTGGTACCTGCGCTCGGAATATGTGGCGCCGGTGGATCCACCGGTCGATCCGGTCGATCCAGTCGATCCAGTCGATCCAGTCGATCCAGTCGATCCGGTGGCGCCGGTCGACCCGGTGGATCCCGCCACGCCGGACCCGGTCGACCCGGTCGATCCGGTTGATCCGGTGGATCCGGGCCCCAAGGTCGAACGCCCGGAGCCGGCCATCTATCTGGCCAACCAGTCGGCCGCCCTGCGCATGTTCCAGCACAGCCTACACGACCGTGCCGGCGATCCGGGTACCCGTGTCGACGCCGCTGGGTCGCGCGGCGCGCTGGCGTGGGCACGTGTACGCAGCGGCCACCTGGACCGCCACGCCGGCGGCGAGCAGATCCGCGTGGACAGCCGCGTCGACAACCTGATGGTCGGCGTTGGCCACGACCTTGCCGCCAATGCGGGCGGCCAGCTGCAACTGGGGCTGATGGGAGGCCACGGGCGCGCCAGCAGTGATGCCGTATCGACGGTGACCGGGTACACCGCGCGCGGCGTGGTCACCGGTAGCAGCGTCGGCGCGTACGGTACCTGGCTGCAGGATGCCGACATGCAGCGCGGCGCGTATGTGGACAGCTGGGTGCAGTACAGCCGCTTCCGCAACCGGGTGCAGGGTGAGGGGCTGGCCGAGGAACGCTATCGTTCGCGCAACTGGAGTGGCTCGGTGGAAGCGGGCTACGTCCTGCCGCTGCAGCGCAACGCCGATCGCGGCCTGTACCTGGAACCGCAGTTGCAGGTCGTCCACAACCATTACGACGCCGACCAGGTCATCGAAGCCAATGGCACGCAGGTGGAAAGCCGTCGCGCCGGTGGCACCAGCACCCGGCTGGGGGCGCGCCTGTATACCCGTGCGCTGACCCAGCGGCAGGGCAATGTGCATCCGTTCGTCGCGATCAACTGGTGGTCCGGCGGCACTGCGTCGGCAATCGCGGTGGACGGCGTGTCGATCCGCCGCGACCTGCCCGATGACATCTACGAGGCCAAGGCAGGCGTGCAGGTAAACCTTGCCGGTGGCTGGCGCGGCTGGGGCGAGTTGGGTCATCAGACCGGCAGCCAGGGTTACCGCGATACCAGCGCGCAGCTGGGCGTTTCCTACCGCTGGTGAGGACGTGCCCGCTTCCGGCCATGTGGCCGGAAGCGGGCGCCACCGGTGGTGCCGGCCCAAGGTCGGCGCGGCACAACGCCGAACGCCCCCGACCGGCTTTTCCACACCCCGCGTGGAAAGCCGTGGGGGTTTGATGTGGACAAGTCGGTGCAAGCCAGCCACGCCAACGTTTTCGGGGCGTGGCGTTTTTTTGTCCAGGCGTGGACGCGGTTTTCCACAGCACGCGTGCAAAGCGATGGGGGTTTGTTGTGGACAACCGTGCGTAAGCGGTACGTGGCAAGGGTTTCCACGTCTGGTCAATTATTGTCCAGTTCGTCTGCGGCGGAGCATCGCGTGGTTGCCGGCCAACGGTCGGCACTACCGGGCGGGGTTTTCCACATGGGGCGTGGAGAGCGATGGGCATTTGTTGTGGACAAGTGGCGCAGAGTCCCACCTGCCGGGCGTTTTCCGCAGTGGTGATTTTTTATCCAGCGCAGGGCATCGCGCGCCACAAACGCAAACGCCCCGCTCAAGGCGGGGCGTTGCGGGCATCGACCGGCGATGCGATCAGACGTTGAAGCGGAAGTGCAGGATGTCGCCTTCCTGGACACGGTATTCCTTGCCTTCCAGGCGCAGGCGCCCGGCTTCCTTGGCACCGGCTTCGCCCTTGTACTTGATGAAGTCGTCGTACGCGATGGTTTCGGCGCGGATGAAGCCCTTCTCGAAGTCGGTGTGGATCACCGCAGCAGCCTGCGGGGCGGTGGCGCCCTTGCGCACGGTCCAGGCACGCACTTCCTTCACGCCCGCGGTGAAGTAGGTTTGCAGGCCCAACAGCTGGTACGCGGCGTAGATCACGCGGTTCAAGCCCGGCTCGGACAGGCCGAGGTCGGCCAGGAAGGTGTCGCGGTCTTCGTCGTCGAGCTGGGACAGCTCTTCCTCGATCGCCGCCGACACCGGCACCACCTGCGCGCCTTCGGTGGCGGCGCGGGCGCGCACGGCGTCCAGGTGCGGGTTGTTCTCGAAGCCGTCTTCCAGCACGTTGGCGATGTACATCACCGGCTTGAGGGTGAGCAGGAACAGGTCGCGGACCAGGGCCTTCTCTTCCTCGTCCAGGCCGGCACTGCGGCCGGCCTTGCCGTCGGCCAGGGCGGCCTGCAGCTTGGCCAGCACCGGCTTGCGCGCGGCCGCTTCCTTGTCGCCGCCCTTGGCGGCGCGTTCGGCGCGGTTCAACGCCTTCTCGACGCTGTCCAGATCGGCCAGGGCCAGCTCGGTATCGATGGTGTCGATATCCGAGATCGGGTCGACCTTGTTGTTGACGTGAATGACGTCAGCGTTCTCGAAGCAGCGCACCACGTGGGTGATCGCATCCACTTCGCGGATGTGGGCCAGGAACTTGTTGCCCAGGCCTTCCCCGCTGGCGGCACCGGCAACGAGGCCGGCGATGTCGACGAACTCCACCGCGGTCGGGATGACCTTCTGCGGGTTGATGATCGCGGCCAGCTCGTTCAGGCGCGGATCCGGCACCGGCACGATGCCGACGTTCGGTTCAATCGTGCAGAACGGGAAGTTGGCCGCGGCGATGCCCGCCTTGGTCAGCGCGTTGAACAGGGTCGATTTGCCGACGTTGGGCAGACCGACGATGCCGCATTTGATACCCATCTTTGACAGCCTCTGGGGGTGGTAGGTACCGACCGTGGGTCGGTACACCGTGGTTATTTCGGGGTGTGCAGGCGCTTCATCGCCTCACTGTAATCGCCGCCTACTGCCAGTGGCAGCACGTCGATCGCATCGTCGATGGCCTGGCCGATCAGCACATCGTCATCCTTGCTCGCGCGGCCCAGCACCCACGGCACCACGCGGTCCTTGTGACCGGGATGGCCGATGCCGATGCGCAGGCGGTGGAACCTGCCATGGCCCAGCAGGCGGATGGTGTCGCGCAGGCCGTTCTGGCCGCCGTGGCCGCCGTCGAACTTGAGCCGTGCCACGCCGGGCGGCAGGTCCAGTTCGTCGTGCGCCAGCAAGGTTTCTTCCGGCTCGATCTTCCAGAAACGCTGCGCGGCAGTGACCGACTTGCCACTGAGATTCATGAAGGTGGCGGGCTTGAGCAGCCACACCGCCTGCCCGGCGATATCGACCTTGGCGGTCTCACCGAACAGCTTGCTGTCCACGCTCCAGCGCGCGCCGGCCTGTGCGACCAGGGCGTCAATGAAACGAAACCCGGCATTGTGCCGGGTCTGGGCGTGCTCGGGTCCGGGGTTGCCCAGACCAACGATCAATCGCAATCCTGTCATCACTCTTCTTCGTCGGTACCGGCCCTGTGCCGGCACATACAGAAACGGCGCCTGCCCCGGGGGACAGGCGCCGCAATCGCTTACTCGGCAGCCGGTGCTTCGTCGGCAGCGTCTTCCTTGCCGTGCTTGGCGGTGACGATCGCGTCGTCATGGTCCTTGCCCTGGGCCAGGGCCGGGATTTCAACGCCCTTCGGCAGCTTGATGTCCGACAGGTAGATCACGTCGCCAGCCTTCAGCTCGCCCAGGTCGACGTCGATCGACTCCGGCAGGTCCTTCGGCAGGCAGGAAACGGTCACTTCCTTCAGTTCGTGGGTGACCACGACGTCGGCAGCCTTGCCAGCCGGCGAGGTGTCTTCGTTGACGAAGTGCAGCGGGACGTTGGCGGTCAGGGCCTCGTTCTCGTTCACGCGCAGGAAATCCAGGTGGATGATCAGCTGCTTGAACGGGTGGCGCTGCATGTCACGCAGCAGCACCTTGGTGACCTGGCCGTCCAGGTTCAGGTCCAGGATGGACGAGTAGAACCACTCGTTCTGCTGGGCCAGCCAGATCTGGTTGTGGTCCAGGTTGATGTTGATCGGCGCGGCTTCGCCGCCGTACACGACGGCCGGGATCACGCCGGCGTGACGCAGGCGGCGGCTCGCACCCTTGCCCTGCACGTCACGAGCGGTGACCTTGATTTCATGGGTCTTGGACATTGTATTTACTACCAGTTGATGCCTTGCCGGAGGGCTTGGCGATTGAGGGCACGTCCGCGACCAGACGTACCCGGGACCCGGTCACCGTTGCCGGTGGCCGGAAAAAATCAATCCACGTACAGCGAGCTGACCGACTCGCCGAAGGCGATGCGGCGCATCGTCTCGGCCAGCATCTCCGCCACGCTGAGCTGGCGGATCTTGCTGCACACCCGCGCCTCTTCACGCAGCGGGATGGTGTCGGTCACCACCAGCTCGTCGAGCTGGGAGTTGTTGATGTTGTCCACCGCCGGGCCCGAGAGCACGGCGTGGGTGCAGTACGCGGCCACCTTGAGGGCGCCGCGCGCCTTCAGCGCTGCGGCAGCCGCACACAGGGTGCCGGCGGTGTCGACGATGTCATCGACCATCACGCAGGTCTTGCCTTCCACGTCACCGATGATGTTCATCACGGTGGAGACGTTGGCGCGCGGCCGGCGCTTGTCGATGATCGCCAGGTCGGCATCGTCCAGGCGCTTGGCCACCGCACGCGCACGCACCACGCCACCCACGTCCGGCGACACCACGATCAGGTTCTCGGTGCCGTAAGCGCGCCAGATATCGGCGAGCAGCAGCGGCGAGGCATACACGTTGTCAACCGGCATGTCGAAGAAGCCCTGGATCTGGTCGGCATGCAGATCCACCGTCAGTACCCGGTCGGCGCCGACGGCGCTGAACATCTTGGCGGCCACCTTGGCGGTGATCGGCACGCGCGAGGAGCGCATGCGGCGATCCTGGCGCGAGTAGCCGAAATACGGCACCACCGCGGTGACGCTGTTGACCGAGGCGCGCTTGAGCGCATCGATCAGCACCAGCAGCTCCATCAGGTTTTCCGCGCTGGGCGCGCAGGTCGGCTGGATCACGAACACGTCCTGCTTGCGGACGTTTTCTTCGATCTCGACCTGCACTTCACCATCGGAGAAGCGCGACACCAACGCCTTGCCAGGCCGCACCCCCAGTTCCTTGCAGATGCTCTGCGCAAGGCGCTTGTTGGCGTTGCCGGAAAATACCAGCAGGTTGGGGTGATCTTGCATCATGACGGTCTCGGGCGGGAGCGATTGGAGAACTCGGCCGCCGGCACCCTGGAGTGTCTGCGGTGACAACACCGCGAGACATCGGCCGTGCCCGCGCAGGCATGCGCATGGGAACGCGGCTGACATCCGCTAGTGGCAGGGGCGGGAGGATTCGAACCTCCGAATGCCAGGATCAAAACCTGGTGCCTTGGGCCTCTTGGCGACGCCCCTGCATCAAAATCAATAACGCTCGAGTACATCGAGCAACGGCGAACGCTCCACGCCCGCAGCCACCCATGCCCGCAGTTCCTTCGGCAACCGCGCCAGGCCCTGCTCTGCAGCAGCGCGCGTGGCGAACTCGACGAAACAACCGCTTCCCGACCCGGTGAGTCGTGCCCGGCCGATCCTGCTCAACGTTGCAAGCACTGCCTCTACGGCAGGCTCGCGGCGGCGCAGTACCGGCTCGAACGCATTCCCGAGCAAAGACCCGGAAGCGAAGTCCGCTATTTTCGCCACTGGGGCGTCTCGCGTCAAATCCGGATCTGCAAAAAGTCGCGGGGTGGGCACGTGCACGCCCGGATCGGCGAGCACGAACCAGGCCGGCGCCAGCGCGATTGCCGTGAGCTGCTCGCCCACGCCTTCGGCCCAGGCATTGTGGCCGCGTACGAACACCGGCACGTCCGCGCCCAGTTGCAGGCCCAACGCCGCCAGCGCATCCACGTCCAGACCGGCGTTCCACAACGTGTTGAGACCCACCAGGACGGTCGCGGCGTCGGAGGAACCGCCGCCGAACCCACCACCGGCCGGAATCACCTTTTCGACGCAGATGTCAGCGCCTTGGGCGACGTTGGCGGCATTTTTCAACAGCACGGCGGCACGCACGGCCAAGTCGTCGGCCGCGTCCACGCCCGCCACGGACGGTCCGTCGCGGTGAATGACGCCATCCTCCCGCACCCGCAGGCCGATCCGGTCGCCCCAGTCCAGCAGCCGGAACACGGTCTGCAGCTGGTGGTAACCGTCGGCGCGCCGGCCGGTGATGTGCAGGAACAGGTTCAGCTTGGCCGGGGCCGGCCATGTCGACCAGCCCGCGTTCAGGTCCGTGCCGCTCATGGGCTGCCCAGCACCCAGCTGTCGACCACCAGGCGCACCTTGGCATCCCCGTTGACCGCCTCGATCCGGCGCGGCAGCACCGGGCGATCGCCCTCAGCCGGGAACCAGTCCAGGTACTGGACCTGCCAGCCCATCTGCTCGACCCGGCGCGGGCGGCCCTCGCCGTCGCGCTCGATGCGCGCGGCCGCGGCGGTGTCGCCGGCGACCAGGCCGCGCACCCAGTCGGGCAACTGGTTGACCGGGATGTCCCAGCCGGTGGCATCGAGCAGGAGCTGCTGGGCGTCCTCGCCCTCGCGGGTGCCGCCCTCCATGCCTTCCAGGCGCCCGCCCTCGTGGTGGCTGTCGCCGGTGAGCTTCCAGCTTTGCCGGGTTACCGGCGCGCTCAGCTCGACCTCGTACTGGCGGTCCTGCTGCTGCCAGTCGATCCGGCCGTTGCCGCCATTGCGGCCCTTGTTGACCGCGACCCGGCCCTGGAACGCCCACTGCGACTGCGCGCGAACGGCGGCCACGCGGGCCGCTTCCGCCCGCTCCGCCGCGGCCGACACGGTGCTGACCACCGCCGGCGCGGCCGGTGCCTTGCGCTCGTCCAGCGACACGCAGCCAGCCAACGCCAGGGCCATCGCCAGCGCGGTGCCGGCCTTGAACAGGGTCACCTTCATACGCCGTGCTTCTCGATCACGCGCTGCAGGGCGCGGTTGTCAGGGTCCAGCTTGCGTGCCTCGTCGAAGAAGCGCCGCGCCTCGTCCTTGCGTCCCAGCACCCACAGGACTTCGCCGACATGCGCGGCGATCTCGGCATCCTTGGCCAGGGTCCAGGCACGGCGCAGTTGCACCAGCGCTTCTTCATTGCGGCCCAGCCGGTAAAGCACCCAGCCGTAGCTGTCGACGATGGCCGCGTTGTCCGGCTCGGCGACGCGGGCGCGGTCGATCAGTTCCAGGGCTTCCTGATAACGCTGGGTGCGGTCGGCCAGGGTGTAGCCCAGCGCATTCAAGGCGGCCACGTTTTCCGGCTCGGTCACCAGGATCTTGCGCAGGTCGGCCTCGGCGCGCGGGACGTCGTCGCGCCGTTCCCAGGCCAGCGCGCGGGCATACAGCAGGGCGCTCTCATCCGGGTAGGCGGCCAGGCCGCGTGCGAGCGCGTCCAGTTCACCCGCCAGGTCATCACCGCGCTGGCGCAGCTCGGCCTCCAGCAGGTAAGCGTCGCGGCGCGCTTCGTCGTCGACGCTGGCATCGGACTGGATCGCATGCACTTCGGCGAAGGCCTTGTCCGGGCGACCGGCATCGTACTGGGCGTTGGCCGCGCGCAGGCGCGCCTCATCCAGCTCCTCGCCGCCGGGCACGCTGTGATACCAGTCCACCGCCTCGGCCGGGCGCTTGAGGTATTCGGCGATCTTGCCGAGCAGCAGACGCTGGGCCGGGTCCGGCTTGGCCGCCTGTTTGGACAGTTCGGTATACAGGGCCAGCAGCGCGACATCGTCCTTCTGCTTGGCCAGCAGCGAGGCGCGCATGCCCCAGGTCTGCACGTCCTGCGGGCCGACCGCCAGCACGCGCGCGGCCGAACGGGCATCGCCCATGCTGTCGTAGGCGATGGCCAGTGCATTGCGCAGTTCCGGGTCCTGGCGGCTCTTGGGCTCCACGCCCACCAGCAGGGCGCGAGCCTCGTCTTCCTTGCCGGCCTGGGCTAGCTGGCTGGCATTCAACAGCGCCACGCGCGGCTCATTGGGGAAGCGTTTGACGACTTCATCGACCATGCGCTTGGCCAGGTCGGGCCGGTCCATGCGCATGGCCAGCCGGCCCAGCTCCTGCCAGACCTCGAGCTGGTCGGGGATGGCGTTGTCGTCCACCAGCCCGCCCAGCACCTGCGCCGGGATGGCGGGATCGCGACCGCCCCCGATCAGCGCGGCGATGGCGAACTTCCAGCCGCGCGGGTCCGGGTCCTTTAGCATCACGCCCAGTTCGGCGCGCGCAGCCTTCACATCGGCCTGGCGCATGTCCAGCGCGGCGGCCGCGCTGCGCATGGCCAGCGTACGCGGGGCGCGTTTCTCCCACAGGGCCAGCGCGCGCGCGGCACGGGTGTCATCGTTGGCCAGCATGGCGATGCGGGTGGCGCGCTCGGCCAGCCCGGCATCGTCGGTGCCGGCCTCGGCTGCCTCCAGGTACCAGCGCGCGGCGTCACCGAGCTTGCCGGCCTGCAGGGCGAACTCGCCCGCCATCACCGGGGTGAGGGGCGCGGTTTCGGCCACCTTGGCCTTGCCGGGGGCAGGCGCGACGGGCGTCGTGGCGGGGGCCGCCAGGGCGCTGGCCGCGGACAGGGACAGCAACAGAACGCTGGAGATGCGAATCAATGCGGGCATCGGGGGCTTCTGGCCTTAAAATGACGACTTGAATGGCCAGCAGCTTATCGCAAGCAACTGAACAATGACCCTGTGGGTGCTCGGACTGAATCACCAGACCGCGCCAGTGGAACTGCGCGAACGCGCCTCCTTTGGCGGCGACGCCCTGCCCCAGGCATTGGCGTCGTTGCGCGATACGCCGCAGGTAGCCGAGGCGGTGCTGCTGTCCACCTGCAACCGCACCGAGCTGTACGCGGTGGCCGAATCGGGCGAGGCCTTGGCGCAGTGGCTGGAGTCCCATGCCGGCGGGCTGCACGGCTACCTCTACCAGCACGCCGACGCCGACGCGGTGCGCCACCTGTTCCGGGTGGCCACCGGGCTGGATTCCATGGTGCTGGGCGAGCCGCAGATCCTGGGCCAGGTCAAGGACGCGTGGGCGACCGCGCGCGACCACGGCCTGCTCGGTCAACGCCTGGACCGGCTGTTCCAGCAGACCTTCTCGGTGGCCAAGCGCGCCCGCACCGATACCCGGGTGGGCGCCAACCCGGTGTCGGTGGCCTCCACCGCGGTGCGCCTGGCGCAGAACTCCTTTGCCCGCCTGGAAGACTCCACGGTGCTGCTGGTGGGCGCCGGCGAGACCATCGAGCTGGCCGCCCGGCACCTGAGCGAAGGCAAGGTGCGCCGCCTGCTGGTGGCCAACCGCACCCTCGCCCATGCGCAGGACCTGGCCAGCCGCCATGGCGGCGTGGCATTGCCGCTGACCGAGCTGGAGCGCCACCTGGGCGAGGCCGACGTGGTGTTCTCGGCCACCGCGGCACGCGAGCCGGTCATCGCCCGGGCGCATGTCGCGGCCGCGCTGAAGACCCGCAAGCACAAGCCGATGCTGCTGTTCGACCTGGCCGTGCCGCGTGACATCGAGGCGGGCGTCGGCGAGCTGCAGGACGCCTTCCTGTACACCGTGGACGACCTGGAGCGCGCGGTCGAGGACAACCGCCGCAGCCGCCGCGAGGCCGCCGCCGAGGCCGAAGCGATCATCGAGCTGCAGGTGGCCCGTTTCGTGGAAACGCTGCAGGCCAGCGCGCACCAGGCCCCGTTGCGGCAGCTGCGCGCCTATGGCGAAGCGACCCGCGTGGAAATGCTGGACAAGGCCCGGCAGCAACTGGCCCACGGCAAATCGCCGGAGGAAGTGCTGGAACTGCTCGCGCATGGCCTGACCAACCGGCTGCTGCACCCGCCTACCGCCGCGCTGCGCGCGGCCGCGCTGACCGGCGATACTGAATTGACCCGCGCCGCCGAGCGCCTGTTCCCGGCCAAGCCGGGTTACCAACATCCTGCCGTGAAGACTGATGACGCCGACCCTGCGCCGTAAGCTGGAAGCGCTGGCCGAACGCCGCGAAGAACTCGAACGCCTGCTTGCCGACCCTGCCGTGGTCGGCGACAACGACCGTTTTCGCGCGTTCTCGCGCGAATTCGCGCAGCTGCAGCCGATCGCCACCGCGCTGGCCGATGAAGCCCGTGCGCTGGCCGACCTGGCCGCCGCCGAAGCCATGCGCAACGATCCGGACCTGCGCGAGCTGGCCGAAGAGGAAATCACCGCCGCCCAGCAGCGACTGCAGCACTTGGACCAGGAGCTGGCCCTGCTGCTGGTGCCGCGCGATCCGCGCGACGACGGCAACCTTTTCCTGGAAGTGCGCGCCGGCACCGGCGGCGACGAAGCGGCGATCTTCGCCGGCGACCTGTTCCGCATGTACGCCCGCTACGCCGAGCGCCAGGGCTGGAAGGTGGAGGTCGAGTCGGACAGCCCCGGCGAACACGGCGGCTACAAGGAAATCGTGGCCCGGGTGGTCGGCCGTGGTGCCTATTCCAAGCTGAAGTTCGAGTCGGGCACGCACCGCGTGCAGCGCGTGCCGGCCACCGAATCGCAGGGCCGCATCCATACCTCTGCGGCCACCGTGGCGATCATCCCCGAGGCCGACGAGGTCGATGAAATCGTCATCAACCCGGCCGACCTGAAGGTGGATACGTTCCGCTCATCCGGCGCCGGTGGCCAGCACGTCAACAAGACCGAATCGGCGATCCGCATCACCCACGTGCCGTCCGGGGTGGTGGTGGAATGCCAGACCGAACGCAGCCAGCACGCCAACCGCGACAAGGCGATGAAGCGCCTGAAGGCGCAGCTGCTGGATGCCGAGCGCGGCAAGCAGGCCGCCGCCACCGCCGAGAGCCGCCGCCTGCAGGTGGGCAGTGGCGACCGCAGCCAGCGCATCCGCACCTACAGCTTCCCGCAGGGCCGGATCACCGACCACCGCGTGGAGGGCCTCACCCTGTACGACCTGCCGAACATCATCGCCGGCGAGCTGGACACCCTGGTCGAACGGCTGATCCACGAACACCAGGCCGACGAACTGGCGCAGTTGGCGGCAGGCACCTGAGCATGGAGCCGGATCGGCAGCAGCTGCGACTGGCGGTGCAACGCCAGCCAGCCGACTTCATCGCCTGGGTGATGCTGGCCGACGCGGAACTGGAAGCCGGCGATGTGCTGGCCGGCGAGCAGGCGGCCGCGCGCGCCTTGCAACTGCGCCCGCAGCACCCCGAAGCGCTGGCCCGGCTGGGCCGCGCGCGCTGGATGCAGGGCCGCCATGCCGAGGCCGCCACCGCGCTGCGCCAGGCCGCCGACCTGGCCCCGCAACATCCGGGTATCGCGCTGTGGCTGGGCCACGCGCTGGAAGACGCCGGCCAGCCCGAAGCGGCCGCCGACGCGTATCGCCACGCGCACACGCTGCTGCCGGCCGAGCCCTACATCACCGCGCAGCTGCTCAACTGGCAGCGCCGGCTGTGCGACTGGCGGGATATCGAGCGGCTGTCGGCGCAGGTGCGGCAGGCCGTCGCCCGCGGCCAGGCGGCCGTCGAGCCGTTCGCCTTCCTCAGCGAAGACAGCAGCGCGGCCGAACAGCTGGCCTGCGCGCGGCAACGCGCGGCCGCCATTGCCGCCGGCGTGCGGCCGCTGCCCGCCGCCACGGTGCGCCGCCAGGGCCGCCTGCGCGTGGGCTTCCTGTCCAACGGCTTCGGCGCCCATCCGACCGGGCTGCTGACCGTGGCGTTGTTCGAGCAGCTGCGCGCGCTGGGCACGCTGGACCTGCACCTGTTCGCCCTCAATGGCGATGATGGCAGCGACATCCGCAGCCGCCTGCACGCGGCCGCCACCCAGTGGCATGACGTCAGCGCGCAACCGCACCAGCGCATCGCCGAGGGCATCCGCGCCGCCGGCATCGATGTGCTGTTCGACCTGCGCGGCTGGGGCGGCGGCGGCACCCCGCAGGTGCTGGCGATGCGCCCGGCGCCGGTGCAGGTGAACTGGCTGGCCTATCCCGGCACCTCCGGCGCGGCATGGATGGACCACGTGCTGGCGGACGCGTTCGTCCTGCCACCCGCGCTGGAGGCCGGCTTCAGCGAGACCGTGCGCCGGCTGCCGCGTGCGTTCCAGCCCTCGGACACCACCCGCGTGCTGCAACCGCCGGCCTCGCGCGAGGCCTGCGGGCTGCCGGCCAGCGGCGTGGTGCTGTGCTGCTTCAACAACAGTTACAAGCTCAATCCGCGCAGCGTGCAGCGCCTGTTCGCGGTGCTGCACGGCGTGCCCGGCAGCGTGCTGTGGTTGCTGTCCGGCCCGGGCAACGCCGATGCGCGCCTGCGCGGTGCGGCGCGCCAGGCCGGGCTGGATCCGGCGCGGCTGGTGTTCATGCCCAAGGCCCCGCACCCGGCGTACCTCGCGCGCTACCAGCATGCCGACCTGTTCCTGGACACCCACCCCTACAACGCCCACACCACTGCATCGGATGCGGTGTGGGCCGGCTGCCCGGTGCTGACCTGCCCGGGGGCGACCTTTGCCTCGCGCGTCGCCGGCAGCCTCAACCATCACCTCGGCCTGGCACGGTTGAACGTTGCCGATGACGCGTCGTTCGTCGCCACCGCCATCGCACTCGGCAACGACCCGCCGGCGCTGCGGGCACTGCGCGCGGAACTGGCCCAGCGCCGGGTGGACAGCAGGATGTTCGACATGGCCGGCTTTGCCAGCGACCTCACCGACGCGGTCGAGGCGATGGCGCGCGAACGTGGCTGGCAGGGCGCACACACGCCCTGACCCACCGCTGCGCTAGGCTCGGTCTTTCCCGTGAACGACCGAGGCACGCCGATGGGCAAGCTCAAACGCAAGGAGTACCAGGCCCTGCTGGAGCCGATGCAGCTGGAACTCATCGCCATGGCGCGCTGGGCCCAGCACACCGGCCAGCGCGTGCTGGTGCTGTTCGAAGGCCGCGACACCGCCGGCAAGGGCGGTGCCATCCAGGCCATCGCCGAACACCTCAACCCGCGCCAGTGCAGGGTGGTGGCGCTGCCCAAGCCGACCGACCGCGAGAGCACCCAGTGGTATTTCCAGCGCTACGTGGCGCACCTGCCGGCCGCCGGCGAGATCGTGCTGATGGACCGCAGCTGGTACAACCGCGCCGGCGTCGAACACGTGATGGGGTACTGCAGCGAGAGCGAGTACCACGCGTTCCTGGCGCAGGCCCCGGTGTTCGAGAAGCTGCTGATCGATGACGGCATCCTGCTGTTCAAGTACTGGCTCAGCGTGGACCAGGCACAACAGGAAAAGCGCTTCGCCGAGCGCCACGTCGACCCGCTCAAGGGCTGGAAGCTGTCCCCGGTGGACCTGAAATCACGCAGCAAGTACAGCGCCTACACCGAGGCGCGCGAGGCGATGCTGCGCGCCACCCACCGCGACGAAGCGCCGTGGACGCTGGTGGATTTCAACGACCAGAAGCGCGGCCGGCTGGGACTGATCCGCAACCTGCTCGATCGCCTGCCCGACACCCGCGTGGACGAACCGGAGCTGGCGCTGCCGCCGTTGAAGGGCAAGCTGCACAAGGAACACTTCGATGCGTTGAAACCGATCGAGCCGTATCCGCTGGCCGAATGACCCCGGGGCGGCGTCAGCCGCCCTGCGCGATCCGGGTTTCGATGTCGTGCGCGGTGACCGGGCCGAGGAATTCCTTGGCGACCTTGCCGTCCGGTGCGATCAGGTAGGTCAGCGGCAGGCCGCGCGGGATGGCGAAGTCCTCCGGCGGGTTGTAAGTGTCCACGATCACGATCGGATAGGTCACCGGGCGCTTGTCGAGGAAGGCCTTCATCTCGGCCGGTTCGATGTCCTCGTAGGCCAGGCCGACCACCTCGATCTCGCTGCGCATCGCATGCAGGGCCGACAATTCCGGCATTTCCTTGCGGCACGGCGCGCACCAGGTCGCCCAGAAGTTGACCACCACCCACTTGCCGCGATGCGCGGCCAGGTCGTAGGTGCTGCCATCCAGCGCCGGCAGCGTCAGGGTCGGGCTTTCGACGGTCTTGCGGTCGGTCGGTGCGGCGTCAGCCGCCGCCGGGGCCTGGGGCGCGGCGACGACTGCCGGGGCCGCGGCAGGTGCCGGCGCAGCCGCCTGGGGAGGAGTGGCGGGCTTGTTGCAGGCGGCCAGGGCCAGCAGGCCCACGGCCAGCAGCAGCGGCTTGGCGGTCATGGTGTGTCTCCGGGAAGGGTGTAGATGTCGCTGACGCGACGCTTGAGCAGTTCGCGCAGCGGTAGCCGCAGGGCGTCCAGCGCCAGCACCGAGGCTTGGCCGAGGCTGTCGTCGCGGTACGGCAGGTAGGCCTCGCGGATCGGGATGCGCATCTGCGTGGTTTCGTAGAGGTCGGCCAGGGTGAGCTTGTCCAGGTCGCGCGCCAGCAGCCACTCGCCGCGTTCGTCGCGGCGTACCACGCGGATCGCTTCGAGGTCGCAGAGCATGGTCTGCAGCAGCGAGTCGGTCAGCATCGGCTCCAGCCGCAGGATCTCGTCATCGTCCAGACTGCGCCCGTCGCGGCGCGCCTGCTGGAAACGCCCGATCAGGCGCAGCAGGCCGTAGATCTCGTAGCCGGTGGGCAGGCGCAGATCGGCCGGCTGGTAGCGGAAGGCGGCGATCGAGGACGCCAGCGAGGCCCCCAGCAACACCGAAACCCAGCACAGGTAGATCCACAGCAGCAGGATCGGCACGAAGGCGACCGTGCCGTACAGCTTCTGGTAGGACTGGAAGCTGCCCAGGTAGGCGCCCATGCCCCACTTCACCAGTTCCAGCATGACCGCGGCCAGGATCGCGCCGGGAATGGCATGGCGCCACTTCACCACGTGGTGCGGCACCACCCGGTAGACCAGCATGATGCACACGAACTCGATCAGGAACGGCGCCACGGTCAGCGCGAAATTGGCCAGCCAGCGGCCTTCGCTGGTGCCGAACAGCGGCAGCGCGAACACCCGCGCCGATACGGCCAGCGAGGCGGCCGCCAGCATGGCGCCCAGGGTCAGTACGGTCCAGTAAACCAGGAAGCGGGTCAGCGTGGGCCGCGCCGAACTGACCCGCCAGATCTGGTTGAAGGTCTGCTCCACGCTGTTGAGGGTGATCAGCAGCGAGACCACCAGCGCGATGAAACCGGCGGCGGTGAGCTGGCCGGCGCTGGCCGAGAACTGCCGCAGGTAGCCCTCTGCTGCGCGCGCGGCATTGGGCACGAAGTTGGAGAACACGTAGTCGCTGAGCTGGTCGCTCCAGCGGTCGAACACCGGGAAGGCCGACAGCACGCCGAACACCACGATGGCCAGCGGCACCAGCGCGAACACGGTGGTGTAGGCCAGCGAGGCGGCCGCCTGGAACAGGCGGTCGTCGAGGAAGCGCCGCCACAGGAAGCGACCGAAGCTGGCGGCACGGGCGCGGTCGCGCACGCGCTCCATCCAGAGATTGACGGTGTCGAGGGGTTCCATCGGCGCAAGGGTACCTGAAGAGGGGTGTGCGGGACCGCATCGCATCGCCATACTGGCCACTGGTCCCGATGATGAGATGAAGGCGCGATGGCGGAAATCCTGGTGCTGTACTACAGCCGTGGCGGATCGGTGGCCCGGCTGGCCCGCCAGATCGCGCGCGGCATCGGCGAGGTGCCGGGCATGAGCGCGCGCTTGCGTACGGTGCCGCCGGTGGCGGCGGTGACGCAGACTGCCCGCCCGCCCGTGCCCGAGGATGGCGCCCCCTACGTGGAGATCGGCGATCTTGCCGAATGCGACGGGCTGATCCTCGGCAGCCCGACCCGCTTCGGCAACATGGCCGCGCCGGTCAAGCATTTCCTGGACGGGCTGGGCGCCGAATGGGTCAATGGCACCCTGGCCGGCAAGCCCGCGGCGGTCTTCACCTCCACCGCATCGCTGCACGGGGGGCAGGAATCGACCCTGCTGTCGATGCAGGTGCCGCTGCTGCACCACGGCTGCCTGATCGTGGGCATTCCCTTCACCGAGCCGGCCCTGAGCCACACCACCACCGGGGGCACGCCGTACGGCGCCAGCCATGTGGCCGGTGCCGACGACAACCCGGTGCCGAGCGAGGACGAGGCGATCCTGGCGCGCGCATTGGGCCGGCGTGTGGCCGACATCGCGCGGCGGCTGGCATGAAGGGTCGCGCCCAGGATGCGGCGCTGGCCCTGCTGCTGATCGCGCTGGCCGCGGTGTATGCGCTGTGGTTCGCCCACGACAGGCACTGGCTGGCCACGCAACTGGTGTTCACGCTGCCGCCGCTGCTGCTTGCCCTGGGCGTGTGGCTGCGGCGCGGCAAGGCGGCCTTCTGGGCCGGGGTGCTGGCGCTGTTCTGGTTCAGCCACGGGGTGATGAGTGCCTGGAGCCACCCGGAAACCGCCGGCTGGGCCTGGGCCGAGCTGCTGTTGGCCCTGGCGGTGATCGGGGTGGCGAGCACGCCGGGCCTGCGCCGCCGCTTCGGCAAGCGCTGAGCCGACGCGTCGCTACGGCTGCGGGGCGGCGCCGGCGGTCGTATCATCTGCATCCCGGCGCGGGTTGCCCGCGCGGTTCTGACCGCTATCCAGGATGCCCGCAATGGAAGAACTACTGATCATCACCACCGGTGGCACGATCGACAAGATCTACTTCGACGACAAGTCGGACTACCAGATCGGCGATCCGCAGATCGGGATGATCCTGCGCGAGCTGGGCGTGACCTTCCGTTTCAACGTCATCCCGATCCTGCGCAAGGACTCGCTGCACATCACCGACGACGACCGCGAACTGATCCGCGCGACCATCGCCGCGCAGCCCACCCGCCACGTACTCGTCACCCACGGCACCGACTCGATGGTGCAGACCGGGCAGGTACTGAAGTCGATCGCCGACAAAACGATCGTGATGACCGGCGCACTGAGCCCGGCGCGTTTCCGCGGCTCGGACGCGGAGTTCAACATCGGCTGCGCGATCGGCGCGGTGCAGTCGCTGGCAAGCGGTGTGTACATCGCCATGAACGGCCGCATCTGGAATCCCGAACACGTGCGCAAGAACGTGGCCGCCAACCGGTTTGAAGAAGCCTGATCGGCTGCGGCTTCTAAAAGCCGCACGCCTCGAGCGTCCTGGGCTGGGCGGGGGTGTGTGAGAGTGCGGGACACGCCGTAAATCCGTCCGTGGAGGCTCGCGTGCGCCCTCCATGGCGCACGACGGTCCCGCACCCTCACACACCCCCACCCTCGACAGTTGGCTGGTAGCCGTGGAAGCAATGCGGGAAAACAACGCCGGCGCCGCCGCTTTCCGCTTTCCGCTTTCCGCTTTCCGCTTCCCGCTTCCCGCTTCCCGCTTCCCGCTTCCGCTCTTTCACTGCGCACCAGCACCCTGTCAAAGGGTGGGTACGGGGGGGTTGGCGGGACCGTCATGCGCCATGGATGGCGCATGCGAGCCTACACGGACGTACTTGCGGCGTGTCCCGCCAACCCACCCGTACCCGCCCAAGCCAGACCAGGCACGAACTCGCGGCCGTTGATCCTGCTTCGGCTTCGGCTTTTAGCTTCTAAAAAAACCAATCCCCAAAAAAAACGCCCCGGCCGAAACCGGGGCGTGCCCATTGGAGAGGGATCTGGGCTCAGTACTGCGCGGTCAGGGTGACCCCGGAGAAGGTCGAATAGCCCTTCACCCGCACGTACCAGGTACCGGCCGCCGGTGAAGTGATCGTGCAGGTCTCGTTGTTGCCGCTCAGGTACGGGCGGCAGTTGTAGGCGCTGTCGGTCGGGGCACTGCCCGAGCGCAGGTACAGATCGGCATCACCGCTGCCGCCGGCGATGCTCACCTTCAGCTGCGAACTGCCCGACGGCACCGTGACCGTGTAGGACAGCGACGCCCCGCTGGCCGCGCCCAGCCCGGTGACCGGCACGTTGTTCTGCAGCACGGTGCCCGTGCCCGGGTTCGGGTTGGTCCCGCCCAGCGCCGCCGTGACCGCCGCATCCGCGTCCACGATGCCCGCACCGCAACCGCCGCTGCATGCGCCCGGCAAGGCCCGTGCGGTGTTCTTGAGCAGCGTTTCCACCGCCGCCGGGGTCAGCGCGGTCGGTGCCACCGACTGCACCAGCGCGACCACGCCGGCCACGTGCGGCGCCGCCATCGAGGTGCCGTTGTAGGACGCGTAGGACGCCGTGCCCGGCACCGTGGTGCCGCTGTTGAGGGTGGACAGGATCGCCTGGCCCGGCGCCGAGATATCGATGCCCGCGCCGTAGTTGGAGAAGCTGGCGCGCGCGCCGGCCGAGGTGGTCGCGGCGACCGCGATCACGTTGGCGCAGTTGGCCGGCACCGACGTGGACACATTGGCGTTGCTGTTGCCGGCGGCCACCACCACGGTGGTGCCACGCGAGACCGCGCCGTTGATCGCATTCTGGTACGTGGTCGAGCAGGTGCCAGTGCCGCCGAGCGACATGTTGATCACTTCGGCCGGGTTTGCATTGGCCGGCACGCCGCTGACGGTGCCGCCGGAGGCCCACACGATCGCATCGGCGATATCGGAGGTGTAGCCGCCGCACTTGCCGAGCACGCGCACCGGCACGACCTTGGCATTGAAGGCGGTACCGGCCACGCCGGTGCTGTTGTTGGTTACCGCCGCGATGGTGCCGGCCACGTGGGTACCGTGCCAGCTCGAGTTGGAGGCCGGGATGCCCGAACCGCACTCGTTGGCGGCGTACCAGTCGCCTTCATCGTTGGGGTTGTTGTCGCGGCCGCCGCCGTCGCGCGCCATCGCCGCGTCACTGATGAAATCGTAGCCGGGCAGGATGTTGGCGTTCAGATCGGGGTGGTTGGTGATGCCGGTATCGATCACCGCCAGGACCACGCCGGTACCGGTCGCCTTGTCCCAGGCCGGACGCACATTGATCGAGGCATTGCTGGTGCCGAAACCCCACTGCTCGGACAACCGCGTGTCGTTGGGCACCAGCGTGGCGTGCATCAGCTGATCTACTTCAACGTATTCCACGTTCGGGTCGGCGGCCAGGCGACGCATCAGCAGCTCCGCTTCGGCGGCATCCAGCGGACGGTCCGCCTTGACCACGGTCGGGCCGATGGCCAGTTGGCGCAGCTTCTGCAGGCCCAGCGCGCGACCCTGCGCAGCCGGCACCGCCGCCGCAGCAGCCTTCAGCGAGCTGGCCAACGCGGTCGGCGTGGCGACCAGACTGGCGCCGTCCTTGTACTTGACGATGAAGCGCTCGTGCGTCGGGGCCGACGACAGGCCGCTCAGCTGCACATCGCCGGCAAACGCCGGGGCGGCCAACAGCAGGGTCGAGAGTACGGACGCGCCCAGTACAACCAATGCACGTTGACGCAAACGGGGTTGCGAATCATGAGACATCGGATTTCCCTTTCAGACAGTGGATGCCGCGAACGCGGCTGAATGTCCAGTCCCGATCCGGGGGCTGTTGATGGCGATGGCGCGGATCGGAGCCGGTGGGTGGATCGGTTCCCCTGAAATCAACCGACCCTGCCGACGCTAGTGGCTTGATGCGCGATCAACAATGTTTCAGCCGCACTTCAGCGACATGAAATGTCGGATCTGAGACTTCTCGTGTCGAAGGTTTGTGAAAGTGAAGGAACTTCGCGTTTCCGAACCGGTCAACACGCGTCATCCGAAGTCTTTTTCGGCTGTCTTTGCCGTCAATTCCCGGACAGCCCTTGCGCGTCGGGGCCTTCACGGTGTTGCCACCGCTGGACATCACCACCGTCAGACCGCCGGGCATGAAAAAACCCGCCTGTCGCCAGGCGGGTTTCTGCGTTTCTGCGTTACTGCGGCGCGGAGGCGCGGAAGCGCTTACGCGTCCAGGCGCACCAACCAGCCATGCCGGTCCGGCAGGCGGCCGTACTGGATGTCGGTCAGTTCCTTGCGCAGCGACATCGTTACCTCGCCGGCCGGCGCATTGAGGTCGCCCACCGAGAACCCCTCGCCCTTGAGCTGGCCGATCGGGGTGACCACCGCGGCGGTACCGCAGGCGAACACTTCGGCGATGTCGCCGGAGGCCACGCCCTGCTTCCACTCATCGATGGTGACCTTCCGCTCTTCGACCTTCATGCCCCGGTCGCGGGCCAGCTGCAGGATGCTCTCGCGGGTGATGCCCTCCAGGATGCTGCCCGACAGCGCCGGGGTCACCAGGGTGCCGTCCTTGTAGACCAGGAACACATTCATGCCGCCCAGTTCTTCCAGGTACTTGCCCTCGACCGGGTCCAGGAACAGCACCTGCGAGCAGCCCTGTGCCTGCGCCTTCTGCTGCGGCAGCAGCGAGGCGGCGTAGTTGCCACCGCACTTGGCCGCGCCGGTGCCGCCCTTGGCCGCACGCGCGTACTCGGTGGACAGCCAGATCGACACCGGGGCCACGCCCTTGGCGAAGTACGGGCCCGCCGGGCTGGCGATCACGTAGTAGCCGGCCTTGTGCGCGCCGCGCACGCCGAGGAAGGCTTCATCGCCGATCATGAACGGACGGAAGTACAGGCTGGATTCGTCGGCCGACGGCACCCAGCTGGCGTCCACGGCGATCAACTGCTTGAGCGATTCGACGAAGATGTCCACCGGCAGCTCCGGCAGCGCCAGGCGCTGCGCCGAACGCTGCAGGCGACGGCCGTTGGCGTCCGGGCGGAAGGTCCAGATCGAGCCGTCGGCATGGCGATAGGCCTTGATGCCTTCGAAGATTTCCTGGCCGTAATGCAGCACCGCGGCGGCCGGGTCCAGCTGCAGCGGGCCGTACGGGCGCACAGTCGCGTTGTGCCAGCCGGTGTCCTTGTCCCAGCGCACTTCCACCATGTGGTCGGTGAAGTGCAGCCCAAAGCCCGGCGCGGCCAGGATGCGCTCGCGCTCCTCGCTGCTGCGCGGCGTGGCGGAACGGGTGGTGTTGAAGCTCACGGAAGACTGGGACACCGGATATTTCCTGTTCTGGTTACGGGGAACGCTGGCCGCGGCGGCGTGCCGCAGCCGGCCATTACAGCATGCCGGTCTCGAGCCGGGCCGCTTCGGACATCATGTGCTGGTTCCACGGCGGGTCGAACACCAGCTCGACGTCGGCCTCGGCCACCGTCGGGATCATTTCCAGCTTGCTGCGCACGTCGTCGACCAGGATTTCGCCCATGCCGCAGCCGGGTGCGGTCAGGGTCATCTTCACGTCGATCTCGCGCTGGCCCGCATCCAGGTGCTTGATCTCCACCTCGTAGACCAGGCCCAGCTCGACCACGTTGACCGGGATCTCGGGATCGAAACAGGTGCGCAACTGCTGCCACACCAGCTTTTCGACTTCTTCATCGGAGGCGTTGTCGGGCAGTTCCAGCGCCGGCGGCGGTTCCTTGCCGATGGCGTCGCCGTCCTTGCCGGCGATGCGGAACAGATTGCCTTCGACGAACACGGTATAGCTCCCACCCAGGGCCTGGGTGATGTAGCCATAGCTGCCGGCGGGCAGCGTGACCGTTTCGCCCTGCGGGACCATGACGGCCTCGCAGTCGCGTTCGAAGTGGACGGGTTCACTGCTACGGGAGTACATGTGGATCGATATGGGGGTCGCGGCCAATTCCCGCAAGGCGACCATTTTAGCCCAGTGGCCGCCAACGCGCCGGTCACCGCGCAAGTCGGTATCCTGTGGCCTCTCACAGGAAGATTGCATGACGCCCACCTCCGTGCCTGCCCGCGGCCATCACTGGCTCTGGCCCCCGATGTTGCTGATTGGCGTTGCCACGGCCACCCTGGCTTGGGTGTTCATTGCCCTCCTCAGTGGCCGCCAGACCGGCTGGATGGCGGTCCTGGCGGCCCTGGAGATCGTGTTCATGCTGCGCCTGAGCCGCTTCCCTGCCGGCTCGGCGCGGGTTGCGGTGACCCTGGTCGGCACCCTGCTGGTGGTGGTGGCGGCCAACTGGGGCATCGCGTCGGCCTACGTCGGCGGCTCGATGGGCTTGGCGCCGTGGGATTCAGCGTTGCGGATGGGCCCGTTCATGGCCTGGACCCTGTTCGGGCTGGCCAACGGGGTCGCCGAGGCGCTGTGGGTGCTGGTGGCCCTGGTCGTGGGCGGGTGGCTGGCGCGGTAACGCTTGCGCGTTGGCGCTCCCCATCCTTCGGTGTGCCGCGCAAAGGGATACCCCCGCGGCCTCGCCCCTCCAGCCCCCCCCGCACCTTCGGCGTCGCCCCCTGACCCAGGGGGCGACGCGTCGGAGACGTCGTCGGTAGTGCCCGTCCTGCGGCGACCTCAATGACCGCCGTCGAGCGCCTTCAGTTCACTGACCAGCGCGCTGGCCGCGCCGGCACCATCGCCGTACAGCATGCGCGCGTTATCGGCGTAGAACAGCGCATTCTCGATGCCGGCAAAACCGGTGCCCTTGCCGCGCTTGATCACCACCACGTTGCGGGCGTTGACCACGTCCAGGATCGGCATGCCGTAGATCGGGCTGGCCGGGTCGGTGCGTGCGACCGGGTTGACCACGTCGTTGGCGCCGATCACCAGCACCACGTCGGTGTTGGGGAACTCCGGGTTGATGTCGTCCATGTCGGCGATCAGGTCGTAGGGCACGCCAGCCTCGGCCAGCAGCACGTTCATGTGCCCGGGCATGCGCCCGGCGACCGGGTGGATGGCGAACTTCACCTTGATGCCGCGGTCGAGCAGGCGCTGGGCCAGTTCCCACACCTTGTGCTGGGCCTGGGCCACCGCCATGCCGTAGCCGGGCACGATGACCACGCGCTCGGCGAAGGCCAGCATCGCGGCCACGTCGCTGGCCTCGATCGGCTTCTGCGCGCCGCTGATTTCCTGCGCCACGCCGCCGCCGCCGAAGTTGGAGAACAGCACGCCGCTGATCGGCCGGTTCATCGCCTTGGCCATCAACCGGGTCAGCAGGATGCCGGCCGCGCCGACCATCATGCCGGCGATGATCAAGGCCTCGTTGCCCAGCACGTAGCCTTCGAAGGCCACCGCCAGGCCGGTGAACGCGTTGTACAGCGAGATCACCACCGGCATGTCGGCGCCGCCGATCGGCAGCGTCATCAGCACGCCCAGCGCCAGCGCCACCACGAAGAAGCTGATGATCGCCACCGGGCTCAGGGTGACCGCCGCCCAGACCCCCAGCACCACCATCGCCAGTGCGACCAGCAGATTGAATGCCTGTTGCCCCGGGAAGGTGACGCGGCGGTCCAGGCGACCATCCAGCTTGGCCCAGGCGATGATCGAGCCGGACAGCGAGACCGCGCCGATCGCCGAGCCGATCACCGCCAAGGCCAACACGGTGGCCGACGGCTGGCGTGCGGCCAGGTCGGCCAGCGCCTGTTCGCTCCAATGGGTGGTATCGCGGTTGGCCAGGAACGAGAAGCGCAGCAGCTCGACCGCACCGATCGCCGCCGCCGAGCCGCCGCCCATGCCGTTGTACAGGGCCACCATCTGCGGCATGTCGGTGATCGCCACGCGCTTGGCCGACCACCACGCCACGCCGGTGCCGATCGCCACCGCCGCCAGGATCAGCGGGATGTTGTGCAGTTCGGGCAGGAAGAACGTGGCCACCGTGGCGATCAGCATGCCCAGCCCGGCCCAGCGGATGCCGCTGCGCGCGGTCATCGGCGAGGCCATGCGCTGCAGGCCGAGCAGGAACAGGGTGGCGGCCACCAGGTAGCTCACCTGCACCAGCCACTGCAGCAGTTGCGCGGTGCTCACGTTCAAGGCGACTTCTCCCCGGCGTCGCGCTTGGCGCTGGGCTTGAACATGTCCAGCATGCGCTCGGTCACCACGTAGCCGCCGGCCGCGTTGCCCGCGCCGAGCACCACGGCGATGAAGCCGATGATCTTCTCCAGCGGGGTCTGCGCGTGCCCCAGCACTACCATCGCCCCGATCAGCACGATGCCGTGGATGAAGTTGGAGCCGGACATTAGGGGGGTATGCAGGATCACCGGCACCCGTGAAATGATCACGTGGCCGGCGATCGCAGCCAGCATGAAGATGTACAACGCCACGAACCCGTCGCTCATTGCAGTCACTCTCCCAGGCGGTGATCCCGTCCCCCCATCATAACCATGCGCTGAACCGTTCTGCAGGCCGGTCAACCGATCGGCCGCCGGGGCGTTCTCACCGTATCCCCCTGCGCGAGCGCTACCCTGTGCTGGTGAGCCCTACCTTGCAGACACTGCCCGACCAGGCCGACGCCGCGTTGCCGGTGTCGCTGAACGCGTTCCTGGCCGGGATCGGCCCGCGCGCCTTCCGCTTCGCCGAGGCCGGCCTGCGCCAACGCGACGATGCGCTGGACGCGGTGCAGGACGCCATGCTGCGCATGCTGTCCTACCAGGACAAGCCGGCCGCCGAGTGGGCGCCGTTGTTCTGGAGCATCCTGCGCCGGCGCGTGGTCGACCTGCAGCGCCGACGCGGCTTCCGCCTGCGCTTCTGGCGCAGCAGCGACGAGGAAGGCGGCGACCATGACATCGACTGGGCCGATTCCGCGCCCGGCCCGGCGCAAGCGCACGAGCAGCGCGAGCAGTACGCGCAACTGGTACAGGCGCTGCGCGAACTGCCGGCGCGCCAGCGCGAAGCTTTCACCCTGCGGGTACTGCAGCAGCTGGACGGCGCCACCACCGCCAAGGCCATGGGCTGCAGCGAGGGCGCGGTCAAAACCCATCTTTCGCGCGCCCGACAAGCGCTGCAGCAGCACCTGGAGATCGAACTGTGAGCCGCCCCGTCACCCCGCCCATCCACGATGACACCGCCCTGCGCGCGCTGCATGCACAGGCCCTGCAGCAGCTCTCACCGGCGACGCTGGCCCGCCTGCGCAGCGCACGCAGCGCTGCCGCGCCGCGACATACGCGGGCGCACGGCTGGTGGATGGCCACCGCCTGCTCGGCCGTGGCCGCCCTGGCCCTGGGCTACAGTTTCACCGTCAACCCGCCGACCACGCCGGCTGCGCCCACGGCCGCCGCCACGGTGGATGACAGCAGCGACGTGCTGGACGAGAATCCCGACCTGTACGTGTGGCTGGGCACGACCGACCTGGCAATGGAGTGAACATGACACCGCGACTGATCCTGGCGCTGGTCCTGCTGTCGGCAAGCGCGGCCGGCTGGGCACAGAGTGCGCCCCTGCCCGACTGGGAGCGCCTCACCCCGCAGCAGCGCGAGGCGCTGATCGCGCCCGTGCGCGACCGCTGGAACGATGCTCCGCCCCCGCAGCGCGAGCGCATGCTCCAGCACGGCCAGCGCTGGCAGAGCATGACCCCCGAACAGCGCGAGCTGGCCCGGCGCGGTCGGCACCGCTTCGAGAACATGAGCCCGGAACAGCGCGAACAGGCCCGTGCGCTGTTCTCGCAGATGCGCGGGCTGACCCCGGCCCAGCGCGACGAGCTGCGCGAGCGCTGGTCGAAGATGACGCCCGACCAGCGCCAGGACTGGCTCAAGGCCAATCCGGCCAAGGAGACCCCGCCGCCGAAGCGCTGACGGGGTTGGCGGGGCCGCGTCACCACGCGTGTGGTGGCAGAGACCCGGTAATGCCAGCAGCAACCCGGTAGCGCCACGCCATGCGTGGCTGCTTCTCCCTCAACCGCCGGCCACCCAGCGGGTCCTGGCCAGCAGTTCGTCGTCCCAGTCGAAACCGATCGCCCCGTCCTTCAGGAACAGCGCGACGAAGTTGTACAGGTTGCGCGCGTACATCTCGCTGGCGTGCACCGCGCCCAGGCTGGCCAGGTCCAGCGGCCCGTCGATGGTGACGCCGTTGACGTCCACCACCTCCCCCGGCCGGGTCGCCTCGCAGTTGCCGCCGGTCTCGGCGGCCAGGTCGACGATCACGCTGCCCGGCTTCATGCCCTGCACCATCGCCGTGGTGACGATCTTCGGCGCCGGCCGCCCGGGCACCGCCGCGGTGCAGATCACCACATCGACCAGGCGCAGGTGCTCGCCGAGCCGACGCTGCTGCTCGGCGCGTTCTTCCTCGGTCAGCGGCCGCGCATAGCCGCCCTCGCCGACCGCGCTCACGCCCAGGTCGAGGAACTTGCCGCCCAGCGATTCGATCTGCTCGCGGGTCTCCGGCCGCACGTCGAAGCCCTCCACCTGCGCGCCCAGCCGACGTGCGGTGGCGATGGCCTGCAGGCCGGCCACACCGGCCCCGACCACCAGCACCCGCGACGGCCGAATGGTGCCGGCAGCCGTGGTCAGCATCGGGAAGAAGCGCGGGGCGCGCTGCGCGGCGATCAGCGTGGCCTTGTAACCGGCCATGCCGGCCTGCGAACTCAGCACGTCCATCGACTGGGCGCGGGTGGTGCGCGGAAGGCGTTCCAGCGGGAAGGCCTGCAGCCCGCGTGACTGGATCAACCCGGCGCGTTCGGCATCGGCCTGCGGGTGCAGCATGCCCACCAGGCTGGCGCCGGATTTGAGCTGGGCCAACCGCGCATTGTCCGGCGGTTGCACGCACAGCACGATGTCGGCCAGGGCCAGACGTGCGTCGTCGGCCAACTGCGCGCCGACGTCCAGATACGCTTGATCAGGAAACCCGGCGGCCTGTCCGGCGGCGGGCTCGAACCATACCGTCGCGCCCAAGGCGGACAGCTTGCGCGCCGTTTCCGGCGTCATCGCCACGCGTCGCTCGCCCGGCGCGCGTTCCCGTACCACCAGCACATCGACAGCCATGGCATGTCCCCGACGATCAGCAGAGTGTGGGGGGATCGTACCTTACGCCCCCGGGTACGGGCCAAGGTCGACGGCTGTGCTATCCGAGCACTGCACGCTGGGCCAGGATGCAGCGGTGCGCGCCGCATCGCCGCATGTGGCACCAGGCGGTGTCTGCCTCGACGCTCTGATGGAACCGCCAGGCGATCTTCCGCACGGCCTGACATCGGCCACTTGGCGGGATTCATTCTTCGTGGATGACGACATAGGCTCATTGCAGATCGACGCCCTTGCTCGACTACACATGCCCGTACGTCGGGTTGCGTAATCAAGCCCCCACTATCCAGAGTCACCCGCCCTCGCAGTTCGTGGCACTGTCGACCAACCGGGACACACGAATCTTCATGGATTCGTCTGTTCTCCCGGTGGCGCACGCAGATAGAACCAGCTATGGCATGACACACACGCTTGATCGATTAATGGCCATCCTGTTTCCCTTTCTTGATCTGCATCCAAACGCATCCAGGAATGTCCAGCCAGATGGCCTCCTGCAGCGACTGCCCTGTCGCACCATAGTTGCCGATCCACTGCGCCGCGTCGTCATACACCGTGACTTGCGGGTCACCCGAGACAGGCGCGCGCCACACACGCTCCCTGCAATTGTTGCAGGTGTAGTTCTCGACAACCGCCCCTGGCTGCTTCACCGCGCTCATGCGGTTGGCGTCGCTGTAGCGGGTGTAGATGGGAGTGACTGCCGCTGTGATCAGCGCGGTGCGATTGCCGGTGGCGTCGTAGGCATACGCCGCGATCGCCACGACGGTGGCGCCGTCCTTGGTCTGGGTCAGTCGACCCAGCGTGTCGTAGCCGTGCTTGGCCAGGACACCGATGCCTGCGCCGTTCTTCAGTTCGGTGATCGAACCGACCGGGTCGTAGCCGTAGCTCAGCGAGAGTCCGCCCGCCGCCGGGTCATGCACGGCCTGCGGGCGGTAGTCGAGGTCGAGCGGGCGCTGTAGCTGGCGGCCGTTGCCATAGGTCCAGCCGGTGACGGGTCCGAACTCAGCGTGCGTCATCTGGCTCACAACAACCTGGCGGCCTTGGCCGGGGCGGGTCAGTCCGATCTGGCTGATGCGCCCTTGGAGATCGCGGACGTGATCGGCGACGCTGCCCTGGTTATATCAGCGCAGCCAGTCGCCTCACCTGGATGTAGACATAACGCCGAACATTGCCCTCCCCCGAGCCCAAAATCGAGCAGCAGGCGTGGGCCCAGGGTCAATGGCAACGAAAAATCTATGCCAGCTAATTCTCCCACAAAGCCGACTGCGTAACGAGCCACGCTCCCGACTGCCGCCTCAAGAAAGCATCTCCACTTTTGCCGGTGGGCGGAAACCCAAGCTCAACGAAAGCTGCATCCCCATCTACATACAGCTTTCCTATATATATAAACGCAGAATTACGATCAAATTTTGAGGATGAACGGGCAAACTTGAAACGAACAGACTGCTGCTCGCAAATTTCCATGCCTTGCGGCATTGAGTCCCAGAGAACAACAATGCTTGAAGAGTTAAAATGATCAGACGCGTAGTTATTAAACTCCCTGTTTAATGACACAGCCTGCATCACAGCAACCGCATCGGAATCGCACCTTTTAAGAGAAGCCTGACTAGGCACTCGCGAGCATCCAGCCAATGATACTACTAAACATGCCCACGCCATAAAAACAGAGAATTCAAGGCTGGCGCGGGATCCCTGCTCCATAGACGAATTTTTCATACCCCCAACCCTCCCCACCAGAATATCTGTTCTTGTTCCAAAAATTCTCAGTAAAATGCACCAGCTCATGCTCAAGCGTACGATTTATATTATCCAATAAATCCTGACTTCTATCGCCAGCTTCAAATCTATCGAAGTGACTTTCAAGGATGAAAATTTCACCCTGCCCAGGCGTATAGCTACCATGATCATGAGGCAGGTACTTAGGTGTCACCACCGGCCCACCGCACTCCTCAAGAAGCTGATCCAAATGTTGCCGACCAATTTTACCAAAGCACTCAAACCTCAAGTACTTCCTCGGAGTCATCCGATCTTTAAGGCCATTCAGATAGGCAACAGTATTCGGATATTTTGAATTAACCCACGGATGATATCTGAATAGACCTGCTGCATCCACGTAAGAGACTGGCGCTCCACCTACATATGAATAGGCATTTATTCCTCCATTCAACCCCAGCGGATCACCCTGCGAATACCGCCCCACCGTCGGATCGTAATCGCGCTGGCAGTTATAAAACATCCCACTAGCGTCCGTCGCCTGCTGGCCGGGGAAGCGCAGCGCCAACTCGAAGCCAACCCCGTCCCCATCCGCATCCGCGTTCGGCACCTGGTTACCAAACACCTCGCTCTTGCTGCTCCACTCCCAGATCGCCACATCACGAACGGGATCGACCGCCACCCGCGGGGTGGCCGGGTGGTCCGGCTGCACGTAGGCCACTTCCGGCACGCCAGCACTCGGTGCATTGATCAACGCAACCGGATAGTTGTCCAGCCAGATGGCGCGCTGCAGCGGCTGAAACGCCTTGCCGCCAATGCTGATGGTGTTGCCTGCCGCGTCGTGATCGTGCGCCTCGCCATCGACGGCGAGCAGGCGGCGGCTGGCCATCGGATAGGTGTAGCTGGCGGTGCCCGCCGTTGTGGTCAGCGCGGTGCGATTGCCGGTGGCGTCGTGGCATACGTCTCGATCGCCACGTCGGTGGCGCCGTCCTTGGTCTGGGTCAATCGACCCAGTGTGTCGTAGGCGTACGTGACCGATGCACTGGTGCCTGTGCCATTCTTGCCACCCTATCCGGAGTCACCCACCCTCGCATTGCGTCGCTTGATCAGGATAGGCCTGCTTACACCAACGCACCCATTCACGTACATTCTCCTGCCGCTGAACAGAAGTCGCACCATTGGATACAGACTCAAATCTCTGTCCAGTCATCTGATTTAAAAGCGCCGAAAGAGCGTCGTGAACCGTTTCTGGCTTGTAATGGCGAAACGCCTCAAAGGACTGCTGCGACTTGTTGGTGAATGTGATGCTCCTTGAGGCGACAGGTCGCATATCACTAAGATGAGAAACGATGTATGGAATTGCCGGCTCGCCCAGAGACTCGAGCTCTTCCATCGCGTTCATCTGGGAGCGCGAAGATTTCGTAGTACTGTCGACCAACCGGGAAACGTTAATCTTGACGGATTCACCTGTCCTCGCGGTTGCGCAAGCAGATAGAACCAACAATGCCATGACACACAAGCTTGATCGATTAATGGCCATCCCATTTCCTTTTATCATCTGCATCCGAACGCATCCAGGATCGCCTGCCTGTCCGCAGGCGTAATTACTCCCTTATGCTCCGCCATGATTGTTCCCTCCCAGCCTACATGAGGAGTTGTCACTCCCCGCACGATCTCGTCATAACGATCTTCGAGCCTCATTAGGTGCCCGCCCTCATGCTCCGCTACCCAAGGATCTTCATCTGCGTACCAAGTCCCATTATTTCCTTTGACGAAAGAGCGACCCTTGCCAGTTGGAACAGTAATTTTTGAAGCGCGCCACCCTCCTAGACTAGTTGTGACGCTGAATCCCGGAGCCGACCAATTGGTTTCGATCGAGGACCTCATCGCGCTGACCACCTCAGGAGTAGCGCCCTCACCAACAAAATTAAAATTAATGTTGATGTTGGCCTTTCCGTTGCCAAGACACTCGCATTTCGCGCGCAATCCAAGTGGATCAAGCAGACCTGTTGGTCGCGCTTCAACATAGTTGTACGTTGAGGAACCGCCCGCCAGCCCAATCGGATCACTCTGCGCGTATCGCCCCACCGCCGGATCATAATCCCGTTGGTAGTTGTAGAACATCCCACTAGCGTCCGTCGCCTGCC
>NZ_JBWJPB010000012.1:0-101803 GCF_056393175.1 Stenotrophomonas sp. Steno-Z1 | reverse complement strand
CTGTTAGAATCTGCGCCCCGATGTTGCCTGGGTAGGGCATCGGGGCGTAACCAAACGGGAAAAGAGGCGCAGGACGCTCCTCGTGTTCCCCAGACCAGGAAGGGTCGCGCCATTCAGGCAGTGTCAACAGGTCCCCTGTTGACCGCCGCGTTGTATGCGCGCTATACTTTTTGTCTGGGCAGATCGGGAGACCGGTCTGCCTCGATTTTTGAGGTCTATGGAAAGATCTTGTCGCCGCACGGGAATGTGCGGCGTCCGCATTCAGGATATTCATGGGACAAGGCAACCCAGAGGCCTTGTCCGTCGCTCTTTTAACGAAGGAACCCACCGTCATGGCGGACCAAAAGATCCGGATTCGGCTGAAGGCGTTCGATCATCGTTTGATCGACCGTTCGGCCAGCGAGATCGTAGAAACGGCAAAGCGGACCGGCGCGCAAGTGCGTGGCCCGATCCCCCTGCCGACCAAGATCGAGCGTTACACCATTCTCGTTTCCCCGCACGTCGACAAGGACGCGCGTGACCAGTACGAGACCCGCACGCACAAGCGCGTGCTCGATATCGTTGACCCGAACGACAAGACCGTGGACGCGCTGATGAAGCTCGAACTGGCTGCCGGCGTCGACGTTCAGATCAAGCTGACCTGAGGACTACGACCATGACGAAGAAATATTCGTTGGGCTTCGTGGGCCGCAAGGCTGGCATGAGCCGCGTGTTCACCGAAGATGGCCAGGCCATCCCGGTAACCCTGATTGAAGCCACCCCGAACCGCATCGCGCAGATCAAGACCGTCGAAGCCGACGGCTACAGCGCCGTGCAGGTGACCGTCGGCGCGCGTCGCGCTGCCCTGGTCAACAAGCCGGAAGCCGGTCACTTCGCCAAGGCGAAGGTCGACGCGGGTCGCGGCCTGTGGGAATTCCGCGTTGAAGACGCGCAGCTCGGCGATTTCGCCGTCGGCGGCGAAGTCAAGGCGGACATCTTTGAAGTTGGCCAGAAGGTCGACGTCCAGGGTGTCACCAAGGGTAAGGGCTTCCAGGGCACCATCAAGCGCTACAACTTCCGTATGGGCGATGCAACCCACGGTAACTCGCTGTCGCATCGCGCGCCGGGTTCCTTGGGCCAGCGCCAGACCCCGGGTCGCGTTTTCCCGGGTAAGAAGATGTCCGGCCACATGGGTTCGGTGCAGCAGAGCACCCAGAACCTTGAAGTGGTGAAGGTCGATGTCGAGCGTGGTCTGATCGCGATCCGTGGTGCCGTTCCGGGCGCAGCGGGTGGTGACGTGATCGTTCGTCCGGCTAGCAAGGCATAAGGAGAGATGACGATGGAACTCGTTATCACGGGTAGCAACAACAAGGTCTCGGTCTCCGATGCCGTGTTCGGTCGCGATTTCAGCGAAGATCTGGTTCACCAGGTCGTCGTTGCTTACCGCAACGCCGGTCGCGCCGGCACCAAGGCACAGAAGACTCGCTCTGAAGTGGCTGGTACCACCAAGAAGTCGAAGAAGCAGAAGGGCGGCGGCGCGCGTCATGGCGCACTGACGGCTCCGATCTTCGTCGGCGGTGGTGTCACCTTCGCGGCCAAGCCGCGCAGCTTCGAGCAGAAGGTCAACCGTAAGCAGTACCGTGCAGCCATGTGCGCGATCCTGTCCGAGCTGAACCGCCAGGGCCGTCTGACGATCGTGGAGTCCTTCGATGTCGAAGCGACCAACACTAAGTCGTTGATCGCCAAGCTGGCCGGCCTGGAAGTGGGCAAGCGCCCGCTGATCGTCACCGAAGATGCTTCCGAGCACCTGTACCTGTCGGCGCGCAACATTCCCTACGTGGAAGTGCGTGACGTGCAGGGCCTGGACCCGGTGTCGCTGGTCGGTGCCGACACGGTCGTCATCACCGCTGATGCGGTCAAGAAGGTCGAGGAGTGGCTGGCATGAGCGCCAACGAGAAAATCTTCAGCGTTCTTCGCGCTCCGCGAGTCTCCGAAAAGACCGCGCGCCTGCAGGAACATTCCAACCAGTATGTCTTCGAAGTCTCGAACGAAGCCACCAAGGCCGATGTAAAGGCCGCGGTTGAGCAGCTGTTCGACGTCAAGGTCGAGTCGGTCAACGTGCTGAACGTGAAGGGCAAGAACAAGTCCTTCCGTAACCGCACCGGCCGCCGCGGCGATTGGCGCAAGGCGTACGTGCGTCTCGCCGATGGCCAGTCCATCGATGTAACGGCCAAGGCCTGAGGTACATCCCATGCCATTGATGAAATTCAAGCCCACTTCCCCCGGCCGCCGTTCGGCCGTGCGCGTGGTTACGCCCGATCTGCACAAGGGCGCACCGCACGCAGCGTTGCTGGAGCCGCAGAGCAAGTCCGGTGGTCGTAACCACCACGGCCGCATCACCACCCGTCACGTTGGTGGTGGCCACAAGCAGCACTACCGTGTCATCGACTTCAAGCGCAACAAGGAAGGCATTCCGGCGCGCGTGGAACGCATCGAATACGATCCGAACCGCACCGCCCATATCGCCCTGCTGTGCTACGTCGACGGCGAGCGCCGCTACATCATCGCACCGAAGGGCCTGAAGGCCGGTGACCAGGTGATCGCGGGTTCGGATGCGCCGATCAAGACCGGCAACACCCTGCCGCTGCGCAACATCCCGGTCGGTACCACTGTCCACGGCATCGAACTGAAGCCGGGCAAGGGTGCCCAGATCGCGCGTGCCGCCGGCGCTGCCGTGCAGCTCGTCGCTCGTGAAGGCATCTACGCCACCCTGCGCCTGCGCTCGGGTGAAATGCGCAAGGTGCCGGTCGAGTGCCGCGCCACCATCGGTGAAGTCGGTAACGACGAGCACAACCTGGAAAAGCTGGGCAAGGCTGGCGCGAAGCGCTGGCGCGGTGTCCGCCCGACCGTTCGTGGTGCTGCCATGAACCCGGTTGACCACCCGCACGGTGGTGGTGAGGCGAAGGCCGGCCAGGGTAATCCGCATCCGGTCACCCCGTGGGGTGTCCCGACCAAGGGTTACAAGACGCGCAAGAACAAGCGCACCCAGCAATTCATCGTCCGCGATCGTAGGGGCTAATCGACCATGGCACGTTCACTCAAGAAGGGCCCGTTCGTCGATCACCACCTCGTCAAGAAGGTGGAGGCCGCTGCGGGTAGCAAGAAGCCGATCAAGACCTGGTCGCGCCGTTCGATGATCCTGCCGGAAATGGTAGGCATCACCATCGCCGTTCATAACGGTAAGAACCACGTTCCGGTGCTCGTCAACGAGAACATGGTCGGCCACAAGCTCGGCGAATTTGCCATCACCCGGACCTTCAAGGGCCACGGTGGTGACAAGAAGTCGGGCAAGTAAGGAGAGATGACAATGGAAGCGAAAGCAATCCTGCGCTCCGCGCGCATCTCTGCGCAGAAAGCCCGCCTGGTCGCTGACCAGGTGCGCGGCCTGCCGGCCGAGCGTGCGGTCAACCTGCTGAAGTTTTCGGACAAGAAGGCTGCCCACCTGATCAAGAAGGTGGTGGAGTCGGCTATTGCAAATGCCGAAAACAACCAGGGCGCCGACGTCGACGAGCTGAAGGTTCAGACCATCATGGTAGATGAAGGTCCGACCCTGAAGCGTTTCATGGCGCGGGCGAAAGGCCGCGGCACCCGCATCCTCAAGCGCACCAGCCACATCACTGTGGTTGTGGGCGCCGGCAAGTAAGCGGAAAGGAAAACACCATGGGTCATAAAGTTCATCCGATTGGTATCCGCCTCGGCATTTCCAAGGACTGGAACTCCAAGTGGTACGCCAACAAGGCCGAGTTTGCTGGTTACCTGGCAGCCGACCTGAAGGTGCGGGAAATGCTGCGCAAGAAGCTTGCGCAGGCCGGCATCAGCAAGATCCTTATCGAGCGTCCGGCCAAGACCGCTCGCGTGACGATCCACACCGCCCGTCCGGGCGTGGTGATCGGCAAGCGCGGTGAGGACATCGAGAAGCTGCGCAAGGAAGTGAGCGAAATGATGGGCGTCCCGGCGCACATCAACGTCACCGAAGTGCGCAAGCCCGAGCTGGACGCGCAGCTGGTCGCCGAGTCGATCGCGCAGCAGCTGGAGCGTCGCATCATGTTCCGCCGTGCAATGAAGCGCTCGGTCGGCAACGCGATGCGCCTCGGTGCCCTGGGCATCAAGGTCAACGTCGGTGGCCGCTTGAACGGTGCTGAAATCGCCCGTTCGGAGTGGTACCGCGAAGGCCGCGTGCCGCTGCACACGCTGCGTGCCGACATCGACTATGGCTTCGCTGAAGCCAAGACGACCTACGGCATCATCGGCATCAAGGTCTGGATCTACAAGGGCGAGGTTTTCGATTTCTCCCAGGTTGGCCAGGAAAAGCAGGACGATTCCCCGCGCAACGATCGTAACGATCGCGGCGACCGTGGTGACCGTCAGCGCCCGGCCCGTGAAGCGAGGTAACGACAATGTTGCAACCCAAGCGAACCAAGTACCGCAAGGTACACAAGGGCCGTAACGATGGCCTGAGCTGGAGCGCCAACGCTGTCAGCTTCGGCGAGTACGGCCTGAAGGCAACCGCCCACGGTCAGCTGACCGCGCGTCAGATCGAAGCGGCCCGCCGCTCGATCAGCCGCTACGTCAAGCGCGGTGGCAAGATGTGGATCCGAGTGTTCCCCGACAAGCCGATCACCAAGAAGCCCATCGAAGTCCGAATGGGTTCTGGTAAGGGCAACGTGGAATACTGGGTCGCCCAGATCCAGCCCGGCCGCATGATCTATGAAATTGAAGGTGTGGGTGAAGACGTGGCTCGCGAGGCGTTCCGCCTGGCGGCTGCCAAGCTCTCCGTGACCACCACCTTCGTGACCCGGACGGTGATGTAATGGATATCAAACAACTTCGCGAAAAGTCGGCTGACGATCTGAAGGCCCACCTGACCGATCTGCGTAAGGAGCAGTTCTCGCTCCGTATGCAGCAGGTTACCGGCCAGCTGCCGAAGACTCACGAAACCCGCCGGGTCCGCCGCGAGATTGCTCGCGTCAAGACCCTGCTCGGCAGCACCAAGTAAGGATGGCCGCGATGAGCGACAATACTGAAAACAAGACGCTGCGCACGGTCGAAGGCCGTGTCGTCAGCAACAAGATGGACAAGACGGTCACCGTGTTGGTGGAGCGCCTGGTCAAGCACGCCCTGTACGGCAAGTACATCAAGCGTTCGACCAAGCTGCACGCACACGACGCCGACAATGCCTGCAACGAAGGCGATGTCGTCCGCGTGACCGAGATTGCTCCGATGTCCAAGACCAAGAACTGGCGCGTGGTGGAAGTCATCACGCGTGCGGCTGAATAAGGAGATCTGAATCATGATCCAGATGCAGAGCTACCTCGAGGTCGCGGACAATTCCGGTGCCAAGGAAGTGATGTGCATCAAGGTGCTGGGCGGCTCCAAGCGTCGCTACGCCCACATCGGTGACATCATCAAGGTCACCGTGAAGGATGCGATCCCGCGCGGCAAGGTCAAGAAGGGTGAAGTGTTCGACGCCGTCGTGGTGCGTACCCGCAAGGGTGTGCGTCGCGCCGACGGCTCGCTGATCCGTTTCGACGCCAACGCTGCCGTCCTGCTCAACAACAAGCAAGAGCCGATCGGCACCCGCATCTTCGGACCGGTGACGCGTGAACTTCGTACCGAGAAGTTCATGAAGATCGTCTCGCTCGCTCCCGAAGTGCTGTGAGCGACAGGAGATAATCATGGCTAACCGTATCAAGAAGGGCGACCAGGTCGTCGTCAACACCGGCAAGGACAAGGGCAAGCAGGGCGAAGTCGTCCGCGTCGACGGCGATCGTGTGATCGTCGCCAACGTGAACATCGTCAAGCGCCACACCAAGCCGAACCCGCAGGCAGGCGTTGCCGGCGGCGTGGTCGAGCGTGAAGCGTCGATCCATATCTCCAACGTGAACGTGCTCAACCCGGCTTCGGGCAAGGGCGAACGCGTTGGTTTCAAGGTGCTGGAGGATGGACGCAAACTGCGTGTGTTCCGCTCCAGCGGTGAGGCGCTCGACGCCTGAGGATGCGCTGATGAATACCCGTCTCGAAAAGTTCTACAAGGAAGAAGTGGTGCCGGCGCTGATGAAGCAGTTCGGTTACACCAATCCGATGCAGGTTCCGAAGCTGGTCAAGGTCACCCTGAACATGGGTGTCGGCGAAGCAGCCACGAACAAGAAGATCCTGGAAAACGCCGTCGCCGACATGGCCAAGGTCTCCGGCCAGAAGCCGATCGTGACCAAGTCCCGCGTCTCGGTGGCTTCGTTCAAGATCCGCGATGGTTGGCCGATCGGCTGCAAGACCACGCTGCGTCGTGAAAAGATGTATGAGTTCCTGGATCGCCTGATCAACATCTCGCTGCCGCGCGTGCGCGACTTCCGTGGTGTCTCGGGTCGTTCCTTCGACGGTCGCGGCAACTTCAACATGGGTGTGAAGGAACAGATCATCTTCCCGGAAATCGACTTCGACGCTGTCGACGCGATCCGCGGCATGGATATCGCCATCACCACCACCGCCAAGACCGATGCGGAAGCGAAGGCGCTGCTGGCAGCGTTCAAGTTCCCGTTCCGTAACTGATACGTCGAGGAATCCGAAATGGCAAAGACCTCCATGGTCAACCGCGACCTGAAGCGCGCCAAGCTGGCCGTCAAGTTCGCTGGTAAGCGTGAAGAGCTGAAGAAGATCATCTCCAGCACGACCGCTTCGTACGACGAAAAGGCTGACGCCGTAGTCAAGCTGCAGAAGCTGCCGCGCGACTCGTCGCCGAGCCGCCACCGCAACCGCTGCGAACTGTCCGGCCGCCCGCGTGGCGTCTACAGCAAGTTCGGCCTCGGCCGCAACAAGCTGCGCGAAGCCACCATGCGTGGTGACGTGCCGGGCCTGCGCAAGGCCAGCTGGTAAGGGATTCGTCCCGGAACCTGCCCCGCATCCCCTGGGTGCGGGGCAGGGGGACCGACCGGTTCATTCAGGTTTGTCCCCAATTGAAGAGTCCGGCGCAAGTCGGGCTCTTTTTGCCGTATACTCCCGCGTCTTGCCTTTTCACAGGGGCGGGCGCCGGGCGGGCCATCGGCCTGCAGATCACAATGTGAAGGGTACTGGCCCATCCCAGGAACACAGCAAGATTTTCGCGAAAGCGGATATCGGTGCACTCAAAGGTATCGACTATGAGCATGACTGATCCCATCGCCGACCTGCTGGTACGCATCAAGAATGCGGCCGCGGTTGGCAAGCAGACGGTGAAGGCACCGTCCTCCAAGATCAAGGTTGCAATCGCAGAAGTGTTGAAGGCCGAAGGCTACATCACCGACCTGCGCGTCACCAAGATCGAGAACAACAAGGCCGAGCTTGAAATCGTCCTGAAGTATTTCGAAGGCAAGCCGGTCATCGAGACCCTGAAGCGCTTCTCGCGTTCGGGTCTGCGCCAGTACCGTGGCAAGTCCGAGCTGCCGAAGGTCCTCAACGGCCTGGGCATCTCCATCATCTCCACCTCCAAGGGCATCATGACTGATGCGCAGGCGCGCCAGTTGGGCGTCGGCGGCGAAGTCCTGTGCTTCGTGGCCTAAGGCGAGAAGGAAACTACTATGTCCCGCGTAGCCAAGAAGCCGGTCAACCTGCCCAAGGGCGTTGAACTGAACATCCAGCCTGACTCCGTCAGCGTGAAGGGCCCGAAGGGCACCCTGTCGCTGCCGAAGGTCGCTGGCGTTGAAATCACCATCGAGAACGGCGTTGCCAACCTGGCTGCCAACGATCCGTCGCTGACCGCCCTCACCGGCACCGTCCGCGCGATCCTGGCCAACATGGTCCACGGCGTCACCGAAGGCTTCGAGCGCAAGCTCGAGCTGGTCGGCGTCGGTTACCGTGCCGCCATGCAGGGCAAGGACCTGAACCTGTCGCTGGGTTTCTCGCACCCGGTCCTGTTCGTGGCGCCGGAAGGCATCACCCTGTCGACCCCGACCCAGACCGAAATCCTGGTCCAGGGCACCGACAAGCAGCGCGTTGGTGAAGTGGCAGCCAAGATCCGTGGCTTCCGTCCGCCGGAGCCCTACAAGGGCAAGGGTGTGAAGTACGCCGGCGAAGTCATCATTCGTAAGGAAGCCAAGAAGGCCTAATCAGGCGCGGGAACTTCCATGGGCGCCTGGCCTTCACCGGTCGGGCGTCTCAAAGCAAACGCCCGCTTCACTTCAGCTTTCAAGGAACTCAAATCATGAGCATCAACAAGAACATCGCCCGCCTGCGTCGCGCCAAGTCGACCCGTGCACACATCCGCGTTCTCGGCGTGCCGCGTCTGTCGGTGCTGCGCACCGGTCAGCACCTGTACGCCCAGGTCTTCACCGCCGATGGCTCCAAGGTGCTGGCCGCTGCCAACACCACCCAGGCCGACGTCAAGGAAGGCCTGAAGAACGGCAAGAACAGCGACGCCGCCGCCAAGGTGGGCAAGCTGGTCGCCGAGCGCGCCAAGGCTGCGGGCATCGAGAAGGTCGCTTTCGACCGCTCGGGCTACCGCTACCACGGCCGCATCAAGGCACTGGCCGATGCAGCCCGCGAAGGCGGCCTGCAGTTCTAAGGGATAAGGAAACGGGGCAGGTCCCCGTTTCCGCCTGCCTGCCGGCGCGGGTTGCGCCGGGCGACGTCCTTCTTCTGCAAGGCCGATCGAAACACCGCACCACTTCACAGCTATAAGCGGCCCCGAGCCGTACATACCCAATCAATCAAGGAATCAACATGGCAGAAGAACGTCAGCAGCGGGGTCGCGATCGCGACCGTAACCGCGAAGAGAAAGTCGACGACGGCATGATCGAAAAGCTGGTCGCGGTCAACCGCGTCAGCAAGACCGTCAAGGGCGGCCGCCAGTTCACCTTCACCGCACTGACCGTGGTCGGTGACGGCGCAGGCAAGGTCGGCTTCGGTTATGGCAAGGCGCGCGAAGTGCCGGTCGCCATCCAGAAGTCGATGGAGCAGGCTCGCAAGAACCTGGCCGACGTCGATCTGAACAACGGCACCCTGTGGCACCCGGTGAAGTCCGGCCACGGCGCAGCTCGCGTGTTCATGATGCCGGCCTCCGAAGGTACCGGTGTGATTGCCGGTGGTGCCATGCGCGCCGTGCTGGAAGCCGTTGGCGTCAAGAACGTGCTGGCCAAGGCCGTCGGTTCGCGTAACCCGATCAACCTGGTCCGTGCCACGCTGAAGGGCCTGACCGAAATGCAGTCGCCGGTCCGCATCGCGGCCAAGCGCGGCAAGAAGGTGGAGGATCTCAACCATGGCTAATGAAACCGGCAAGACCGTCAAGGTCCGCCTGGTGGGCGGCCTGCGTGGCACCCAGTCGCGTCACCGCCTGTCGGTGCGTGCCCTGGGCCTGAACAAGCTCAACGATGTCCGTGAACTGAAGGACAGCCCGCAGGTCCGCGGCCTGATCAACAAGGTTCATTACCTCGTCAAGGTTGAGGAATAATCCAATGACCATGCATCTCAATGAACTGAGCCCGGCACCGGGCGCGCGCAAAGAGCGCACCCGCGTCGGCCGTGGTATCGGCTCCGGCCTGGGCAAGACCTGCGGCCGCGGCCACAAGGGTTCGTTCGCCCGTAAGGGTGGCGGCAAGATCAAGGCTGGCTTCGAAGGCGGTCAGACCCCGATGCAGCGTCGTCTGCCGAAGGTCGGTTTCCGTTCCAAGATCGCCAAGGACACCGCGGAAGTGCTGTCCTACCAGCTGGAACGCCTGGAAGCCGGCGAGATCGACTTTGCCGCGCTGCGCGCTGCCAAGCTGGTCCCGAGCACCGCCAAGCGTGCCAAGATCGTCATGAAGGGCGACCTGACCAAGGCGTTCACCCTGAAGGGCGTCGCTGCAACGGCCAGTGCCAAGGCCGCGATCGAAGCTGCCGGCGGCAGCGTACAGGAGTAAGACATGGCGCAAGCTGGCATTGGTAACCTCGGCGGCGGGCTCGGCAAGTTCACGGAACTTCGCCAGCGTCTGCTGTTCGTCATCGGGGCATTGATCGTCTATCGCATCGGCTGTTATGTGCCGGTGCCGGGCGTGAATCCCGAAGCCATGCTTGCGCTCATGCAGGCGCAGGGCGGCGGCATCGTGGACATGTTCAACATGTTCTCGGGCGGCGCCCTGCACCGTTTCAGCATTTTCGCGCTGAACGTGATGCCGTACATCTCGGCATCCATCGTGATGCAGCTGGCGGTCCATATCTTCCCGGCATTGAAGGCAATGCAGAAGGAAGGTGAGTCGGGCCGTCGCAAGATCACCCAATATTCCCGCATCGGTGCCGTGTTGCTGGCCGTGGTGCAGGGCGGCAGCATCGCGCTGGCGCTGCAGAACCAGGTGTCGCCGAGCGGCGCGCCGGTCGTGTACGCCCCGGGCATGGGCTTCGTGCTCACCGCCATCATCGCGCTGACCGCCGGTACGATCTTCCTGATGTGGGTTGGCGAGCAGGTCACCGAGCGTGGCATCGGCAACGGCGTCTCGCTGATCATCTTCGCCGGCATCGTCGCCGGCCTGCCGGGCGCGGTCATCCACACCGTCGAAGCCTATCGCGACGGCAACATGAGCTTCATTTCGCTGCTGCTGATCGTGCTGGTGGTGCTGGCCTTCACCTACTTCGTGGTGTTCGTCGAGCGTGGCCAACGTCGGATCACGGTGAACTACGCGCGCCGCCAGGGCGGTCGCAACGCGTACATGAACCAGACGTCGTTCCTGCCGCTCAAGCTGAACATGGCGGGCGTGATCCCGGCCATCTTCGCCTCCAGCATCCTGGCGTTCCCGACCACCTTGGCCATGTGGTCCGGCCAGGCCAGTTCGGCGACCTGGCTGCAGAAGGTTGCCAACGCCCTGGGCCCGGGCGAGCCGCTGCACATGATCGTGTTCGCGGCGCTGATCACCGGTTTCGCGTTCTTCTATACCGCGCTGGTGTTCAACTCGCAGGAAACCGCCGACAACCTGAAGAAGTCGGGCGCGCTGATTCCGGGCATCCGTCCGGGCAAGGCCACCGCCGACTACATCGACGGCGTGCTGACCCGCCTGACCGCGGCCGGTTCGCTGTACCTGGTGATCGTCTGCCTGCTGCCGGAAATCATGCGTACCCAGCTGGGTGCCTCGTTCTACTTCGGCGGCACCTCGCTGCTGATCGTGGTGGTGGTGGTGATGGACTTCATCGCGCAGATCCAGGCGCACCTGATGTCGCACCAGTATGAGAGCCTGTTGAAGAAGGCCAACCTGAAGGGCGGCAACCGCGGCGGTTTTGCCCGCGGCTGATAAGCCTGTTACACTTTCGTCTTCCTGACGTGATGGTCCTCCGCTTCGCGGACCTGGCCACACAAACGAAGGGCGGCCCCCGCAGCGGTTCCGGGTGGGGGTGAGATCGGGTCGTCCCGCGCGGGAGTAGCGCGGGCGGCACCGGGAAAGGGCACGAAAGCGCCTTTTCACCGGGGTCAACCTGATCCGGCGCCGGAGCCTGGGCACACTCCCTGGGCCGGGTTCGTGAAACCTTGTGTTTCACGGGCTTCCAAGTAGACCGGAACCTTGTTAGTATCGCTAGTTCACTTTTTGATCCATCCTGCCGGATTGGCGCGCCTTGGGTGCGCCGTCGGCCATCACTCAGCTGGAGAACCGCGTCATGGCGCGTATTGCAGGCGTCAACCTGCCAGCCCAGAAGCACGTCTGGGTCGGGTTGCAAAGCATTTACGGCATCGGCCGTACCCGTTCGAAGAAGGTCTGCGACGCCGCAGGCGTGACCTCGACCACCAAGATCCGCGATCTGTCGGAGCCGGAAATCGAGCGTCTGCGTCTCGAAGTCGGCAAGTACATCGTGGAAGGCGATCTGCGCCGTGAAATCGGTATCGCGATCAAGCGCCTGATGGATCTGGGCTGCTACCGCGGTCTGCGTCACCGTCGCGGTCTTCCGCTGCGTGGCCAGCGCACCCGTACCAACGCCCGCACCCGCAAGGGCCCGCGCAAGGCGATCAGGAAGTAAGGGACCTAAGAAATGGCTAAGCCCGTCGCTAAGACCAAGAAGAAGATCAAGCGCGTCGTCACTGACGGCGTCGCCCACGTCCACGCTTCTTTCAACAACACCATCGTGACCATCACCGACCGCCAGGGCAATGCTCTGTCGTGGGCGACCTCCGGTGGCGCTGGCTTCCGCGGTTCGCGCAAGTCCACCCCGTTCGCTGCCCAGGTGGCTGCCGAGAAGGCCGGCCGTGCCGCGCTCGACTACGGCGTCAAGTCCCTGGAAGTCCGCATCAAGGGCCCGGGTCCGGGTCGTGAGTCGGCCGTGCGCTCGCTGAACAACGTGGGCTACAAGATCACCAACATCATCGACGTGACGCCTATCCCGCACAACGGGTGCCGTCCGCCGAAGAAGCGTCGCGTCTAAAGGAGCGATAAGAAATGGCTCGTTATATCGGTCCTACCTGTAAGCTCGCCCGCCGCGAAGGCGCCGACCTTTCCCTCAAGAGCCCGGCGCGCGCGCTGGACTCCAAGTGCAAGCTGGAGCAGAAGCCCGGCCAGCACGGCGCCACCGCCCGTAAGGGCAAGCTGTCCGACTACGCCACCCAGCTGCGTGAAAAGCAGAAGGTCAAGCGTATCTACGGTCTGCTGGAGCGTCAGTTCCGCAACTACTACAAGAAGGCCTCGACCAAGAAGGGCAACACCGGCGAGAACCTCCTGCAGCTGCTGGAAACCCGCCTGGACAACGTTGTCTATCGCATGGGCTTCGCTGTGACCCGTCCGGCTGCCCGTCAGCTGGTCTCGCACCGCGGTGTCACCGTGAACGGCAAGTCGGTCAACCTGGCTTCGTACCAGGTCAAGGCTGGCGACGCTGTCGCGCTGTCCGAGAAGGCTGCCAAGCAGTTGCGCGTTCAGGAAGCCCTGACCGTGTCTGCCACGCACGACCTGCGTCCGTCGTGGGTTGAAGTGGATTCCGGCAAATTCGCCGGCATCTTCAAGGCTGTTCCGGATCGTGCGGACCTGCCTGCGGATATCAACGAAGCGCTGATCGTCGAGTTGTATTCGAAGTAATTCACATTGGAGAATCCCCGGCGACGGCCGGGGATTCACTAGGAGAACCCGCAACATGACGGTTACCGCCAACCAGGTTCTGCGTCCTCGCGGTCCGCAGATCGAACGCCTTACCGACACCCGCGCCAAGGTCGTTATCGAACCCTTGGAGCGTGGTTACGGGCATACGCTGGGCAATGCCCTGCGTCGCGTGCTGCTGTCGTCCATCCCGGGCTTCGCCATCACGGAAGTTGAGATCGACGGCGTCCTGCACGAGTACACCACGCTCGAAGGCTTGCAGGAGGACGTGCTTGAAGTCCTGCTCAACCTGAAGGACGTGGCCATCCGTATGCACACGGGTGACAACGCGACGCTGTCGCTGTCCAAGCAGGGTCCGGGTGTCGTGACCGCTGCCGATATCAAGGTCGACCACAACGTCGAGATCCTCAACAACGACCATATCATTTGCCACCTGACCAAGGACACGGCAATCAATATGCGTCTGAAGATCGAGCGTGGTTTCGGCTACCAGCCGGCGGCTGCACGTCGTCGTCCGGATGAAGAAACCCGTGCCATCGGTCGTCTGGTCCTGGACGCCTCGTTCTCGCCGGTCCGTCGCGTCGCCTACTCGGTGGAAGCGGCCCGCGTCGAACAGCGTACCGATCTGGACAAGCTGGTGCTGGACATCGAAACCAACGGCACGATCGATGCCGAGGAAGCCGTGCGCACCGCCGCCGACATCCTCAGCGATCAGCTGTCGGTCTTCGGTGACTTCACCCACCGCGACCGCGGTGCAGCCAAGCCGGCCAACAACGGCGTGGATCCGGTGCTGCTGCGCCCGATCGACGATCTGGAGTTGACCGTTCGCTCGGCCAACTGCCTGAAGGCAGAGAGCATTTACTACATCGGCGATCTGATCCAGAAGACCGAAGTGGAACTGCTCAAGACCCCGAACCTCGGCAAGAAGTCGCTGACCGAGATCAAGGAAGTCCTCGCACAGCGCGGCCTTTCGCTGGGCATGAAGCTGGAGAACTGGCCGCCGGCCGGTGTCGCCCAGCACGGCATGCTCGGCTGATCCAGTACGACGCAAGATGCTTGACCCCGCACCTTCGGGTGCGGGGGCTTCACCGCAACACCACGCATCGACAGGCCCATAGCCTGCGGTGACGGTCGGCCAGGAGGGCCGGCATCGGACCAACCGCAGTCCAAGCAGCAACGCCAGGATGGCGACAGCGATACCCAACCGATCCAGCATTCAATCAAGGAATCACTCCCATGCGTCACATGAAGTCCGGCCGCAAGTTCAACCGTACCAGCGCCCACCGCGAAGCGATGTTCAAGAACATGGCCGCCTCGCTGTTCAAGCACGAGCTGATCAAGACCACCCTGCCGAAGGCCAAGGAACTGCGCCGCGTCGCCGAGCCGCTGATCACCCTGGCCAAGGTCGACTCCGTCGCCAACCGTCGTCTGGCCTTCGCCCGTCTGCGTGACAACGAAGCCGTGGGCAACCTGTTCACCATCCTGGGCCCGCGTTACGCAACCCGTCCGGGTGGCTACCTGCGTCTGCTGAAGTGCGGTTTCCGCGCTGGCGACAATGCTCCGATGGCCTACGTCGAACTGGTCGACCGTCCGGCTGCCGTGGCGGAAGCCGTCGAAGAATAATCGACGCGCAACACCCGTAATTCGGTGAAGAACCCGGCCTTGTGCCGGGTTTTTCCGTTTAGGGACAGGAGCCGTGCCGCGGGCGGACGAACACGCTGTCCGGTCTTCTGCGCCGACAATCGGCACGTGCGTGGCGGTGGCGGCAGGTGAGGGCCTGTTAATCTTGGCGCCTGGACTTTGACGAGTGTTGGCAATGAATCCACTGCGCTGGAATTACCGCGCCCAGTTCCTGCTGGGGTTTTTGATCTGCGCCGGGCTATTGGCCTACGCGATCTTCCTGCAGCTCAAGATCGGGCTGGAGCCGTGCCCGCTGTGCATCTTCCAGCGGATCGCCTTCGCCGCGCTCGGGCTGCTGTTCCTCATCGGCGCCCTGCATGGCCCGCGTGATCGCGCCGGGCGCGGCACTTACGGCGTGCTGGCCTTCATCGCCGCGGCCGTTGGCATGGGCATCGCCGGCCGCCACGTATATGTGCAGTTGCTGCCCAAGGACATGGGCTCCAGCTGTGGCCCGCCGCTGGCGTTTCTCAGCGAAACGATGGGGCCGTTCGAGGTGTTCCGCACGGTGCTCACCGGCACCGGCGACTGCGGCAACATCGACTGGCGTTTCCTCGGCCTGACCATGCCGATGTGGAGCCTGGTGTGGTTCGTGCTGCTGGCCGCCTGGGCGCTGTTCGTCTCCTTCCGCACGCCGCGCGTCTGATCGAGGCGGCGCGCTGATCGCGCGCCTGCTGCGCCCGCCCGCATCGCGCCGGCGGGCGCCGTCGTTCAGAAGTCCTGCTGAAGGCTCAGGTAGGCGCCGCGACGCGGACCCCACTGTGGGGCGAACACGCCGATGCCGCCGCCGTCGCGGAGTTGATAGCTGCGGTCCAGCGCGTTGACCAGTGCCAGCTGCGCGTGCAGCGGGTGGCCGCTGTCGGCGTTGAAATCATGCGCCGCGCTCAGGTTGACCTGCAGGTAGGACGGCAGCTCACCGCCATTGGGCACGCCCTCGATGTCCGAACGCAGGCCGCTGCCATACACGTAGTTGGCCCCGACCCGGTTGTGGCCGGCGAACGCATAGCTCACGCCGCCGGAAGAGGTCAGCGTCTGGTCGTGGTCCAGGTGGATCCAGTTGTCCTGCACGTACGCCAGCGCCTCCGGGTCCAGGTTGTACTGGCCGGTGATCACCTGCTTGCCCATTGCCTTGTTGTAGGCCGCATTGACATACGCACTGAGCGGGCCGCTGCTGTAGTCGGCGCTGAACTCCACGCCATGCACGTGCCCGTAGCGGTAGTTGAAGGTGGAATAGATGTAGGCCGCGCCGAACTGGCCTTCGTCCTGCAGGCGGTCGACCTTGCGGTCGTAGGCGTCCAGGCCGAGGGTGAGGTGTTCGCCAACCTGCTGCGACACGCCCACGTCGTAGTAGTCGCTGCGCTCGGACAACGGCGTGGTGCTGCCGGTGACCGGCTGCTGGTTGGTGGTGCCGGCGTAACGCGCGATGTCGCTGCTGGCCACCAGTTCGCTGGCCGGCGGGGTGAAGTAGCGCGAGTAGCCGGCGTGCACGGTGGTGCTGTCGCTGGCGTTCCAGACAACGCCCAGGCGCGGGCTGAGCTGTCCTTCGGTGCCGCCGAAGGCCTTGTAACGGTCTGCGCGCAGGCCGTAGTTGACCGTCCAGTCCTGGCCGATCCGCCATTCGTCCTGCACGTACGCCGCCGCGGTGCTGGCAGGGAAGGCGCTGGCATCGGCGATCACGATCGGCGTGGTGCTGGCCTGGTTGCCATCGGCGTCGACCGGAAACACCCAGGCGGTGCTGCCGGCGCGTGCGCGTTCGCTGTTGCCGTACAGGCCATAGCGCAGGGTGTGGTTGTCGCCCAGTGGCGTGGAGAAATCGGCCTGCGCGGTGCTGGCGCGGTTGCTGCGGTCCACCTGCGAGGCCACGCCGTCGAAGACCAGGTCGCCGGCCACGTCGGGGTTGAAGGCCAGGTCGCTGTAACGCTGCCCGGCCGACACCTGGTAGGCGGTCTGGCCGAGCGTGCCCTGCAGCACCAGCATGCCGAAACGCGTGGTCTCGCCCTGGGTTTCGTCCAGCTGCGAGGAATCGGCCTGGACCGTATCCAGGTAGCCGAACTGCGGCGTCTGGCCCGGGTTGACCGGGATCTGGAAGCGGTTGTTGGCGAAACCGGCGAACAGGCTCAGGCGGGTGGTGTCGTTGACCAGGTAGGTAAGGTCGGCGAATGCCTTGCCCTGGTGGGTGTCGTCGTGGTCGGGCCGGCGCGAGGCGGTGGGGTTTTCCAGGCCGACCTCGTTCTGGGTGTAGTTCCCGGTCAGGTACCAGCTCCAGCGGCCCTGGTTGCCCCACCACGAGGCGTTGGGGTTGAGGGTGCCGAACGACCCGGCGGTGATGCCGGCGCTGCCGCCATTGCCCAGCTCGGCGCCGCTGCGGGTGGTGATGTCGACCACCGCGGCGGTGCGTTCGCCGAACTGCGCCGGCAATGCGCCATCCATCAACCGGATGCTCTTGATGGTGCGCGCATCCAGGGTCTGGCCGAAGCCGGAGATCGATTCGGGCAGGAGCACGCCGTTGAGGCGGTACTGCAGGTTGGCGTGGTCGCCACGCACGTGCACGCCGCCGTAGCTGTCCTGGACCACGCCAGGCGCCTGCAGCAGCACCTGGCTGAGCGGGGCCGAGGCGCCCAGCGGCTGTTTCTGGATGTCCTCGGCGGTGATCTGGTACTGGCTGCTGCCAATGTCGGGGGAGAGGGCGTTGCGCGCCTGGTCGAGCTGGGCGCTGACGGTGACCGCGTCCAGGTCGGTGACGGCCGGAGGGGCGGCGTCGGCCGTGGCGGCCAGCGCGGGCAGGCTGGCCACGGACAGGGCCAGGGCGATACCGCGGGCAAGCAGGGATGGCTTCATGGGGAGGACTTGGTGGCTGGACGTAGGGGAGGGGGCCGGCCTGGCGAGTGTTACTCCGTAACAAATCATGCGCCTGTCCACGGCCGAACGGGAATGCGGTCTGGGGCCACCGGCTGAGTTCGTTTTCCGCCGTTCAGCTGTCGCCGTCGCACAGGCGGCGCTTTGCGCCAGCGGCGCGCTCTGCGACCATGACCGGTCCCCACCCCCTCGGAAGTCTGTGATGAGCCCGTCCGCACCGCCCGTAGTCGATCCCGCCGCCACTGCCGCCGCCGACAGCGCAGCCTGGTCGCCGGAGAGCTGGCGCGGCAAGACCGCGCTGCAGATGCCGACCTATCCCGACCCGCTGGCGCTGGATGCGGCCCTGCATGAGCTCAAGCGGTTGCCGCCGCTGGTGACGTCCTGGGAGATCCTGGCGCTCAAGCAGCAACTGGCCGATGCGCAGGAAGGCAAGCGCTTCCTGCTGCAGGGCGGCGACTGCGCCGAGAACTTCAGCGACTGCGAGTCGACCACCATCTCCAACCGGCTCAAGGTGCTGCTGCAGATGAGCCTGGTGCTGGTGCACGGCATGCGCAAGCCGGTGATCCGCGTCGGCCGCTTTGCCGGCCAGTACGCCAAGCCGCGCTCGGCCGATACCGAAACCCGCGACGGGGTAACCCTGCCCAGCTACCGCGGGGATGTGATCAACGGGCCGGAATTCACCGAGGCGGCGCGCCTGCCGGACCCGCGGCGGATGCTGCAGGCCCACGCGCACTCGGCGATGACGATGAACTTCGTGCGCGCCCTGATCGATGGCGGTTTCGCCGACCTGCACCACCCCGAGTACTGGAACCTGGACTGGGTGCAGCATTCGCCGCTGGCCGCCGACTACCAGAAGATGGTCGGCTCGATCGGCGATGCGGTGCACTTCATGGAGACGCTGGCCGGGGTGCGGGTGCACAACCTCAACCGCATCGATTTCTACACGTCCCACGAGGCGCTGCTGCTGCCCTACGAACAGGCGCTGACCCGCCAGGTACCGCGCCAGCACGGCTGGCTGAACCTGAGCACGCACTACCCGTGGATCGGCATGCGCACGGCGGCGCTGGATGGCGCCCACGTGGAGTACCTGCGCGGCGTGCGCAACCCGATCGCGATCAAGGTCGGCCCGTCGGTACAGCCGGACCAGTTGTTGCGCCTGATCGACGTGCTCAACCCCGATGACGAACCGGGCCGCCTGAGCTTCATCCATCGCATGGGCGCGGCGCAGATCGCCGAGAAGCTGCCCCCGCTGCTGGATGCGGTCAAGCGCGACGGCCGTCGCGTGCTGTGGGTGTGCGATGCGATGCACGGCAACACCGAGAGCACCAGCAACGGCTACAAGACCCGTCGCTTCGACAACGTGCGCGGCGAGGTGGAGCTGTCCTTCGACCTGCACGCCGCGGCCGGCACCCGTCTCGGCGGCGTGCATCTGGAGCTGACCGGCGAGGACGTGACCGAATGCACCGGCGGCGCCCGCGAACTGACCGAGCGTGACCTGGAACGTGCCTACCGCTCATCGGTGGACCCGCGCCTGAACTACGACCAGTCGCTGGAGATCGCCATGGCCATCGTGCGCAAGCAGCAGCATTACGCGGCCTGAGCCGTCGCAGCGGCGCCACGCACGGCGTGGCGCTGGCCGGCGTTGTCCACGCACGGCTTACATTCGCCTGACACGCTGGTCATGGCGGTACAGGCATGCTGCGACCTTCCTTCGATGATCGCAGGAGCGTGCAGTGACGGTGGACTGGCAGCAAGCGGCGTTGTACCTGTGGCCGATCGGCATTGCGCTGGCGGTCGGGCTCACCGGCTGGTGGTTGTTGATGGCGCTGACCCGCCGGCTCAAGGGCCGTGAGCAGCGTCGCGCGCGCATCGGCCGGGTGATCAGCCGCCCGATGGCGTTCGCGCTGCCGCTGCTGGTGCTGATTCCCGCGCTGGAAGCTACGCCGCTGCAGGGCCATTGGCTGGACCAGTCGCTGCGCCTGCTGCACATCGGGCTGACCGCCTGCGTGATCTGGTTGCTGGTGCGCGCGGTGGCTGCCGGCGAGCAGGCGATCCTGCGCGACCACCCGATGGAGGTGGCCGACAACCTGGAGGCCCGCCGCATCCAGACCCAGACCCGCGTGCTCAGCCGGGTGCTGATGGGCGCGATCATCCTGGTCGGGGTATCGCTGATCCTGTTGACCTTCCCGATGGTGCGCCAGATCGGGACCGCGTTGCTGGCCTCGGCCGGCATCATCGGCCTGGTCGCCGGCATCGCCGCCAAGCCGGTGTTCGGCAACCTGATCGCCGGCCTGCAGATCGCCCTGACCCAGCCGATCCGGCTGGACGACGTGGTGATCGTGGAAGGCGAGTGGGGGCGGGTGGAGGAAATCGGCAGCAGCTACGTGGTGGTGCGGATCTGGGATGAGCGGCGGATGGTGGTGCCGCTGACCTGGTTCATCGAGCATCCGTTCCAGAACTGGACCCGGCGCAGTGCCGACCTGCTGGGGACCGCGTTCCTGTGGCTGGACTACCGCGCACCGATCCCCGCCATCCGCGCCGAGCTGGAGCGCATCTGCAAGGGCGAGGCGCTGTGGGATGGCCGGGTCTGCGTGACCCAGGTGACCGAGACCACCGAGCACACGCTGCAGGTGCGCCTGCTGGTGAGTGCGCGCAACTCCGGCGATGCATTCGACCTGCGCTGCATCGTGCGCGAACGGATGCTGGATTTCCTGGCCCGCGAGCATCCGCAGGCGCTGCCGCGGACCCGCGCCGAACTGCTCCAGCAGCCCGATCCGGGCCTGCGTGGCCCGCGTTCGCAGCCGGCCGAGGACGTGCGCTCGCCGGGGGCCGAGGACGGCGCACCGGCGGTGGTGCCCGCGCCGTAGGCGCCGGTGGGCGTGGCGGCACGCCCCTCAGGGGGCGACGTTGTGCGGCAGCAGGGTGTGGGTGCCGAAGCGTGGCGGACGTCGGGCACGGGTGCGCTGCTCGTAGGCATAGCCCAGTTCGATCAGGCGGGGCTCGCTCCAGGCGGTGCCCATGAACAGCAGGCCCAGCGGCAGCCCGTTCACATGCGCCATCGGCACGCTCAGGCTGGGGTAGCCGGCCACGGCGGCGGCACTGTAGCTGCCGCCGGGGAAATCATCGCCGGCCCCGGCACGGATCGGCCAAGCAATGCCGGTGGTGGGGGCGATCAAGGCATCCAGCCGTTGCGCACGCAGGGCTGCATCGATGCCTGCCGGGCCCGCCAGGCGGCGGGCCTCGGTACGCGCCGCGATGTACGCCGGATTGCCCAGGCCGCCTGTGGAAGCCGCGCTTTCCATCAGGTCCTGGCCGAACGGCAGCAGTTCCTGGTCGGCATGCCCGCGGTTCCAGGCGATCACCTGGTCGAGGTCGCGCAGGGGCGCGTTGTAGGTGGTGAGGTAGCGCTGCAGGCCCGCCTTGAATTCGTGCAGCAGCACGATCCGCTCGGCGTCGTCCCACTGGCCCTGGGTAGGCAGTTGCACGGGCACCACCACCGCGCCGGCCTCGCGCAGAACCTCCACGGCGTGCTGCAGCGCCGGGCCCACCCCGGGCAACTGGTCGAGCGGGCCCGACAGCACGCCGATGCGCGCGCCACGCAGGCCGTCCGGGTTCAGGCGTGAGGTGTAGTCGTATACCGCGCGCCCGGGCATGGTCGCGGTGGCCGGGTCGGCATCGTCGCGGCCGGCCATCGCGGTCAGCAGGGCCGCCGCGTCGGCGACGCTGCGCGCCATCGGGCCGGCGGTGTCCTGGCTGAAGGAAATCGGGATGATGCCCTCGCGGCTGACCAGGCCGACGGTGGGCTTGAGCCCGACCACGCCATTGACCGCCGCCGGGCACACGATGCTGCCATCGGTCTCGGTACCAATCGCCGCGGCCGCCAGGTTGGCCGACACCGCCACCGCGCTGCCGCTGCTGGAGCCGCAGGGCGTGTGGCTGAGCCGATAGGGGTTGCGGGTCTGACCACCGCGCGCGCTCCAGCCGGAGATCGACTGGCTGGAGCGGAAGTTGGCCCATTCGCTGAGGTTGGTCTTGCCCAGGATCACCGCGCCGGCCGCGCGCAGCCGGGTGACCAGGAAGGCGTCGTCGGGGCGGAACCTGGCCAGGGCCAGGGACCCGGCGCTGTTGCTCATCGGGCGCGCGCCGATGTTGTCCTTGAGCAGCACCGGGATGCCGTGCAGCGGGCCACGCAGCTGGCCGCGGCGGCGCTCGGCATCCAGTGCGGCGGCGTCCTTGAGTGCCTCGGGATTGAGCTCGATCACCGCGTTCAAGCGCGGGCCGGCACGGTCGATGCGGGCGATCCGCTCCAGGTAGGCGCGGGTCAGGGTGGTGCTGTCCAGCGCCCCGGCGGCCATCTGCGCCTGCAGGTCGACGATGTCGGTCTCGGCGTAGGCGAAGGGGGTATCCGGGCGCGGCGCGGCGGCCGCAGCGGGGGCTTCGCTGGCGTGCACCGGGGCAGGTGCAGGCGCACAGCCGCAGAGCGACACGATCATCAACATCGATGTCAGCGGCAGACGCATCAGGGTGTCCCGTAAACCGGCGCTCAGGCTAACCAGCCGGTGCCACGCTTGGCAACTCAGGAGGTAGCGGTGGGCGTGGGATGGCGCTTGCGGATATCGCGGGCGAGCACGCCGACCACGATCAGGTTGATCACCAGCACCGACCACGAGGCCCAGCCAGGGTGGCGGATGATGGCGTAGATATCGAACGGCAGGTAGATGCCGGCAGTGACGCAGCCCAGCCAGGACGCCCAGGCCTTGGCGCGCCAGAGGCCCCAGGCCTCGAAGAGATGCAGCACCCCGTAGGCCAGCATGGCCACGGCGGCCAGGTGCACCGCATCGGGATTGATCATGTTGAGCAGCGAGGGCAGGGTGCCGTGATCCGGGTCCAGGCTGAAACGCCGGATCAGGGCATTGACCGCATCGCGCAGGGGCTGCGGACCGAGCATTTCCAGCCCGGTCGCGGCCAACAGCGCCAGGACCGCCTTGCTGGCTTCCAGCAAGGCGATCAGGTGAAGCCCCGGATGCCTGTGAGGATCCGGGTTGTAGGGCTTGTCGATCACGACAATGGGTCCGATCAGCCGCCGCGCGACGCCTTCTTGCGCTCGCTTTCGGTCAGGCCCTTCTTGCGCAGGCGGATTTCCTTCGGGGTGATCTCGACCAGCTCGTCGTCTTCGATGAAGTCCAGGGCCTGTTCCAGCGAGTACTTGATCGCCGGGGTCAGCTGGATCGCATCGTCCTTGCCCGAGGCGCGCATGTTGGTCAGCGGCTTGGTCTTGATCGCGTTGACGGTCAGGTCGTTGTCCTTGGAGTGGATGCCGACCAGCTGGCCTTCATACACGTTGTCGCCTTCCGCAGCGAACAGCTTGCCGCGTTCCTGCAGCGGCCCCAGGGAGTACGCCGGGGTGGCGCCCGGAGCATTGGCGATCATCACGCCGTTCTGGCGCTTGGCGATCGCGCCCTGCTCCTTCGGGCCGTAATGGTCGAACACGTGGAACAGCAGGCCCGAACCCTGGGTCAGGGTCTTGAACTCGTTCTGGAAACCGATCAGGCCACGGGCCGGGATCTGGTATTCCAGGCGCACGCGGCCCTTGCCGTCCGGCTCCATGTTCTTCAGCTGGCCCTTGCGGGTGCCCAGCTTTTCCATCACGCCGCCCTGGTGCTGCTCTTCGATGTCCACCACCAGCTGCTCGATCGGCTCCATGGCCTGGCCGTCGATCTGCTTGATGATCACTTCCGGGCGCGACACGGCCAGCTCGTAGCCTTCGCGACGCATGTTCTCGATCAGCACCGACAGGTGCAGTTCGCCACGGCCGGAGACCAGGAACTTGTCGGCGTCTTCCAGCTGTTCGACCTTCAGGGCCACGTTGTGGACCTGTTCGCGATCCAGGCGGTCCTTGATCTGGCGGCTGGTCAGGAACTTGCCACCGGACAGGTCCTTGTTGCCGGCGAACGGCGAGTTGTTGACCTGGAAGGTCATCGAGATGGTCGGCTCATCGACGGTCAGTGCCGGCAGCGCTTCCGGGGTGTCCGGGTGGCACAGGGTGTCGGAGATGGTCAGCTCGGCGATGCCGGAGATGGCGACGATGTCGCCGGCCTCGGCGGTGTCCTGCTCGATGCGCTCCAGGCCCAGGAAGCCCAGCACCTGCGCGACCTTGCCGTTGCGCTTCTTGCCTTCACGGTCGATCACCGCGACCTGCATGTTCTTCTTCAGGGTGCCGCGCTGGATGCGGCCGATGCCGATCACGCCCACGAAGTTGTTGTAGTCCAGCTGGCTGATGCGCATCTGGAACGGGCCGTCCGGGTCCACTTCCGGCTTCGGCGCGTGCTGCATGATCGCTTCGTACAGCGGGGTCATGTCGCCGTCGCGCACGCTGTCTTCCAGGCCGGCATAGCCGTTCAGGGCCGAGGCGTAGACGATCGGGAAGTCGAGCTGCTCATTGGTGGCGCCGAGCTTGTCGAACAGGTCGAAGACCTGGTCGATCACCCAATCCGGACGCGAGCCCGGGCGGTCGACCTTGTTGACCACAACGATCGGCTTGAAGCCCATCGCGAAGGCCTTCTGGGTGACGAAGCGGGTCTGCGGCATCGGGCCGTCCATCGCGTCGACGAGGATCAGCACTGTGTCCACCATCGACAGCACGCGCTCCACTTCGCCGCCGAAGTCGGCGTGTCCCGGGGTGTCGACGATGTTGATCCGGTTCTTGATACCGGTCTTCTTGTCTTCCCAGGTGATGGCCGTGTTCTTGGCCAGGATGGTGATGCCACGTTCCTTTTCCTGGTCATTGCTGTCCATCACGCGCTCGGCGAGCACGGTGCGCTCGGAGAGGGTGCCGGACTGCTTGAGCAGCTGGTCGACGAGGGTGGTCTTACCGTGGTCGACGTGGGCGACGATGGCGATGTTGCGAAGATTTTCGATAGACATGCGAAAGGGGGCCAGTCGGCGCCGGATTTGGAAAAAGAAGTCCAACATTATACGGCCAAGATGACCAATCGCGAAAAGTCTCTTGCAAGCCTTGCCGGACGGGCATTCATCTCTGTGAGGGGCGCCTGTCCGGAGCACCGGTCGGGTGCCGCCGAGGGGGTGTTCGACCATCGTCAGGCAGGCCCCCTGCGAGTCCCGGGTGTATCCTATGGGGCTAACGACAAACCCCCGTACCCCAAGGATTTGCATGTCCCTCATCGCCACTTTCGACACCACCCAGGGCCCGATCAAGGTCGAGCTGTTCGCCGACAAGGCCCCGCTGACCGTCGCCAACTTCGTGAACCTGGTCAAGCACGGCTTCTATGACGGCCTGATCTTCCACCGCGTGATCCCCGATTTCATGATCCAGGGCGGCTGCCCGCAGGGTCGTGGCACCGGCGGCCCGGGCTACAAGTTCGAGGACGAGAAGAACGGCGTGCGTCACCAGGTGGGTTCGCTGTCGATGGCCAATGCCGGCCCGAACACGAACGGCAGCCAGTTCTTCATCACCCACATCAAGACCGATTGGCTGGACGGCAAGCACACCGTGTTCGGCCAGGTTCTGGAGGGTCAGGCCATCGTCGATTCGGTGAAGCAGGGCGACGTGATCCACTCGATCACCCTGGAAGGCGACACCGACGCCGTGCTGGCCGCCCAGGCCGAGCGCGTGGCCGAGTGGAACAAGCTCATCCCGGCCGCCTGATCCGATCCCGACGGCCCCCTGTGAAGGGGGCCGTTTTCACGTTCCGGCCGCCCCGCCAGGCCTGTCCCCGCCCGCGCGGCCATCTCCCCCATCGCTTCTTAGCTTCTTAGCAGAGGAAATCCCCATGAAAGCACCTGTTCGTGTTGCCGTGACCGGCGCCGCCGGCCAGATCGGCTACGCCCTGCTGTTCCGCATCGCCTCCGGCGACATGCTGGGCAAGGACCAGCCGGTTATCCTGCAGCTGCTCGAGCTGCCGGTCGACAAGGCCCAGGCCGCCCTGCGCGGCGTGATGATGGAACTGGAAGACTGCGCGTTCCCGCTGCTGGCCGGCATGGTCGGTACCGACGACGCCGAAGTGGCCTTCAAGGACGCCGACATCGCCCTGCTGGTCGGCGCGCGTCCGCGCGGCCCGGGCATGGAGCGCAAGGACCTGCTGCTGGAAAACGCCAAGATCTTCACCGCGCAGGGCGCGGCGTTGAACAAGGTCGCCAAGCGTGACGTCAAGGTGCTGGTGGTCGGCAACCCGGCCAACACCAATGCCTACATCGCCATGAAGTCGGCACCGGACCTGAACCCGCGCAACTTCACCGCCATGCTGCGCCTGGACCACAACCGTGCGCTGAGCCAGCTGTCGACCAAGCTCGGCAAGCCGGTCGGTGGCATGGAGAAGCTGATCGTGTGGGGCAACCACAGCCCGACCATGTACCCGGACTACCGTTTCGCCACCGCCGATGGTGCCTCCATCGCCGAAGCGATCAACGACCAGGAATGGAACGCGTCCACCTTCATCCCGACCGTGGGCAAGCGCGGCGCGGCGATCATCGAAGCCCGTGGCTCCTCCTCGGCCGCCTCGGCCGCCAATGCTGCCGTCGACCACATCCGTGACTGGGTGCTGGGCAGCAACGGCAAGTGGGTCACCATGGGCGTGCCGTCCGACGGCTCCTATGGCATCCCGGAAGGCGTGATCTTCGGCTTCGCGGTCACCACCGAAAACGGTGAGTACACCCTGGTCAAGGACCTGCCGGTGGACGACTTCAGCCAGAAGTACATCGACAAGACCCTGGCCGAGCTGGAAGAAGAGCGCGCCGGCGTGGCCCACCTGCTGGGTTGATCGATCGGCGGGCGCATGCCGACCGTTGGTCGGTGAGTTGACGAAAAACGCCAGGCATCGCCTGGCGTTTTTTTTGCCCGTCCGGTAGAGCCGAGCCATGCTCGGCTGGCCGTGGGCGGCACGGCAACGATCGGCGCCGAAGCAGCCGAGCATGGCTCGGCTCTACCTGGCCGTGCGACCGAGGGCGGGCTCTGCTCGACAAACGGTGGGTACACGCTGGTCAAGGATCTGCCGGTGCACGCCCCGGTAGAGCCGAGCCATGCTCGGCTGGCCGTGCGCAGCACGGCAACGATCGGCGCCGAAGCCGCCGAGCATGGCTCGACTCTACCCGGCCGTGCGACCGAGGTCGGGCGTCCCATGCCTCACCAACGGACCTGCTCGACAAACGGTGGGTACACGCTGTTCAAGGATCTGCCGGCGAACAACCCCTATAGCCGAGCCATGCTCGGCTGGCCGTGCGCAGCACGGCAACGATCGGCGCCGAGGCAGCCGAGCATGGCTCGGCTCTACCCGGGCGTGCGCAGCACGGCAATGATCGGCGCCGAAGCAGCCGAGCATGGCTCGGCTCTACCTGGCCGTGCGAAGCACGGCAATGATCGGCGCCGAAGCAGCCGAGCATGGCTCGGCTCTACCGGGCCCTACGACCAAGGTCGGACGGTCGGGCACCGACCATCGGACTATGCTCGATCCCATGGCTTTGTCTGGGAGGGCTGTCATGCGTTACGAGGAAATGTACCGACGTTCCATCGATGAACCCGAGGCGTTCTGGGCCGAGGAGGCGCAGCGCATCTACTGGCACAAGGCACCGGAGCAGATCCTCGACTACAGCACCCCGCCGTTCCGGCGCTGGTTCGTCGGTGGGGAAACCAACCTCTGTTACAACGCGGTCGATCGGCACCTGGCCGAGCGACCCGACCAGCTGGCGCTGGTGGCCATCTCCACCGAGACCGACGTGACCCGCGAGATCACCTACCGCGAGCTGTATCGCGAGGTGAACGCTTTCGCCGCCGTGCTGCAGCGACTGGACGTCGGCCGCGGCGACCGCGTGGTGATCTACATGCCGAACATGGCCGAAGCGGTGTTTGCGATGCTGGCCTGCGCCCGCATCGGCGCGATCCACTCGGTGGTGTTTGGCGGCTTCGCCGCGCACAACCTGGCACTGCGCATCGATGATGCCCAACCCAAGCTGCTGATCGCCGCCGATGCCGGCAAGCGCGGAGGCAAGGTCATTCCGTACAAGGCGATGGTGGATGCCGCGTGCGCCGAAGCCGCCTCGCCACCGCCGCACGTGCTGATCGTGTCGCGCGGGCTGGACCCGGCCGAGCCGAAGGTGCCCGGCCGCGACCTCGACTACGCCACCTTGCGCGAGGAAGTCGGCGACCAGGACGTGCCCGTGGTGTGGCTGGAATCCAGCGAGCCCAGCTACCTGCTGTATACCTCCGGCACCACCGGCAAGCCCAAGGGCGTGCAGCGTGATGTGGGCGGCTACGCGGTGGCGATGGCGCAGTCGATGCAGACCGTGTTCGACTGCAAGCCGGGACAGGTGATGTTCTCCACCTCGGACGTGGGCTGGGCGGTTGGCCATTCCTACAACGTGTACGGGCCGCTGATCGGTGGCTGCACCTCGCTGCTCTACGAAGGGCTGCCGACCCACCCCGACCCCGGCATCTGGTGGGCACTGTGCGAGCAATATGGCGTGCGCACGCTGTTCTCCTCGCCCACCGCCATCCGCGTGCTGAAGAAGCACGACACCGACTTCATCACCCGCCACGACCTGGATGCGCTCAAGTACGTGTTCCTGGCCGGCGAACCCCTCGACGAGCCGACCGCGCACTGGATCAACGATGCGCTGGGCAAGCCGATCATCGACAACTACTGGCAGACCGAAACCGGCTGGCCGGCGCTGACATTGCTGCCCGGCGTGGACATGAAGCCGGTGCGCTTCGGCTCGCCCGGCTTCCCCAACCTCGGCTACAAGATGAAGGTGATCGACGAGAACACCGGCGACGAAGTCGCGCCCGGGCAGAAGGGCGTGCTGGTGATGACCCCGCCGTTGCCGCCGGGCTGCATGAGCACGGTATGGAAGGACGACGACCGCTTCCTGCAGAGCTATTTCAGCCACTTCAAGGAGCTGCTGTACAGCTCGCTGGACTGGGCGATCCGCGACGAGGATGGCTACACCTTCATCCTGGGCCGCACCGACGATGTGATCAACGTGGCCGGGCACCGCCTGGGCACGCGCGAGATCGAAGAGTGCATCTCCGGCCACCCGCTGGTGGCCGAGGCGGCGGTGATCGGGGTCAAGGACGAGTTGAAGGGCCAGGTGCCGCTGGTGTTCGTCACCCTGCGCCAGGCGGTGGAGGGTGACGGCAGCGCGGTGATCACCGAGATGATGCAGCGGGTGACCCAGTCGCTGGGCGCGCTGGCGCGACCGGCGCACATCCACATCGTCAACGCCCTGCCCAAGACCCGCTCGGGCAAGCTGCTGCGGCGCTCGCTGCAGGCGCTGGCCGAAGAGCGTGATCCGGGCGATCTGTCCACGCTGGATGATCCGGCGGCACTTGATGAGATCCGGCGCGCGCTGGGGCACTGACCCGCACCGTCCGCTTCGCCGGGGACGAACATGCAGGCGCGGCCCCGGATGGGGCCGCCGCGGACCCGGTCGCCGTGCGGCGCAGCATGGCTGTCGAATACAGGATGCGGGCGGGCAGGGCGCTGGCTGCGGCGATCGGCTGGGGCGGCCTGCTGGCCCATGCGGTGTATCCGATTGCCGAGGCGGGGTGGCACTCGCGACGACTGAACTTCTTGCACGATCGCGTTGCCGGTCCTGCTCCTGGTCCTCATCCGCGCTACCGCCGGCATCTGCAGTTCCGCGCCGACGCCTGACCGATGCGTGCTGCAGCGCATTATCGGTGGCGGCCGGCCTCAGGTAAGCTCCGAACGTGACCGCTGCAGGCCCCGGGGCCTGGCGGTGCGTGCTGGGGACACGGCGCGCACGGGGGCGCCGGCGTGGGCAACCACCTGGAACGGTCGCAAGGGGACGTACGGGCACCGGCCGAGGGCTGGCTGCCGGGCGTGGCAACACCGCAGTGACAGGGGGAACCACCACATGGCCTACATCCATGCCAAGACGGCCGCGGGCCGTCAGGAAATCGAAGACCGCGCGCGGCGCCTGCCGCCGGCATTGCGGTCCATTCTGCTGATGGTCGATGGTCAGCGCGATGACGACGCGTTGACCGCGCTGTTACCGGGCCTGCGCGCGCCGGAGGACGCATTGGCACAACTGGCGCAGGCCGGACTGATCGAAGTGGTTGGCGGCGCGGTTGCGGCACCGGCCGCGCGCACGCTCACCGCCGGCCGCGAGCAGGATCCGGACCTGTACAAGCGCCTGTACGACTGGATGAGCGAATCGGTGCGCAGGCACCTCGGGCTCAAGGGCTATTTCATGCAGCTCAAGATCGAGCGGTGCACCGATGCCGGCGCGTTGGAGAAACTGTGGCCGGACATGGCCGCCGCGGTCGCCAAGGCCAGGAGCCCGGCGTTGGCCAGCCGCTGGCTGAGCGACACCCATGCGCTGCTCGACGCACCCGCCGCGCCAGCGACAGCGGTGCCGGACACGGCGACCGCGGTTCCTGGCTGAATCGTGGCGTCTTGGAAGGGTGGTGGTCGTCGCGCCCGGGCGTTACCTTGCCTGGCTACACCCGCAGGAGCCACGCGATGGACCCCACGAAGGACGATGACGGCACCCCGGGCTGGGATGCGATCAACGCGGCGCTGGCCGCGCTGTATCCCGGCCAGGAGCCGAAGCATTACGGCACGGCGCTGCCCTACACATTGGGCGGCGACGATCCGCTGGACGGCATCAGCGTGTACTGGGCCGACGCCCCGCGCCCGCACTGGCACTACGTCACCTACGGCTTCTCCGAGCTGTACGACAAGCAGAGCGATGACGCGGCTGACAGCGGCTACGGTTTCGAACTGACCTTCCGCCTGGCCGCCGCGCCGGGAGAGGCGCCGGACGCCGCGCCGCCGGTGTGGCCGATGAACCTGCTGCAGAACCTGGCGCGTTATGTATTCGGCAGCGGCAATGTGTTCGAGGCCGGCCACCATCTGGACGCCAACGGTCCGATCGCGCTGGAGACCGATACCGTGCTGCGCCACCTGGCCCTGGTCGAGGATCCGCAACTGCCGGCGCGTGACACCGCCAACGGCCGTGTGCGTTTCCTGCAGGTGGTAGGCCTGAGCGATGACGAGATGGCCGCGGTGCGGCGCTGGTCGACGCAGGGCGTGCTGGACGCGTTGGCGCCGGCCATGCCGCTGTGGATCACCGACCTGCAGCGCGGCTCGCTGCTGGCCGATCCGGCGCTGGCCGCGGCGGTCGAGGCCGGCAGCGCCCGCGAGGGCTCCACCACCGGCATGCTGTTCATCGAAACGCTTGGATGGGCGGTGGAGGGCGATACCGTCGAACTGGTGCTCGGCGCCGGCCAGGTGCCGGGCGTGCTGGAGCTGTTGCCACTGCGGCTGGACCACGGCCGTGCGCTGACCCTGGCCGACCGCGAGCGAAGCTGGCGCTTCGAACCGGGCGAGGCCGACCATGTCGCGCTCGAACAGGACAGCGCGCGCTGCGTGCTCAGCCCGGCCACCCTGCGCGGCGTGCTGGAGCACGTGCAGGCCCAGCGCGGCACCTACCCGCTGCCCGGTGGCCGCCTGCGGATCCGGGTGGTGCCGACCGAGCTGCGCGACGCCAGCGGCAACGTGGTGCGTACGCTCGGCTAGCAGGGCGCAGGGTGCTACCGGCACAAAAAAGAGAGCCCGGCAGTGCCGGGCTCTCTTCTTATATATGCGCAACGCCGAACGACTCAGCTCAGGCCTTCGGCCTTCAGCGTGGCCTGCACGCCGGCATCGGCGTCCATGCGCTTCTTGTAGGCGGCGATGTTGTCCAGGCCGCTCAGGTCGACCTTGGCGCCCGCTGCCCAGCGCAGGGTGATGTAGAAGTACGGGTCGGCAAAGCTGCGGAAACCGGCCAGCCACGGGCGGTCGGCGAGCTGCTTGTCGGCACGTTCGAACAGGCCGCGCAGGCGCTTGAGCGCGGTGGCGCGGATGGCGTCGTACTGGCTGTCGTCTTCGATGAAAGTGCCCGGGCCGAACAGCGGCTTGAACGCCGGGTGCAGGTCCGAGTTGACGAAGGACAACCAGCGGGTGGCCTCGGCGCGCTGCTGGGCGCTGCCGTCACCGGCCAGGCCGGCCTGCGGGTAGGTATCGGCGATGTAGCCCATGATCGCCGCGTTCTGGGTCAGGATGAAATCGCCATCGACCACCGCCGGCACCGAGCCGGCCGGATTGATCTTCAGGAACGCCGGCGCCTTCAGGGTGTCCTTGTCGAGCAGTTCCACCTCGAACGGCTGGCCGGTCCACTGCAGGGCGATGTGGTCGGCGGTGGAGCAGGCACCGGGCTTGCTGTACAGCTTCATGGGAACTCCGTTGGGAGGGTGATGGGGCAGCCGCTCACTATTCCAGAGCGGGACCCGTATCCTCAACGGTATGGCCGTAACAGATCGTTACGACGCGCGCGGCTTGAGTTTCTGCACGCGGTAGAAGGTGTGGTCGCCGATCGTGGCCACCTGGTAGGCGTTGCGCCAGCTCGGGTTGGCGATCGACAGCGCGGCGAAGTGGCTCGCCCCGGGCACGATCTCCTTGCGCTCACCGGCCGGCAGGGCCCAGTTGCGTTCGGCATCGAAGGCCACGGTCATTGCTTCCTGCCAGGCGTCCGCGTTGCCCAGCTGGGTGCCGGGGGCGACGATGGTCGGGGCGAACTGCTTGCGCGCGGTGACCACCTTGCACATCGAGTCGCCCCACAGGCCGCTGTCCAGCCGGCGCAGGGCCACCTCCGCGACGGCTTGCTGGCCGCGCAGGGTCTGGTCACGCGCTTCGAGGTAGACGGTCGTGCTCAGGCACAACGAATCGGCGGCAGGCTGCGGCAACAACTGTGACAGCCAGAGAATCCAGGCCAGTTTCATAAATCTCCTTGCTCCGTGTGGGCCGCACCTGGCTGTCCATCCGATCGTGCGGACGGGGCGAGGGTACGACTTGGCGTCATGGGGAGGCGGCCATCGGGGCCGCCCGGGAGCGGACCCGAACAAGACGTGGGGTCCGCGCGCTCACTCGAACTGGGTGGTGAGCGGGAAAGTTGGCGCACGATAGGGGGCCATTTCCCAATGCATCCTGAACCCGAAGGCTTGACATTCAGGTTCGGAGCGGGGCTAGGATCGCGTTCACGGGTCCGTATTCAGGTCGCTGTCGGGCGCCCTCAGAGTGCGGCGGCGAGGTGGCTTCCCTGGTGGATGGCGCGCTTGGCGTCCAGTTCCGCGGCGACATCCGCGCCGCCGATCAGGTGCGCGTTGATCCCGGCCGCCTGCAGTGCCGCATGCAGATCGCGGCGCGGTTCCTGCCCGGCACAGACCACCACGTGGTCGACCGGGAGGGTCTGTTCCTGGCCATCGATGCGGATGCGCAGGCCGTCATCGTCCACGCCCAGGTACTCCACGCCGCCGAGCATTTTCACGCCCTTGGCCTTGAGCGTGGCGCGATGGATCCAGCCGGTGGTCTTGCCCAGCCGGGCGCCGGGCTTGCCCGGGCTGCGCTGCAGCAGCCAGACCTTGCGCGCGGCCGGCTCCGGCGCCGGCCTGGCCAACGCGCCGCGCCCTTCGAAGGTGGGATCCACGCCCCATTCGGCCATCCAGCGGGCCGGGTCCAGCGCGCTGGACGGACCATCATGGACGAGGAACTCGCCGACATCGAAGCCGATCCCGCCAGCGCCGATGATCGCCACCTGTGCGCCGGCCTGGACCCGGCCAAGCAGCACGTCCAGGTAGTTGACCACCTTGGGGTGGTCGGCGCCGGGGAAGTCGACCCGACGCGGGGTGATCCCGGTGGCCACCACCACCTCGTCGAAGCCGGCCAGCGTGGCCACGTCGGCCACGGTACCCAGCTTCACGTCCACGCCGGTCTGCTCGAGGGTGTGGCGGAAGTACCGCAGGGTCTCGTGGAATTCTTCCTTGCCCGGGATGCGCTTGGCCACGTTGAACTGGCCGCCGATCTCGCTGCCGGCGTCGAACAGGGTGACCGCGTGGCCGCGCCCGGCCGCGACCGTGGCGCACGCCAGGCCGGCCGGGCCGGCGCCGACCACCGCCACACGCTTGGCCACGGTAACCGGGCGGTAGACCAGCTCGGTCTCGTGCGCGGCACGCGGGTTGACCAGGCAGCTGGCGGTCTTGTTCTCGAACACGTGGTCCAGGCACGCCTGGTTGCAGGCAATGCAGGTATTGATCGCCTCGGGCCGACCGGCGCGGGCCTTGTTGGCCCACTCCGGATCGGCCAGCAACGGGCGCGCCAGCGACACCATGTCCGCGCCGCCGCCGGCCAGGATGCGCTCGGCCACGTCGGGCATGTTGATGCGGTTGGTGGCGATCACCGGCACCTGCACGTGCGGCTTCAGCTTGGCGGTGACCCCGGCGAACGCCGCGCGCGGCACCGAGGTGGCGATGGTGGGGATGCGTGCTTCATGCCAGCCGATGCCGGCGTTGATCAGCGTGGCGCCGGCGGCTTCGATCGCCTTGGCCTGCTCCACGATTTCCGCCCAGTTGCTGCCGTCCTCGACCAGGTCGACCAGCGACAGGCGGTAGATGATGATGAAGTCCGGGCCGCACGCTTCGCGGATGCGGCGCACGATCTCCACGGCAAAGCGCATGCGCTGGGCCGCATCGCCGCCCCAGCGGTCGTTGCGCTTGTTGGTGCGCGGGGCGATGAACTCGTTGATCAGATAGCCTTCCGAGCCCATCACTTCGACGCCGTCATAGCCGGCCTCGCGCGCCAGCCGCGCGCTGCGCGCGTAATCGGCGATATGGCGCTCCACGCCGCCGGCGGACAGCGCGCGGGGGGTGAACGGATTGATCGGTGCCTTCTGCTTCGACGGTGCCACCGACAGGGGGTGGTAGGCATAGCGGCCGGCATGCAGCAGCTGCAGGCAGATCTTGCCGCCGTTGGCGTGCACCGCGGCCGTCACCTGGCGATGCGGGCGGACCTCCCACGGCCAGGACAATTTGCCGCCGAACGGCTTGAGCCAGCCGACCACGTTCGGCGCAAAGCCGCCGGTGACGATCAGCCCCACGCCGCCGGCAGCGCGCTCGGCGAAGTAGGCGGCCAGGCGCGGGAAGTCGCGGGCGCGGTCCTCCAGGCCGGTGTGCATGGACCCCATCAGGATGCGATTGCGCAGCTGGGTGAAGCCCAGGTCCAGCGGAGCGAACAGGTGCGGATAGGCGGGGGATTCGGCGGGGGACTCGGCGGCTGGCGACATGTCGATACGCTTGCGTACGGAAGCGCGAAGGGTGCCGCGAAAGGCCCTCACAAGCAAGGGGGCGCTTCGCGGCATCCTTCGCGCTTCGCCCGCGGTTTGCGGTGCGAACCACGGGCCCCCGGGCATGCCGCCACCATTGGCCAGCACTACGCGGGCCCGGATGCCCTCAGGGCGTGGCTGCCGCCGGGGCAGGCTTGCGGATGCCGAACAGCGGCAGGGTCACGCCGCACAGTGGGCCGATCAACAGCGCGAAGGCGAGGGTGCCGACGCCGACGTTGCCGCCGAGCTGCCAGCCGATGACCAGCACGCTGCCTTCGATCCCGCTGCGCACCCCCCAGATCGGCCAGCCGGTGCGGGCGTGCAGGCCGGTCATCAGGCCATCGCGGGGGCCGGGGCCGAAACGCGCGCCGATGTACAGGCCGGTGGCCAGGGCGACGATCAGCAGGCCGGACAGGAACATCGGGATCTGCCACGCCAGGCCATGCACCTCCGGCAGCAGCCACAGGCCGAACTGCGCGCTGGGGCCGATCAGCATCACGTTGAGCACCGTGCCCAGGCCGGGCTTCTGGCGGATCGGCCACCACAGCAGCAGCACCAGCGCGCCGACAACATTGGTGGCCACGCCGAACGACAGGGGCGTCTGCAGGGCGATGCCCTGAGAAAGCACGTCCCAGGGCGCCACCCCGATCGCGGCGCGGATCATCACTGCCGCCCCCATGCCGTACAGGAACAGGCCGATCAGCAGTTGCAGCAGGCGCAGCGGGAGCGAGGTGGGCATGGCGACATCACCGGGAGGGCCCTTGAATGTAGGTCGGACGGGGGAGGGCCGACAGATACAGATAGGTGGCAATGTGCGCCGACAGCCGCGGTCGGCGCGCGGGTGCCGTCACTCCCAGCCGGACAGCACCAGCTTGCCGATCGTGCTGCCGCTTTCCAATTGGCGGTGGGCCTGGCGCAGGTTGGCCGCATTGATCACGCCCAGGTGCGCACTGCGCGTGCTGCGCAGCGCGCCGGCGTCGACCAGGCTGGCTACCCGGCTCAGGATGCGGTGCTGTTCGATCCTGTCCGCAGTGCGGAACCTGGCGCGGGCGAACATGAATTCCCAATGGATCCCGATGCACTTGGCCTTGTACGGGTCGCCGATGCGCACTGCATCGCGCGGCTCGACGATCAGGCCCACATGCCCCTGCGGTGCCAGCAGCTCCCCCAGCACGTCCCAATAGCGGTCGGTGTCGGCGAGGTTGAGGGCGACATGCACCTGCGCGATGTCCAATGCCTGCAGCTGGGCGGGCAAGGGGTGGCGATGGTCGATCACGTGGTGGGCGCCCATCTGCCGGCACCACTGCGCGGAGGCCTCGCGTGAGGCGGTGGCCACCACGGTGAAGCCCGCGTGGCGCGCCAACTGGATCGCGATCGAGCCCACGCCGCCGGCGCCGCCGATGACCAGCAGTACCTGGCCGGCATGACGGCGGTCATCGAACTGTAATGGCATGCGCTGGAACAGCAGTTCCCACGCGGTCAACGCGGTCAGCGGCAATGCGGCGGCATCGGCGAAATCCAGCGTGGCCGGCTTGCGCCCCACCAACCGCTCATCCACCCATTGCCACTGCGCGTTGCAGCCGGGACGGGTGACATCGCCGGCGTAATAGACTTCGTCACCGGGCAGGAACGCGGTGACCTCCGGCCCGACCGCGTCCACCACGCCGGCGGCGTCGTAGCCGAGGATGCGCGGCGGGTCCTCTTGCTGCGCGCGCGGCGCGCGTTGTTTGGTGTCCACCGGGTTGACCGATACCGCGTGGACGCGAACCAGCAGATCCGCGCCGGTGGGAATTCCCGGTGGCGGCACGTTCAGGTCGAGCAGCGAGGCGGGGTCGTCGATCGGCAGGTAACGCGTTAAACCCACGGCTTTCATGGCGGCTCCCACGCAGGATTCGCATCCATCATACGACCGTATACAACGCTGTTCCTGCGCTGAATCAAGACGCTGCGCGTTACGCTGCGGAATAATGCGGCGGATGTGACACGCCCGGTAGGGGATGCGAAAACCCTTGTCGTTGCTGGGTCTTGCGCAATTTCATCAACCTGTATAGGGTGCCACCAGCTGGGCCGGGTAGAGGTCTGGCCGTCGTCTTCACATGTTACGTGACCGTTAACATCACCTTCACCCTCCTGAGCATAATGTTCGCGGCGGTGGCGTGCTGAATCGGCAGTCTGAAAACGACGCAGGTGCTGGCCCATGCCTCTACCGGTTTCATACCCCCGAAATAGGAGCTGTACTCAATGAACAAGAAGATCCTTACTGCCGCGCTGCTGGGCGGTCTGGCTTTCGCCCAGGCTGCATCGGCGCAGGATTTTGATGACCGCTGGTACCTGACCGGTTCGGCCGGCTTCAACTTCCAGGATAGCGACCGTCTGACCAACGACGCTCCGTTCGTGACCCTGGGCCTCGGTAAGTTCATCAGCCCCAACTGGTCGCTGGACGGCGAGCTGAACTACCAGAACCCGAACTTCGATGCCAACCAGGATCTGAACTGGAGCCAGTACGGCGTCTCGCTCGACCTGCGTCGCCACTTCATCTCTGAAGGCCGCGGCTGGAACCCCTACCTGCTGATGGGTCTGGGCTACCAGAAGTCGGAAGAAGAGTACGGCTCGCTGAACCTGAACGGTCCGCGTGAGCGCAAGGACGGCAACCTCGGCGCCAAGGTCGGTGTCGGCCTGCAGACCACCTTCGAAAAGCGCGTTGCTGTCCGCGCCGAAGTGGCGTACCGCGCTGATTTCGACGACCAGAGCGTTTCCGCTCCGGACGAGAGCTGGTTCGGCGACGTGCTGGCTTCGGTCGGCGTCGTGATCCCGCTGGGCCCGGCCCCGACCGCTGCTGTGGTTGCCCCGGCTCCGGTGGCTCCGAGCTGCGCAGACCTGGATGACGACGGCGACGGCGTCAACAACTGCGACGACAAGTGCCCGGATTCGCAGCCGGGTCAGACCATCGGTCCGGACGGTTGCCCGGTGCCGGTCTCCATCGATCTGAAGGGCGTGAACTTCGACTTCGACAAGGCGACCCTGCGTCCGGACGCCGTGGCGATCCTGAGCGAAGCCACCGAGATCCTGAAGCGTTACCCGGATCTGCGCGTTGAAGTTGCCGGTCACACCGACTCGAAGGGTACCGACGCTTACAACCAGAAGCTGTCGGAGCGTCGCGCCACCACCGTGTATGACTACCTGACCAAGAACGGCGTGTCCGCTTCGCGTCTGGTGGGTCCGATCGGCTACGGCGAGAGCCGTCCGATTGCTCCGAACACCAACCCGGATGGTTCGGACAACCCGGAAGGTCGTGCAAAGAACCGTCGTACCGAGCTGAACGTCCAGAACTAATCCTTCTGGTAGTACAGCCTCAGAAGAGGGCCCGGCATTGCCGGGCCCTTTTTTTGTTCTTTTTTTCCATCCCGGGCGGCGACAAGCATGTGGCGCGCTTTGGAGCGTTGGTGACGCGGGTGTGGGTGGGTCGGGCGCTGGGGTCCCATGCCCTTGGAGGCGAAATAAAGGAGGAGGGGGCGGCCGCAGGCCGACGCCGGGGGACATTCGCCGGAAAGGGCATGGGACCCCAGCGCCCGACCCACCGACGGAAGTGAGAAAAGCCTGGCTTCGACCTCCGCACCGCAAGCGAGCCCCGTCGCGGTCGGTAGGCTCCTGGGCAAAATAAAGGAGGAGGCCGCCCCGCGGCCGGGGGACACTGCGCCAGGGGCCTACCGGCCGCGACGGGGCCCTTACGCTCGCGTATCACCCGATCGAAGCCAGCGTTTAAGGGATCGAAGAAGAAATCAACAATAAATCCAACAAGTTGCCGTATTCATTGAATGTGGGATCTTGAAAGCCGTTGTGGCGCTGTTAAACTCGCCGCGTCACCCTATTCCCTGGATGCATCCCATGCTGCGTATCGCACTGGCCGCCGTGCTCGGCCTGGCCCTGATCCCCACCGCCTACGCAGCCGTGGATTGCTCGGCACGTGCCATCAGCGCCTCGCCGCTGCCGCTGCCGGCCACCGCCATCGCGCCGGTTGCCGAAGAACTTTACATCCGCAACGTCCAGCTTGGCATGCCCGCTGGCGTGCTCACCTCCAATTTCGACCAGCAGCAGTCGCTCGACCGCGTCCTGCAGCGCCTGCGCATCGACGGCTGCCAGAACATCGCCAAGGCCATGCCCGGCGCACCGGCGATCAAGGCCAACGACCCGGCCGCCTACAAGCCGGCGACCGAATTCGACAATACCCCGTGGCGCTTCGACATGAGCCAGAACGGCAAGCGCATGACCGCCGAAGAGTTCGACGCCTGGATGAAGGCGCGCGGTGTGCGCGTGGTCAAGGCACGTCCGGTTCCCGCCGCCGCACCGGCTGCCGCCGACGCACCGGCTGACACCAAGCCGGGCGAGAAGAAGTAAGCCGCGCGCTGCGCGGAGCACGATGAGCACACGCCGGCCCCCCGCCGCGCCTGCATCCCGACCACGCCGCCCCGAGCGGCGTGCGTCACCGGCAAGTCCCGCGCGCAGTGACGGCGCCACGCGCCACGGCCTGGCGCGCGTGTTGTCCAAGGCCGGCCTGTGTTCACGCACAGAGGCGGCGCGCTGGATCCAGGCCGGGCGGGTCACCGTCGATGGCCGCGTCATCAACAATCCCGAATTCCCCATTGTCGACGGGCGCCACCAGGTGCGCGTCGACGGCCAGCCGCTCGACGCTCTGCGGCGCATCCACCTCATGCTCAACAAGCCGCGCGGCCTGGTCACCACCGCGCAGGACGAGCAGGGCCGCGACACCGTCTACCGGTGCTTCGATGGCGCGGGCCTGCCCTGGATCGCCCCGGTGGGGCGCCTGGACAAGGCCAGCGAAGGGCTGCTGTTGTTCAGCAACGACCCGCAGTGGGCGGCGCGGCTGACCGATCCGGCCACCGGCCCGGACAAAACCTACCACGTGCAGATCGACGCCATTCCCGATGCCGCCCAGTTGCAGGCGCTGTGCACGGGCGTGGAAGAAGAGGGCGAACGGCTGCGCGCGCGCCGCGCCACGCTGCTGCGCAGCGGTGAGAAGACCGCCTGGCTGGAAGTGGTGCTCGACGAAGGCCGCAACCGGCACATCCGCCGCCTCCTCGCTGCCCTGGACATCAACGTGCTGCGCCTGGTGCGCGTGGCCATCGGGCAGCTGCCGATGGGCGAGCTGGGCAAGGGGGCCTGGCGCGAGCTGAGCCCACACGATCTGGATGCGTTGTATGCCGCGGCCGATGGCGCCGCGGCCCCGCCGTGACTTTCCAGCCTGCCCGTGCGTGGCAGGCAGACCGAACCGGGCAATGGATGGCCTTGTACCCGACGTTCCATTCACTACCGGGAGATTCCCCCATGCACGCCAACCTCCTCAACCGCCCGCTGTTCCGTGGCGCCTGCCTGCTGCTGCCGGCCGTGCTGCTGACCGCCTGTGGCGGCCACAAGCAAACGGCCAAGGCCGATGCGCCGGTCATCGAGAACATGGTGGAAGTCAAAACGCCCGAACTCGATGGGCGCGGCAGCTACCGCTTCATGATGAGCAATGGCGACAAGAAAATGTCCGCCGATGAGTTCGACGCCTGGATGAAGGCCAATGGCATCCGCGTGGCCAAGGGCAATGGCCAGGACCGCCCGGTGGCGGCACCGGTGGTGGTGGCCAGCAAAGAACAGGCCAAGGACAAGAAGAAAAAGAAGAAGTAAGCGGGTAACGCCGGACGTGGGTCGGCGGGGGCACGCAGGCGTGCCCCGGCCAGGTGTTCATGGCACCGCTGCGGAGGGCCGCCACCCCTGCGGTGGCGCCACCCGAGGGAGGGGCGTCAGTTCTTGATCACGCCCAGCTCGACGCCGATGCGGGTGAACGCATCGATCGCCCGGTCCAGGTGGGCACGCGTATGCGCGGCGCTGATCTGGGTGCGGATGCGCGCCTGGCCCTTGGGCACCACCGGGAAGAAGAAACCGATCGCGTAGATGCCTTCTTCCAGCAGGCGCTCGGCGAACGTCTGCGCCAACGGCGCGTCGTACAGCATCACCGGGCTGATCGGGTGCACGCCGGGCTTCACGTCGAAACCGGCGGCGGTCATCTTCTGGCGGAAGTAGGCGGTGTTCTCGGCCAGGGTGCTGCGCAGGTCGTCGGCGGCGGCCAGCATCTCGAAGGCCTTGATGCCGGCGGCGACCACGTGCGGCGGCAGCGAGTTGGAGAACAGGTACGGGCGCGAGCGCTGGCGCAGCAGTTCGATCACCTCGGCGCTGGCACAGGTGAAGCCGCCCAGCGCGCCGCCCATGGCCTTGCCCAGGGTGCCGGTGATGATGTCGATCTTCTCCAGCACGCCCTTGACCTCGGCCGAGCCGCGGCCGGTGGCGCCGAGGAAGCCGGTCGCGTGGCACTCGTCGATGTGCACCAGCGCGTTGTACTTCTTCGCCAGCGCGGTGATCTCATCCAGCGGGGCGATGAAGCCGTCCATCGAGAACACGCCGTCGGTGGTGATCAGCTTGGTTTTGCAGCCGGCGGCATCGGCAGCCTGCAGCTGGGCTTCCAGGTCGGCCATGTCGCAGTTGGCGTAGCGGAAACGCTTGGCCTTGCATAGGCGCACGCCGTCGATGATCGAGGCATGGTTGAGCGCGTCGGAGATGATCGCGTCGTTCTCGCCCAGCAGCGGCTCGAACAGGCCGCCGTTGGCGTCGAAGCAGGCCGCGTACAGGATGGTGTCCTGCTTTCCGAAGAAGTCGGCGATCTGCTTTTCCAGCTGCTTGTGCAGGTCCTGGGTGCCGCAGATGAAGCGCACCGAGGCCATGCCGAAGCCATGGCTGTCCAGGGCGTCCTTGGCTGCCTGGATCAGGTCGGGATGGTCGGCCAGGCCCAGGTAGTTGTTGGCGCAGAAATTGAGCACCGTGCGACCGTCGTCCAGGGTGATCTCGGCCGACTGCGGGCTGGTGATGATGCGTTCGGACTTGAACAGGCCCTGGGCGCGGATCGCCTCCAGTTCTTCAACGTAGTGCTGGGTCAGCGGGGCGGAGGTGGCATCGCTCATGGCAGGCAGTCTTCGGCACGGGAAACCCGGGATTTTACCTGCCGGGACGCGGTGCCGGGGGCTGGACCGCAGGCCAGGCCGGGGCGACGGCGCCAAGACAGTTACAGACGTGATTGTTGCATCGCAATATCAATCAGGTTAAAAAACCGTAAACCACGCCGCATCCGCCCACCCACGTCCCGGAGAGACCCCGCATGAACCACGCCACGCGCTGTACCGCCGCCGCTGTGCTCTGCGCCGCCCTGATCGCCCCGTTCGCCGCCAGTGCCCAGGACGAGGCCGAGTCTCCGTTCAGCTGGAACATCACGGCGGTCTCGGATTACGTCTTCCGCGGTGCGTCCCAGACCGATGAAAACCCGACCGGGCAGGCGGGCTTCACCTATACCTCGCCGGTCGGGCTGTACGCGGGCGTGTGGGGCTCCGGCGTGGACTTCGGCGCCGGCAGCCCGGATTTCGAGGTGGATTACTTCGTCGGCTACAACATCGATGTCAGCGAAAACGTCAATGTCGATGTGATGGTCAACCGCTACACCTACCCGGGTGCCAGCGACCTTGCCTACAACGAACTCATCACCAAGACCACGTTCGCCGAGCACTACAGCGCGACGGTGGCCTACAGCAACGATGTGTGGAATTCCGGGACCGATGGCTGGTACTACGGGGTGGGCGCGGAGTGGCCGCTGGCCCATGATTTCGCTGTGACCGCCAACCTGGGGCGCAGCACCTTCGAGAAGGATGTCGGCAACGATTACACCGACTGGAACGTGGGCGTGAGCAAGGCGATCGGCATGGTGACCGTGGGCCTGGGCTATTACGGCACCGACGGCAACGGCAAGGACAACTTCGGCAAGCTGGCCGACAACCGCGTGGTGCTGACCTTCTCCGTCGGCAAGTAGGCCACGGCGGGCGCGCATCGCCGGTCATGAAAAAGGCGCCCGATGGGCGCCTTTTTCGTTTCCGTGCCGGGGGCGGCCCGTGTCGGGCATCGCACCGGGAGCCGCCAGGTCACCGCCCCTGGGGGTGACTCAATTCCAGCTCAGCACCACCTTGCCGGCCTTGCCCTGTTCCATCAGGTCGAAGCCCTTCTGGAAGTCGTCGATCGGCAGCTGGTGGGTGAGCACCTTGCCGAGCGGGAAGCCGGACAGCACCAGCTGGGTCATCTTGTACCAGGTCTCGTACATCTTGCGGCCGTAGATGCCCTGCACGGTCAGGCCCTTGAAGATGATCTTGTCCCAGTCGCAGCCGGCGCCCTTGGGCATGATGCCGAGCATGGCGATCTTGCCGCCGTGGTACATGCAGTCGAGCATGTCGTTGAACGCACGCGGGTTGCCGCTCATTTCCAGGCCCACGTCGAAGCCCTCCATGTGCAGGTCCTTCATCACGTCCTTGAGCGAGGTGTTGGACACGTTGACCACGCGGGTGGCGCCCATGTCGGCGGCCAGCTTCAGGCGGAAATCATTGACGTCGGTGACCACCACGTTGCGCGCGCCGATGTGCTTGCAGATACCGGCGGCAATGATGCCGATCGGGCCGGCGCCGGTGATCAGCACGTCCTCGCCGATCACGTTGAACTCCAGCGCGCAATGCGCGGCGTTGCCGTAGGGATCGAAGAAGGCGGCCAGCTCGGACGGGATCTGGTCCGGGATCGGCCACAGGTTGCTGGCCGGCATCACCATGTACTCGGCGAAGGCGCCGTTGACGTTGACGCCGATGCCCACGGTATTGGGGCACAGGTGCGGGCGACCGCCGCGGCAGTTGCGGCAGTGGCCGCAGACGATGTGGCCTTCGGCCGAGACGCGCTGGCCCACTTCGTAGCCGGTGACGCCCGGGCCGATTTCGGCGATGCGGCCGACGAACTCATGGCCGATGGTCAGGCCCGGCTTGATGGTGCGCTGGCTCCATTCGTCCCACAGGTAGATGTGCAGGTCGGTACCGCAGATGGCGGTCTTTTCCAGCTTGATCAGGACCTCGTTCGGGCCCGGGGTCGGGACCGGAACGTCTTCCAGCCAGATGCCCTTGGCGGCTTCACGCTTGACCAGGGCCTTCATTGTTTGCTGCGCCATCTCGGTGGAACTCGTCAGGGGGAAAACGCGGATTATAGAGCCGCCGGCGGGTTTCCCATGTTGCGTTGCGGGTGGTTCGGGGTGGGGGCAGCGCTTCCTTCTGGCGAGGGAGGTGCCGGGCAGGCCGGTGCACGACACGCCGTGAACCCCGTCCTTGGGGGCTCGGTATTGCCATCCATGGCACCACACGGTCCTGCACCGGCCTGCCCGGCACCTGCGGACACATGGCCGCGAGTGGCGGAATGCCACTGGGGGAGACGGTAGAGCCGGACCATGCCCGGCTGGCCGCGCACGGCGCGGCAATGATCGGCGTCGGTCACACTCCCCATGACTTCCGGGGTGCGGCCCGGGGCAGGGGGCGGGCTAGAATCGGCGGTTCTCTTTGCAAGGGGCTGCTCAATGCGCTCGAACCTGCTCGCTTTTTCCGTCGTCGCCAGCCTCGGGCTGGTCCAGGTCGCCCATGCCGCCGAAGGCATGTGGGTGCCGCAGCAGCTGCCGGAAATCGCCGGCCCGCTCAAGCAGGCCGGCCTGAAGCTGTCGCCGGAGCAGATCTCCAACCTGACCGGCGACCCGATGGGTGCGGTCGTGGCGCTGGGCGGCTGCACCGCCAGCTTCGTCTCCCCGCAGGGCCTGGTGGTGACCAACCACCATTGCGCCTACGGTGCGATCCAGTTGAACTCGACCGCCGAGAAGAACCTGATCAAGGACGGTTTCAACGCGCCGACCCTGAAGGATGAGCTGAGCGCCGGCCCCAATGCCCGCGTGTACGTGCTCGACCAGATCACCGATGTGACCGCGCAGGCCAAGGCCGCGATCGCCGCCGCCGGCAAGGATCCGCTGGCCCGCACCCGCGCGCTGGATGCGTTCGACAAGGCGCAGACCGCCGCCTGCGAAGCCGACGCCGGTTTCCGCTGCCGTCTGTTCAGCTTCTCCGGCGGCAACACCTACCGCCTGTTCCGCAACATGGAAATCAAGGACGTGCGCCTCGTCTATGCGCCCCCGGGCAGCGTCGGCAAGTTCGGCGGCGACATCGACAACTGGATGTGGCCGCGCCACACCGGCGATTTCTCGTTCTACCGCGCCTACGTGGGCAAGGACGGCAAGCCGGCCGCCTTCTCGGCCGACAACGTGCCTTACCAGCCCAGGCACTTCCTGAAGTTCGCCGACCAGCCGCTGGGCGCCGACGACTTCGTGATGGTGGCCGGCTACCCGGGCCGCACCAATCGCTACGCGCTGGCCGGCGAGTTCGATGAAACCGCCCGCTGGACCTACCCGACCATCGCGCGCCACTACAACGCCGTGCTGAAGATGATCGACGAGGCCGGCAAGGCCGACCCGGACGTCAAGGTGAAGTACGCCGCCACCGCGGCCAGCATGAACAACGTGGCCAAGAACTACGCCGGCCAGCTGGAGGGCTTCAAGCGCATCGACGCGGCCGGCCAGAAGCAGGCCGAAGAAGCCGCCGTGCTGGCGTGGCTGAAGAAGCGCGGTGCCGCTGGCAAGCCGGCCCTGGCCGCGCATGCGCAGCTGGTCCAGCATTTGGACACGAGCAAGGCCACGCGTGAGCGCGATCTGTTCGTCAGCCAGTTCAACAGCACCTCCGCGGTGGGCACGGCGATCAGCCTGTACCGGCTGTCGATCGAGCGCAGCAAGGCCGATGCCGAGCGCGAAGCCGGTTACCAGACGCGCGACCTGCCCTCCATCGAAGGCGGCCTGAAGCAGATGGACCGCCGCTATGTCGCGCGCATGGACCAGCAGCTGCAGACCTACTGGCTGAGCCAGTACGTGGCCCTGCCGGCCGCGCAACGCAGCAACGAGGTGCTCAACCAGTGGCTGGCAGGCAGCGACAAGGCGGCCGTGGATGGCCTGGTCGGCAAGCTCGCCGGCACCCGGCTGGGCAGCCTGGATGAGCGCCTGAAGTGGTTCAAGGCCGACCGCGCGGCCTTCGAGGCCAGCACCGATCCGGCGATCCAGTACGCGGTGGCGGTGATGCCGGCGCTGCTGAAGCAGGAAGAGCAGAAGAAGACCCGCGAAGGCGAGTCGCTGGTGTCGCGCCCGCTGTACCTGCAGGCGGTGGCGGACTACAAGAAGAGCAAGGGCGAGTTCGTCTACCCGGACGCCAACCTGTCGCTGCGCATCACCTTCGGCAACGTCATGGGCTACGGCAAGGACGGCGTGAACTACACCCCGTTCACCACGCTGGAAGGCGTGGCCGCCAAGGAAACCGGCGAAGACCCGTTCGATTCGCCCAAGGCGCTGCTGGATGCGGTCAAGGCCAAGCGCTATGGCGGCCTGGAAGACAAGCGCCTCGGCTCGGTGCCGGTGAACTTCCTGTCCAACCTGGACATCACCGGCGGCAACTCCGGCTCGCCGGTGCTCGATGCGAACGGCAAGCTGGTCGGCCTGGCCTTCGACGGCAACTGGGAGTCGGTCAGCTCCAACTGGGTGTTCGACCCGGTGATGACCCGCATGATCGCGGTGGACAGCCGCTACATGCAGTGGATCATGCAGGAAGTGGCGCCCGCGCCGCAGTTGCTGAAAGAGCTGAACCTGGCCGACTGACCCCTCAACACCCCGCGGCGCACGCCGCGGGGTTTTTCGTTGCGCGCGTGCCGGCTGCGGGCGGCATGACCTGGCCGACCCGCCGCACGACCGCACGACCGCACGACCGGATGTGCGCGACGGCGGCAGCGGGGCAGGGCACGCGGTATCATGCGTGTCCCTCGATCATTCACGCCATGTGAACGATTGCGACAGCCTTCCTCCCCGCAAGGACTCCCAGTACGCATGCGCATCCTGCTTGCCCGCCACGGTGAAACACCGTGGAATGCCGAAGGCCGCTACCAGGGCCAGATCGATATCCCGTTGTCACCGATCGGCGAAGCCCAGGCGCAGGCCCTCGGGGAGCGCCTGAGGTCGGTGGATATCACGCGTGCGGTGGCGTCGCCGTTGTCGCGCGCGCAACGCACCGCGCACCTGGCGCTGGGCACCGAGCGTGCGCCGATGCTGCTGACCGAGCCGGACCTGCAGGAAATCGCCCACGGTGAGTGGGAAGGCCTGCTGGCCAGCGAGATCCACGACAAGGACCCGTCGCGGCTGCAGGCCTGGCGCGATGAGCCGGACACCGTGCTCATGCCGGGCGGTGAATCGCTGCGCCTGGTGCTGGAACGCAGCTGGCGCGGCCTGGCCCGCGCGGCTGACGGCCTCGGCGAGCACGACACCCTGCTGGTGGTCGCGCACGACGCGGTCAACCGGGTCATCCTGTGCCGCATCCTGGGGCTGCCGCTGTCGCGCCTGTGGACGTTCCGCCAGGCCCCGACCACGTTGAACCTGCTGGAAGGGCCGGACCTGGACCAGCTGGAGGTGGTGCGCCTGAACGACTGCGCCCACCACACCCCGTTCTTCGGCGAAGCCAAGCACCGCGCGCTGTAATCGCCCCGCGTCCCATCCCGTCGTCCGCCCCATCGATCCAACGCCCATGACCACCGCCCGCCCGCTTACCCTCTCCGATTGGCTGACCTACATCGAGCAGCAGCACCCGGCCAGCATCGACATGGGCCTGGACCGCGTGCGCAGCGTGGCGCAGGCGATGGGGCTGGCACAGCCGGGGGCGCACACCATCGTGGTCGGCGGCACCAACGGCAAGGGCTCCACGGTGGCCTTCATCGAAGCGATCGCGCAGGCCGCCGGCTGGCGGGTCGGGGCCTACACCTCGCCGCACCTGCTGCGTTACAACGAGCGCGTACGCATCGATGGCCAGGACGTTTCCGACGCGGCGTTGATCGCCGCATTCAACGCGATCGAAGATGCGCGCGGCAGCACCACGCTGACTTATTTCGAATACGGCACGCTGGCCGCATTGCAGGTGTTCGGTACGGCCGGGCTGGACCTGGCGGTGCTGGAAGTGGGCCTGGGTGGGCGGCTGGATGCGGTCAACATCATCGATGCCGACGTGGCGGTGATCACCACCGTGGACATCGACCACAGCGACTGGCTGGGCGAGGACCGTGAGGCCATCGGTGCGGAGAAGGCCGGCATCATCCGTGGCTGGAAGCCGGTGATCCTGGGCGAGACCGACCCACCGTCCAGCGTGCTGGCGCGCGCATACCTGCTGGGGGCCAACGCGATCCGTGGCGGCAGCGATTTCTTCGCCGACGTGATCGATGCGCAGCACTGGCGCTGGCGTGATGTCGGCTTCCGCATCGACCTGCCCATGCCATCGCTGCGCGGGCCGATCCAGTTGCGCAATGCGGCCTCGGCCATCGCCGCGCTGCGCACGCTGGACATGCCGCTGCCACGTGCCGCGATCAGCGCCGGGGTGGCCAATGCCCGTATCCGCGGTCGCCTGCAGCAGGTCGAGCGTGATGGCGTGGCGGTGCTGGTCGACGTGGGCCACAACCCGCAGGCCGCACGCGAACTGGCCATCGCGCTGAACGCCGCGCCCGTGGCCGGGCGCACCGTGGCGGTGTTCGCCGCGCTGCAGGACAAGGATGCCGTCGGCGTGGTGCAGGCGCTGGGCGAACAGGTGCAGGACTGGCACCTGGCCGGCCTGGAGGGCGCCCGTGCACAAACGGCCACTGCCCTGCAGGCACGCCTTCACGACACCGCCGCCGCCAGCGGCACCTGCCATGCCAGCGTGGCTGATGCGCTGCACGCTGCGCTGGCCGGGAGCGCGGCGGGCGACCGCGTGCTGGTGTTCGGCTCGTTCCACACTGCCGCGCAGGCATTGCAGTGGCTGGATGCCGCTGAGTAAGCCGCCGCTGCACCACGCCGCGCCCGTTCAGCCGGCGCAGGCACCGCTCACGCGGACACCCGTATAATCGCCGTGGCATTCCGCCGCGCCGCCCCTGCCTGCCTTCCGTGGATACTCCTCTGAAACAGCGACTGATTGGTGCCATCGTCCTGGTGGCGTTGGCCGTGATTTTCCTGCCCATGCTGGTCAAGGGGCCTGCGCCGGACAGCGGTGTGGCGAGCGTGCCGATCAGCGCGCCGGCAGCACCGTCGGACGGTCAGTTCGAAACCCGTGAGCTGCCGTTGGTGGCGCCTACCGGCGCGGCCACCGGCCTGCAGGGGCCCTCCAGCACCCAGCCGCTGCAGGACGCCGCCGACGCGGCACCGGCCGCCGCCGATTCCTCTCCGGCCGTGGCCGCAGGCAATTTCGCGGTCAGCTTTGGCGCCTATGGCAGCCAGGCCGATGCCGATGCGGTGATCGCCTACCTGAAGAAGTCGCAGCTGCCTGGTTTCAGCGAGCCGGCCACGATCAACGGTCGCCAGGCCTGGCGGGTGCGCGTGGGGCCGTATGCCGATCGTGCCGAGGCCGAGGCCGCCCGCCTGCAGGCGGTGAAGGTACGCAACGACGTCAAGGCCGAGGTGGTCACCCTGGACGCACGCGCGGACAACGCGGTTGCCGCGGCGCCGGCTGCCACGCCGACGCCGGCCGCTGCCAGCGCATCCAGCGCCACCGCGGCCGCGGCCGGCACCACGGTCCAGACCGAATCGCTGCCGCCCGAGCCGGTGGCTGCGGCCAAACCGGCCGCGTCCAAGCCCGAACCGAAGCCCGACCCCAAGCCGGCCGCTGCCGTGCCCAAGCCGGAGCCGGCCAAGCCGGACACCGCCACGGCTGCCAAGCCGGTGGCCGCACCGGCCGCGCCGGCTGCCAGCAGCGTGGGCTTTGCCGTGCAGCTCGGTGCCTTCGGCCAGGCGGCCGAGGCCAACGCGCTGCGCGACAAGGTGCGCGCCGCCGGTTTCAGTGCTTTCGTAGAGCAGGTACGCACCGACAAGGGCACGCTCAACCGCGTGCGCGTCGGCCCGGTCGCCAACCGAGCAGAGGCGGAGAACCTCAAGGCTCAGGTTGCGTCCAAAGTCGGCGTGGCCGGCATGGTCCGGCCACACCCCTGATGCCGTCCGCGCGCCCGTGGCTTGAGCCCGGCCCGTCCCACGGCGGAGGACGCGCATGATCGATTTCGTGCTGCTGGCCGTGATCGGCATTTCCACCCTGCTGGGCGTCATGCGCGGGTTTGTCAGCATCATCATCAGCACCTTGTCCTGGCTGCTCGGCGGCTGGGCGGCGCTGATGTTCGGCAAATCCTGCGCCGGCTGGTGGTCGGCGCCCTCCGCGCCGGGCACCGAGCATTTTTTCGCCGGCTACCTGAGCGTCTTCCTGATCGTGATGGTGTCGGTATGGGGCATCGGCCTGGTGATCCGCCAGGCGGTGCGCTCGACCAGTTTCAATGGCGCCGACCGGACGCTGGGCGGTGCGCTGGGCGTGGTCCGTGGCGCGCTGATCGGCTGCGTGCTGCTGCTGGTGGCGTCCTACACGCCGCTGCCCCGCGAGGCAGCCTGGCGCGACTCCAACCTGCGCGTGGTGCTTGGCCCCGGGGTGGGCTGGATGCAGGCCAAGATGCCGCGCATGCCCGCCATGCCGCAGATGCCCAGCCTGGATCGCATGCCCAGCCTGGACGGCATGAAGGACCTGCCGATGGCGCTGCCGGAGGTGAACATGTCGCAACTGCCCGGCGGGGAGTTGGGCAAGCCGGGCCTGACAGGCGATAATGGCGTGCTGGGCGGGTTGCTGGCAGGGCGCGGATGGCCGCGGCCCTTGGATGAGACCCCGCAGCAGGCGGGAGACCCGGCCGATGTCGGGGCGCGCAGTGGCACGTCTGGTTCGTCCCAGAACACCGATCCGGCGCGTGTGCGTCCGGACCAACCCGATCCGGCACGGAGAGGGTCCCCCGGCCAGGCACGGCCACCTTCACAGTAGATGGGCACAGCCCAGCGGAGATTCGCACCATGTGTGGCATCGTCGGAATCGTCGGCAACCAGAACGTCGCCGGGCAGTTGTATGACGGCCTGACCGTCCTCCAGCATCGTGGCCAGGACGCGGCCGGCATCGCGACCGCCGATGGCACCCGCCTGCGCGTGCAGAAGGCCAACGGGCTGGTCCGCGATGTGTTCGATGCCAAGCGCATGTCCACCCTGGAAGGTCGCGTGGGCATCGCCCACGTGCGTTATCCGACCGCCGGCTCCGAGGGCATGGACGAAGCGCAGCCGTTCTACGTGAACTCGCCGTACGGCATCGCGCTGGCCCACAACGGCAACCTGATCAACACCGAAAGCCTGCGCCAGCAGGTGTTCGAGCAGGATCGCCGCAACGTCAACACCGACTCGGACAGCGAAGTGCTGCTGAACGTGTTCGCCTACGAACTGGACGCGCAGCGCCAGCTCACCCCGGAAGCGGCGATCCGCGCCGTGGCCGGTGTCCACCGCCGCTGCAAGGGGGGCTACGCGGTGATCAGCGTGGTGCTGGGCCTGGGCCTGGTCGCCTTCCGCGACCCGCATGGCATCCGTCCGCTGGTGCTGGGCAAGCGTGCGCATGCCGAAGGCGATGAGTACATCGTGGCCTCCGAATCGGCCGCGCTCGACGTGCTGGGCTTCCAGCGCGTGCGCGACGTGCGCCCCGGCGAAGCCCTGGTCATCACCGCGCGTGGCGAACTGTTCTCGGAGGTATGCGCCGAGCCGGCCGAGCACAGCCCGTGCATCTTCGAATACGTGTACTTCGCGCGCCCGGACTCGATGATCGACAACGTCTCGGTGCACAAGGCGCGCATGCGCATGGGCATCAAGCTGGGCGAGAAGATCCTGCGCCTGCGCCCGGACCATGACATCGACACCATCATCCCGATCCCGGACACCTCGCGCGACGCCGCGCTGGAGATCTCCAACACGCTCGGGGTGAAGTACCGCGAAGGCTTCATCAAGAACCGCTACATCGGCCGCACCTTCATCATGCCGGGGCAGGGTGAGCGGGTGAAGTCGGTGCGCCGCAAGCTCAACCCGATCCACCTTGAGTTCCGCAACCGCGTGGTGCTGCTGGTCGACGATTCGATCGTGCGCGGTACCACCAGCCAGCAGATCGTGCAGATGGCGCGCGACGCCGGCGCGCGCAAGGTGTACCTGGCCAGCGCCGCACCGCCGGTGCGTTACCCGAACATCTACGGCATCGACATGCCGGCCGCCGAGGAACTGGTGGCGCACAACCGCAGCATCGAGGAAATAGAGAAGCACCTCGGCTGCGACTGGCTGATCTACCAGGACATCGAAGACATGGAAGCGGCGGTGCGCGAAGGCAACCCGGAACTGAAGGCGTTCGACTCGTCGTGCTTCAACGGCGTCTATCCGACGGGCATCGAGCCGGGGTACTTCGAGCGTATCCAGCAGTTGCGTTCGGACGACGCCAAGCACAAGCGCCGCGCCTGAGGCCGTGCCGATGGCCGGGGAGTTGCCGCTGGAGGCGGCCGGTGACCTGCTGCGCGCGGCGCAGCAGTGCCTGGCCGCAACCGATCCACTGCACAAGGTGGCCCTGACCCAGGCCTATGCGGCGCAGTTCCGCGCGGGCCAGCTCAAGGCCCGCGCCGATGCCGCCCCGGCCGATCCGATCCGGATGCCCGGACGACCGGCCAGGCCGAGCCTGGTGCACCCGCGCGACCTGCCCAAGCGTGGGCTGGGCAGCGCTGAGGGGCGTGCCGCCTTCATCCATGCCATCGCGCATATCGAACTGAACGCCATCGACCTGGCCTGGGATGCGGTGTACCGCTTCCGCGGGCTGCCCGGTTCGTTCCATGCCGACTGGGTGAGCGTGGCCGATGATGAGTCGCGCCACTTCATGCTGCTGCATGGCCGGCTGCAGGCGCTGGGGTTCGACTACGGTGATTTCGACGCGCACAACGGCTTGTGGGAGATGTGCGAGAAGACCGCGCACGACGGCCTGGCCCGGATGGCGCTGGTGCCGCGCGTGCTCGAGGCGCGCGGGCTGGACGTCACCCCTGGCATGATCACCAAGCTGCGCTCGGCCAACGACCACGCCACCGCCGACGTGCTGGAGATCATCCTGCGCGAGGAAGTGGCGCATGTGGCCGCGGGTTCGCGCTGGTATCACTGGTATTGCAACCGCGCCGGGGTCGAACCGCGCGCGCGCTTCATCGCGTTGTTGAACGAATACGCCGGCGGCTTTTTGTACGGCCCGTTCAACCTGGAGGCGCGCCTGCTGGCCGGGTTCGACGAAGAAGAGCTCGCCGACCTGATCGAGCAGGCCGGACGCACCAGCGGCCCGGCACGGTAGAACCATGCCCTGCGTGGCTGCGTCTCGATCCGGGACCGCGCGCAGCCACCCATGGGGTGGCTCTACGAGGGGCGGTGTAGAGCCACGCCATGCGTGGCTGCTTCTTTCGATCCGGGACCGCGTGCAGCCACCCATGGGGTGGCTCTACGAGGGCGCGGTGTAGAGCCACGCCATGCGTGGCTGCTCCTCTCGATCCGGGACCACGCGCAGCCATCCATGGGGTGGCTCTACGAGGGCGGTGTAGAGCCACGCCATGCGTGGCTGCTCCTCTCGATCCGGGTCCGCGCGCAGCCACCCATGGGGTGGCTCTACGAGGGCGCGGTGTCGGGCCACCCATGGGGTGGCTCTACGAGGGGCGGTGTAGAGCCACGCCATGCGTGGCTGCTTCTCTCGATCCGGGACCGCGTGCTTCTTTCGATCCGGCCCCACGCGCAGCCACCCATGGGGTGGCTCTACGGGACCATCGTAGAGCCACGCCATGCGTGGCTGCTTCTCTCGATCCGGGCCCGCGTGCTCCTCTCGATCCGGGACCGCGCGCAGCCACCCATGGGGTGGCTCTACGGGACCATCGTAGAGCCACGCCATGCGTGGCTGCTTCTCCATCGGACGCCATGACCCGCCGCCCCTGCGGGCGCATCACACGTTGGGCAACACCACGCGCTTGCCGTCCTCGGTGGGGCGGTTGATGTAGAACAAGCCTGGCCCGGGGCGGTACGGCAGCTCGCGCGTCGCTTCGTCGGCGGCGTACAGCAGGGCGGTGTCGCCCAGTGCGTCGAAGTTCCAGTGCGCGGACTGCATCAGGTAGCGTTGGCGCAACAGCCGCTCCTGCGTCGCATCGAGTGCCTGGCCAGCAAGCACGCGCGCGGCGATCGGCAGCAGGTCGCCGGGCAGCGCCAGCTCGGGCACCTCGTCCACGGTCCGCAGCCAGCGTACGCCCGCGACCGTTGCGCGCTGTTGCATCAGGCGCAGCGCCACCCACTGGTAGCGCCCGTCGATCTCGCGCTTGAGCACCACCGCCGCATGCGCGAACAACCGCCACTGCGGTCGCACGCTGACGCTGCCGGCTACCCGCTGCGCCTGCCATCGATGCCACACGTCCACCCACAGCGCATCCTCGCCCAGGCCCAACGCCTGCTGCCAGCGCACGCATGCGGCCTGCGCCTGTCGGTAAACCTCGGTGGCGCGCAGCACGGCCAGGGGCGGCGCCTCGGTGTCGGCCAGGCCATGCTCGAGTACACGCTGGCCCAGCGGTCGGGTGAGCAGTTTCGGTCCTTCGATGCGCTGGTCGTAGCCGCCGCCGATGTTGGCGTGCACGCCGGGCAGGGCGATTTCCTCGTGTTCCGGGGCGACGCTGGTCAACGCGAAATGATGGCGATGCTCGTCGCGTGCGACCAGTTGCAGCACTTTGTCGGCGCAGCCGCTCGGCAGGCCCACTTCGGGCAGTTCATCGTGCTGCTGGCGATTGATCGCCACGACGGTATCGAACAGGCCGACGAAGCGGGCCGGTCGCGCCGGTACCGCCTCCTCGCCGGCGAGTTGCCAGCCGGTACGGCGCAGCTGTTCGCGCAACCAGGTGCGGCCATCGGCACGGTTTAGCCGGTGCACCGCGTCGCGTGCCGACGCGGCGCCCCGCGAAAAACCGAACAGATCGATGCGGACGCTGCCCAGCACGGCATGCGGGTGCGCCCGCGCCAGGCTGCGCAGGGCATCGGGCAGGCGCTCGTCGAGTGCGCGGCGCACCTTGGCGCGCACACCGGTGCGCCCGATGCCGAAGGCCAGCCCCATCAGGTCGTCATCTTCCCCGCTGCGCGTGCCGACGCCTTCGATGTAGATCGCCAGCGACAAGGCGCTGCCCGGTGCCGGCGTGGTGCGGTCATCGGGATACAGCGCATGCAGTTGCGCGATGTTGGTCAGGCCGTTGCTGTAACTGCTGGTCAGCCGGCTCTGGTAAGGCGAGGCGTCGTCGGCCACCAGCGGTGCCGTGGGGCGGGGCGCGGGCGTGGTGCTGCCGGGCGGGCGCGAGGCACGCAGCAGGTTGTCGGCGTTGTTGCGGGTGCCGTCGAAAAACAGGCCGATCTGCAGCGACAGCGGCGCGGTGGGTGGCGGCGTGGGCGGTCCTGCCATGGCGCGGGGTCCCCGGGGTGCAGGGCAAAGGTAGCGCGAAAATGACGCGAACGCGACGTCGCTGAACCGTGCGGTCGGCGGTCACAGTTCCGAATGTTCGTCCGTAGGAATTGTTGAATTCACGCGCACGGTTGGCGCCATATGGGCGGGCCCCGACCGATGGGGCTGCACCGCAGCAACGACTACCGCCCCGTTTTCCACTCAAAGAGAGACGACACGATGTCCAGATCGATGAGCAAGGCCGCAGGTGTGATCACGTTGTGCCTGGCCGCGGCAGGTGCTGCCAGCGCCGCTCCGCTGTTTGAACCGGTCACGGTGCTCAGCCGCGCCGGCGCCGCCAACCAGCCCGCCGCGCAGGCGGTCCTGTCGGCCGCGTCCACGGCGGCGGTGCAGGAAGTGCGCGTGGATGCCGGCGCGGTGGGCGCGAACCAGCGCCAGCTGGAATTCGAACTGTTGGGTACCCCCGTGCAGGCGCTGCAGCAGCGGGTGCAGGCACTGCCGGACGGCGGCAGCATCTGGTACGGGCAATTGCAGGCCGGCAACGCTAAAACAGCGGGCAAGGCCACGGCGTCCGATCCGGCCAACTCGGTGATCCTGGTGCGCTCCGGCGACACGGTGACCGGCTCGATCCGCAAGGACGGCCAGCTCTATCGCCTGCGCCCGCTCAGCGACGGTCGCCACGTTCTGGTGGAAGTGGACGAGTCGCGGATGCCGGCCGACCACCCGGCCGACTACAACAGCCTGCCGCAGGTAGCCATGCCGGTCAGCGACCGTGCCGGCATCGCCGCCGCGTCGTCGGGCTCCCCGGCCACCATCCGCGTGCTGGTGGTGGCCACCAATGGCGCGGTCGCCGCGTATGGCGGCAACATGCAGTCGCTGGTGCAGCTGGCCGTGGCCGAATCCAACCAGGGCTACATCAACAGCAACGTCGGCATCACCCTGGAGCTGGCCGGTTACGAGACCACCAGCTATGCCGAGTCGAGCAGCTTCTCCACCGATCTGTCGCGCTTCCGCAGTACCACCGACGGGGTGATGGACAGCATCCACACCAGCCGCAACAACACCCGCGCCGATGTCGCGGTCCTGGTCATCAACAATGCCAGTTCCTGCGGCCTGGCCTCGGGCATCGGCTCCACCGCCGCCACCGCGTTCGCGGCGGTGCATTGGGACTGCGCCACCGGCTATTACTCCTTCGCGCATGAAATCGGGCACCTGCAGAGCGCACGCCACGACATCGCCACCGATCCCAGCACCTCGCCGTACAGCTATGGCCACGGCTACCGCTACGAGCCGTCCAGCGGCGCACGCTGGCGCACGATCATGGCTTACGCGTGCACGGCCGGATGCCCGCGGTTGAACTTCTGGTCCAACCCGAACATCAGCTACAACGGCGTGCCGATGGGGATTGCGTCCAGCGCCGACAACCAGCGCGTGCTGGTCAATACCAAGGCGACGGTCGCCGCGTTCCGCTGAGTGGCGGCGCCCGCGACCGCAGTGGCTGCGGTCGCGGGGTGGTGAGGCTCAGCGTGCCAGCGTATCCAGCGTCCAACCCTGCGCGGTGACGCGCAGCACCGAGCCTTGTTCGTACCAGTCGCCCAGCACGATGCGGGTGCAATCGCGGCCACCGACCTGCAGGGCATGGATCGCCGGGCGATGGGTGTGGCCGTGGATCAGGGTGTCCACGCCATGGCGGGCGAAGGTGGCCTCCACTTCGGCCGGCGCCACGTCGGTGACGGTTTCGAAGGTGGATCGATCGTCCTGCTTCATTTCCGACTGCCGGGCCTGGCTGGCATCACGTGCCTTCTGCGCGAAGGCGATGCGCGCGGCCAGCGGCTGGGACAGGAACTGCGCCTGGAACTGCGGGTCGCGGGTCTGTGCGCGGAACTGCTGGTAGGCGACGTCGTCGGTGCACAGCAGGTCGCCGTGCTGCAGCAGCACCGGGCGCCCGTACAGGTCGATGACGCTGGGGTCGGGCAGGATGCGGAAGCCGGTGCGACGGGCATAGTCGTTGCCGACCAGGAAATCGCGGTTGCCGCGGATGAAATACACCGGCACGCCGGCATCGGCCACCGCATGCAACGCATCGGCGACGGCATCGGCGGCCGCCGACGGGGTGTCATCGCCGATCCAGGCCTCGAACAGGTCGCCGAGGATGTACAGCGCTTCGGCCTGCATCGCTTCATCGCGCAGGAACGCCAGGAACAGCTCGGTAATGGCTGGACGGCTCGGGTCCAGGTGCAGATCGGAAATGAACAGCGTGGTCATGCGCGCATTGTAAAACGGGTTACACCGGCAGCGGCAGCCATCTCAGACTGGCACCGGCCAGCGCGGTCGCGATGGCCGTGGCGGCCAGTACGTCGCTGGGGTAGTGCAGCCCCAGTACCACGCGCGAGAGGCCGATCGCCACGGTGAACGGCACCAGCAGCGGTGCCAGCCAGGGGTAGTAGGCCAGCGCCACGATGGTGAAGGACACCGCGTGCAGGGTATGCCCGGAGGGGAAGCTGAATTCGTCCAGCGGTGCCACCCAGGCGCGGATGCGCAGGTCGGCCGCATACGGCCGTGGACGCCGGGTCCAGCGCTTCAGGCCTTTGTACAGCAGCAGCGCCATCAGTCCGGTGGCGGCCATGTGCAGGGAGGCGCGCAGCCCCTCGAGACCGTCCACCAGGACCAGCGCGGCCATCAAGCCATACCAGAACGCACCATCGCCGAGCCGGCTGACGGCGGCGAAGGCCTGGCGCACGCGCCGGCGCCGGCAGTAGTGATTGGCGCGCCGGCACCAACGGGTCTCGCGCCCGCGCAGGGCCTCAAGCCGCGTGGTCTGCATGCGGCCTCCGCGCCTGCGCCAGTTCGGCAAGCAGTGCATCGAACTCGGCCACCACCTGCTGTGGGTGCAGGCGCCGCATGGCAGTGGCGGCATTGCGGCCGAGCCGTGCACGCTGCACGTCGTCACCGGCCAGCTGCAGCGCGGCGGCCAGGAACGCGGCGTCATCGTTCACTGCAATGCCACTCTCGTCGGTGCGCAGGTGTTCGCGTGCCGCGCCGTAGTCGAAGGCCACCGTGGCCACGCCGCTGGCCATCGCTTCCAGGGTGACATTGCCGAAGGTCTCGCTGCGACTGGGGAACAGGAACAGATCGCCGCTGGCGAAGTGCCGGGCCAGCGCCTCGCCGCGCTGTACGCCGCAGAAAATGAAATCGGGGTTCTCATGCGCCAGCTTCTCGCGCGAGGGGCCATCGCCCACCCAGATGAAACGCGCCTTCGGCCGCGACTGCTGCACTCGGCGGAAGGCCTTCACGGCAAGGCCGAGGTTTTTTTCCGGGGCGATGCGTCCCACGTAGATGGCCGCGAAGCCGTTGCCGTCGATGCCCCATTCCTCACGCAGGGCCGGGTCGCGACGCTGCGGATCGAACTGGCTGCTGTCCACCGCGCGGGCCAGCAGCCGCACCCGCTCGAACCCCTGCTCGCCCAGGAACTGTTTCAGCTCCTGGGTGGGTACCAGGGTGGCATCGGCCTGGTTGTGGAAGCGCCGCATCCAGCGCAGCGCGGCGGCCTGCAGCCAGGCGACGCCGTAGTCGGGCAGGTACTCGTCGAAGCGGGTGTGGAAGCCGGTGGCCACCGGGATGCCGAGCCGGCGCGCGGTGCGCAGGGCCGACCAGCCGAGTGGGCCCTCGGTCGCGATGTAGATGGCATCGGGGCGCTGCTGTTGCCACTGGCGGGCCAGCCGCTTGGGGGCGGGCATGCCGAAGCGCAGGCCGGGGTAGCGCGGCAACCCGGCCCCCGCCACCAGCAGGGTGTCGTGGGCATGCTCGGCTTCGCTGGCCTGGCGCGGGCGCACCAGGTCGACCTGGTGGCCGGCGGCGCGCAGTCCCTGTTCCAGTCCCTGCACGGTCAGGGCAACGCCGTTGACCTCGGGGGGATACGTTTCGGTGACGATGGCATAGCGCATGGCGGGCCTCCGGGTTGCGTCCATGCTCGGCCCGGGCGATGTAGTGGACATGACGTGGATATGACCGGCCGATGACGCGCGCTGGGGCGCGCGTGGCGTGGGCGTCCGCAACCCGGCGGGATCGTTCCTGGCGGCCAGTGGCCACCACGCCTGCAAGGACGGCAGGACAAAAAAAACCACGGCCCCGAAGGGCCGTGGTGGGGTGCAGCGGTATTACCCGGCAGCGATCAGAAACGCTGCTGGTACTTCATGTACACGAAGCGGCCGATGTCGTAGCCACCGTAGTAGGAGAACACCGAGTTCGGCTTGGTGTACATGTTCGGGCCGTACTTCTCGAACACGTTGTTGGCACCGACCGACACGGTGGCATCCCACGGCAGGTTGTAGCGGAACTGCACGTCGTGGAAGGTCACCGAACCACGCTCGTTGTAGTTGCGCGAACCGGAGTACCACGGCGCACGCACGCCCGGATCGGAGCACTCGTCCGGATGCGCGGTTGCGTTCAGGCACTGCTCCTTGACACCGGAGTAGTAACGCGCGGTCCAGCTGATGCCGAAGTCGCCCAGATCCCAACCCAGGGTCAGGTTGGAACGCACGCGGAAGCCGCTGGTGGCGTTGGTGGCGATCCCGTTGGTCGGGGTCGGCACGACGCTGGTGTCGTTGGTGGAACGGTAGATGTTGGAGCTGACGTAGGTGGTCGACCAGTTGGTGCTGAACTTGCCCAGGCTGTCGGTGTCCAGACGGTAGGTCAGGTCCATGTCGTAACCTTCGGTTTCCAGGAAACCGGCGTTGCGATTGCCGTAGGTCAGCTTGTTGACGATGCCCAGCGCCGGGTCACGGGTGAACTGTGCGCAACGCGAATCGATGCCCTGCTCGTAGCAGTCGATCAGGATCTGGTTCGGGCTGTCGGCAACGATGGTGTTGTCGATGCGGATCTTCCACCAGTCCAGCGACACGTTGAAGTTGCTGATGAAGCTCGGGCTCCACACCACGCCGAGCGTCTTGCTCTTGGAGGTTTCCGGCTGCAGCAGCGGGTTGGAGCCGTTGGTGAACGGCACCGGGGTCTGGTCGGTGCTGCTGGTGATCGGCACGTTGCCCTGCTTCAGCTGACGGTAGGTGTCGGCATTGGCGATGTCGCGGGCGCAGCGGGCGCGCACGGCGGCGCTGGTACGCGACGGACCGTAGACGGTATCGCAGGGATCGGCGTAGCCGGTGGTGAAGGTTTCAGAGCCGCCGCCGTACAGGTCGGAGATGGTCGGGGCACGGAAGCCTTCGGCCCAGGTGCCGCGGACCAGGATCTGGTCGATCGGGCGCCACTTGAAGCCGAACTTGCTGTTGAGCGTGTTGCCGAAGGTGTCGTAGTCCGAGAAGCGCGTCGCCGCGTTCAAGGTCAGTTCCTTGGCACCCGGCAGGTCGGCCAGGACCGGCACGTTGAACTCGACGTACGCTTCCTTGACCTTGTAGCTGCCACCGGTCGGGCCGGAGGCCAGGTTGGTGGTCGCGCCGGTCTGGGCCAGCGCATCGGGGATGAACTCGCCGGTTTCCTTGCGGTTTTCAAGGCCGAACGCAAAGCCCAGGTCGCCGGCCGGCAGCGTCACGATGGAGCCGGCGATGGTGGCGAAGAAGTTCTTGCCGACGGTCTTGCCGGTGGAGTCTTCCGCCGGCATGAGGTAGTCGATCAGGGCCTGGTTGCCGGTGAGACCGTACGGATCGGTCACGCCTGCAGCGACCAGCGGGTTCCAGACCATGCAGTTGGCGATCGGGGCGGCGGCGCTGCCGCACTCGACCTTGCCGGTGGCGGCGTTGTAGTACGACGGGCCGACCGCGTTCTTCACGCGTTCCTTGTGCAGGTTGCCGGTGGCGTGCTGGCGCAGTTCGTTCTTGTTGTACTGGTAGCCCACTTCCCAATCGAAGTAGCGCTCGCCGATGTTGAACGAACCATCGAAGGCGGCCACGGCGCGGTAGGTCTTGAGCGAGCTGTCGCTTACGCGCGGCACTTCCCAGGTGCGGTGGTTCCAGGCCACGGCGGTCGGGGTGGCGTAGCCGTTCTTGCGGCCGAACGGGTTGAAGTAGCTGTCGATCGACATCGGGCCGATGCCGGCCGTGGACGACTGCAGCGGGTAGCCGGCGACCTGGCGGCTGGAATCACGCTTGTTGTAGCCCAGCTGCGTGCTGAAGCGGATGTCGTCGGTGATGTTCAGGCGACCGTCGACGAACAGCGAGTCCCGCTTCAGCGGGTAGTTCAGGTGCATCTGCTCGTTGGTGTTGCTGACATCGCCGTCCGGTGCATTGGCGTTGGTCAGGTGGTAGTTGGCCGGGTTGAGCGGGTTGGCACCCCGGTTGAGCGAGTAGCTGCAGGTGGCGGTGCCGGTGCAGCCCGGGCCGCGCAGGCCGGTGATCTGGCCGTACTGGCTGACGGTGGTCCAGGCTTCGGTCGGGTGGCGGTCGGTGTTGCCGTAGGCGCTGAAGCCACGGTCCTTGGCCCACACGGCCTTTTCTTCGGTATGTTCGGCCGAGACGGTGATCGAGCCGCGGTCGTTGGCCCAGCCGGCCACCACGTCGAAGCGGTCGCGGGCGCCGTCGCCCTGGCTGTACTGGCCGTGGTAGACGTTGGCGGTCACGCCGGTGACATCATGGCGGGTGATGATGTTGACCACGCCGGCCATGGCGTCCGAGCCGTAGATGGCCGAGGCGCCGTCCTTCAGCACTTCCACGCGTTCCACTGCCGACACCGGCAGGCTCGACACGTCCTGGTAGCCGGAGGTGCTGATGCCCAGGCGCTTGCCGTTGATCAGCACCAGGGTGCGCTGCGCGCCCAGGTTGCGCATGTCGATGTAGGTGCCACCGGCGTTTTCGCCGGCGCTCAGGACGTTGGCGCGGCTGATCGCCGGGCTGCCCATCGCGGTGACGTTCTGCAGGATGTCGGCGACCGAGCTGAAGCCCTGGCGTTCGATGTCCGTACGGGTGATGGCCAGCACGGGCTGGGCGTTCTCCACGTCAACCTGGCGGATGCGCGAACCGGTGATTTCGATGCGGTCCAGGTTGGTAGCGGTCGGCGCGTCCTGTGCCATCGCCGGCGCGGCCATCAGGCCCGCGGTACCGGCGATCAGGGCACAGCGGATCGCGTGCCCCAATACGTTGGTGCGTGAATTCATGTGCGCTCTCTCTCTCTCGTTCGGAACTGAATCAAAAAGGAGCCGGCGGGCCCAAGTTCCCGCCGTCCCAAAATCCGGCCCAAGAAGGCCGGTTACCCCGATCATAGTCTCGGTAGTTAAGGCCGTGTAAAGCCAAAGTGAAACTTTTTTCACAATGGCGTGCGGACCTGAACAAAAAGTGAGCGGCAGCAGATAGTTGCAGATGCGGCGCACGCCGGCCGCTGTACCGATTTGTGTCGCAATGTAGCTTTATGCTGCGACGCAGCATGGCGCCGTGCGCGAAAGGCGGCGTTCGACGCCGGGTTGGCGGGGCGGCCGCAGGCAGGGAGCACGCACGATCGAGCCGCCGGACAGGGCCGGGCGGACGGGGGCGGGGGCACGCGGGGTGGGCGGGCGGCCGTGGCGGCCGCCACGCCCGGGATCAGGCCACGAACGGGCGGAACTGCACGCCCAGGCCGGCCATGCCGTCGGTTTCGCCGATCAGGTCGGCACGCAGCAGCGGCCGGGCATCGATGAAGGCCTGGGGCAGGATCAACGACAGGCGGCTGTCGTCGGCGGTCAGCTCCAGCGCCGGCATGGGGGTGTCTTCATGCGCGCGGTTGAGCAGGACGGCCAGCCGCAGCAGGGCGGTCATCCGTCGCGCCGGTTGCAGCAGGCGCTCGGGCAGGGCCTCGAAGGCCGACTTGGACACGTTGCGGCGATGGCTGCGGACCAGGGCGGCCAGCAGTTGCTGCTCCTGCCGCGAGAAGCCGGCGATATCCGAGTTCTCCAGCACGTAACTGCCGTGCACGTGGTAGCCGCTGTGGGCGATCATCAGCCCCAGTTCGTGCAGGCGCGCGGCCCAGCCGAGCATGCGCGCATCGTCCGGGTCCAATCCCCAGCTCGCTTCGACCTGGCCCAGCAGGTTCATCGCGGTGCGTTCGACCCGGTCGGCCTGGACGATGTCGATGCCGTAGCGCAGGGTCAGCGCCGCCACCGATTCATCGCGCAGGTCGTTCTCGCTGGCGCGGCCGAGGATGTCGTACAGGATGCCTTCGCGCATGGCGGCCTTGCTGACCAGCAGCTTCTCCAGGCCCAGGGCCTGGAACGCCGCTTCCAGCACCAGGATGCCCCCGGCGATGATCGGGCGCCGATCGGCCGACAGCCCGGGCAGGTTGATGTCCTCGATGCGCTTGGCCTTGAGCAGCTCGTCGCGCAGCTGCGGCAGGGCCTCGGCGGTGATCGCGCCCTTGCTCAGCTTCATCGTCGCGCAGATCTCGCTGATCGCCTTGTGCGTGCCCGATGAGCCCAGCGCTTCCTGCCAGCCCAGTGCGCGGTACTTGGTGGCGAACTGCTGGAACTCCGCGCCGATCTCGGTCAGCGCGTCCTTCCAGCGCTTGCGGCTGAGCTTGCCGCCCGGGAAGAAGCGCCGGGTGCTGGCGATGCAGCCCGCCTGCAGGCTCTCGCGCTCCAGGGTCTGCATGCCCTGGCCGATGATGAATTCGGTGGAGCCGCCGCCGATGTCGATCACCAGCCGGCGCTGGTCCGGCTTGGGCGGCTGCGCATGGGCCACGCCCAGGTAGATCAGGCGCGCCTCTTCGCGGCCGCTGACCACTTCGATGGCATGCCCGAGCGCGGTCTCGGCCGGCATCAGGAAGGCCTGCGGCGAACGCAGCTGGCGCACCGTGTTGGTGGCCAGGGCGCGCACGCGCACCGAGGGGATCGCACGGATGCGCTGGCCGAACCGGGCCAGGCACTCCAGCGAGCGCTGGCGCGCCTCGGCGGACAGGCCGCCCTTGCCATCCAGGCCGTCGGCCATGCGCACCGTCTCGCGCAGGCGGTCGACCACCCGCAACTGCCCGAGCGTGTAACGCGCGATGACCATGTGGAAACTGTTGGAACCCAGGTCGATGGCGGCGAGCAGGTCGCCATCCTGCAGGGCGGGCGGAGTCGTGGAGGTATGCGGCATGGGCGAATGTTAGCCGAAGGGCGGGGCGTGAAGTCACCGCGCGGCCTTCACATGGGATGCGACGGGACGTCGCAGCGGTTCACGGCGCTGGCGCGCGCCGGCCAGTGCTGCCGCGATGCATCCGACGGCTTGAGCCGCCGGGTGAGCGGGCGCGCCAACCGGCGCGGGGTGCGAGGGGTGGCAAGCGGGGGCCACGGCCTGCATGGCACGCCGTGGGGCGACAGCGCAAGCGCTGTCGCGTACACCTACAGGCCCTGCATCAACGCCATCTGCGCCGCGTGCGGTGGCTCGTCATGCCCAGGCGTGCACTTGGCGTACTCACCGTCGGCGCGCAGTTCCCACGCGTTGAGGTTGTCGTCCAGGTAGTTCTGCAGCACGTCGCGGTAAACCTTGCGCGCCAGCTCGGGGTCCAGGATCGGGAAGCAGGTCTCCACCCGACGCAGCAGGTTGCGTTCCAGCCAGTCGGCGCTGGCGCAGTACAGCTCGGCCGCCCCGTCGTTGCCGAACCAGTACACCCGGCTGTGTTCCAGGAAGCGACCGACGATCGAGCGCACCCGGATGTTGTCCGACACGCCCGGCACGCCCGGCCGCAGCGTGCAGGCGCCGCGCACGATCAGGTCGATCTGCACGCCGGCCTGCGAGGCGGCGTACAGCGCGCGGATCACCTGCGGCTCGTTGAGGGCGTTCATCTTGGCGATGATCCGGCCCGGGCGGCCACTGGCGGCCAGTCGTGTTTCGCGATCGATCCGCTGCAGCAGCCCCGGGTGCAGGGTGAACGGCGATTGCAGCAGGCGCTTGAGCTTGGTCCGCGGGGCCAGCCCGGACAGTTGCTGGAACAGCAGGTGCACATCGTTGCCGATATCCGGATCGGCGGTGATCAGGCTCAGGTCGGTATACGCGCGCGCGGTGCCGCTGTGGTAATTGCCGGTGCCCAGGTGCACGTAGCGGCGCAGCTTGCGGCCCTCGCGGCGCACGATCAGCAGCATCTTGGCGTGGGTCTTGTAGCCCACCACGCCATACACCACCTGCACGCCGGCTTCCTGCAGGCGGTCGGCCAGGCCGAGGTTGGCTTCTTCGTCGAAGCGCGCGCGCAACTCGACCACCACGGTGACGTCCTTGCCGTTGCGCGCGGCCTGGATCAGCGCATCGACGATCTGCGAATCCTTGCCGGTGCGGTACAGCGTCTGCTTGATCGCCAGCGCGTTGGGATCCACCGCGGCCTGCTTGATCAGGTCCAGCACCGGGGTGAACGCATCGAAGGGATGGTGCAGCAGCACGTCCTTGCGCGCGACGACGTCGAAGATGCCATCGCCATCGCGCAGCACGCGCGGGTTGAGCGTGGGGTACTTCAGTTCCGGGCGGGCCAGCAGGTCGTACAGCTGGATCACGCGGTTGAGGTTGACCGGGCCGTCGATGCGGTACACCGCGTTCTCGGTCAGGCCGAAGTTCTGCAGCAGCGTGCGCACGATGTCACGCGGGCAGTCCTGCGCGATCTCAAGCCGTACCGCCGGCCGATAGCCGCGGTCCACCAGCTCGTCGCGCAGGGCCAGCGCGAGGTTTTCCACTTCTTCCTCGTCCACCACCAGTTCGGAGTTGCGGGTCACGCGGAACTGGTACGCGCCCTGGACTTCCATGCCGGGGAACAGCTCGTCGACGAAGGTCGACAGCACCGAGGACAGGAACACATAGGTCTGCGCGCCCCCGAGTTTCTCCGGCAGCTGGATGATGCGCGGCAACGAGCGCGGTGCACGCACGATGGCCAGGTGGCCGGCGCGGCCGAACGCGTCGGTGCCCTTGAGCACCACCACAATGTTCAGCGACTTGTTGAGGATCTTCGGGAACGGGTGCGAGGGGTCCAGGCCCAGCGGCGACAGCACCGGCATGATCTCGTTGCGGAAATACGCGCGCAGCCAGCGCTTCTGGCGATGGTTCCAGGAGTGGCGGCCGAGTACGTCGATGCCGGCCTCGTGCAGTGCCGGGCGCAGAGTCTCGTTCCAGCAGCGGTACTGCTGGTCCACCAGCTGGGCGGCGCGGTCATGGATGGCGTTGAGGATGGCCTGCGGGGTCATGCCGTCCGGCGCGGGCGGCAGGCCGAACTCCTGCGCATGGCGCACGGCGGCGGCGCGGATCTCGAAGAATTCGTCCAGGTTGGTGCAGGAGATGCACATGAAGCGCAGCCGTTCCAGCAGCGGCACCTGGGTGTCCATGGCCTGGGCCAGCACGCGGAAGTTGAAGTCCAGCTGCGACAGCTCGCGGTTGATGTACAGCGCCGGGTCGCGCAGCGGATCGTTGTCGACCGGCACGGCGATGGGGACGAGAGTGCTCATGCGGAGAAGTCTTCTGCAGAAGGAAGGGAGGCCGTCTCGGTGCGCGCGCGCACCTGGTCGGCGTCGAAATGGCACGAGAACACGCTGCCCTTGCCGACCTCGCTCTGGATCTCCAGGCGTGCGTGGTGCAGGCCCAGGATGTGCTTGACGATCGACAGGCCAAGGCCGGTGCCACCGCTCTCGCGTGAGCGGCTGCTGGACACGCGGTAGAAACGTTCGGTCAGGCGCGGCAGGTGCGTGGCGGGGATGCCGTAGCCGGTATCGCGCACGCTGAGCACCACGCCCTGGCCCTCGCGGGCCAGTTCCACTTCCACCCGGCCACCGGCGGGGGTGTAGCGCACCGCGTTGGTGACCAGGTTGGAGAATGCGCTGTGCAGCTCCTTGTTGGAGCCCTGCAGGTCCACCCCGGCGTTGTCGACCACGCTGATCTGGTGGCGGCCCTGGCTGTGCGCCTCGGCCTCGCGGCGCAGCGTGGCCAGCATCGGCGCCATCGCCACCGCTTCTTCTTCGGTGTGTTCCTGCGACTCCAGTCGCGACAGGGTCAACAGGTCCTCCACCAGCTGGGCCATGCGCTGGGACTGCTTGCGCATCTCCTCCAGCATCGGGCCGGTGCCGGGGAAATCCTCCGGCTCCATCATGTCCAGGTAGCCGTGGACCACGGTCAGCGGCGTGCGCAGCTCGTGCGAGACGTTGGCCACGAAGTCGCGGCGGACCTGTTCCAGGCGCAGCAGCTTGCTCACGTCACGGGCGATCAGCAGCCAGTAATCGGGCGAGTAGGGAATCAGGCGCAGGTTGAGCCGGATCGCCGGATCGACCGGGGAGGGCACGTCCAGGATCGGTTCGGCATTGCGGCCGCCGGCCAGCCAGTGCGCCAGCGGCATCGGCTGCAGGCGCTCGACCAGCGCCTCGCCGAGGTCGCCGGGGTGGTGCAGGCCGAGCAGCGAGGTGGCCGCTTCGTTGAACCACTGCACGCGCTGGCTGTTGCGGTCCACCACCACCACCGCATCGGGCAGCGCGGCGGCGGCCGCACGGTAGCTGCGCAGCATGTCCAGCAGGCGCCGCTTGCGCGTGCGCATCTCCAGCTGGTTGCGATACAGCAGGCGGTCCAGTTCGTTCCACACTCCGGTGCCGTCGCCCACGTCCCAGCGATGGCGGGCGGTCAGCCGGCGCAGCACCCGGCGCAACCGCCAGTAGTGCCAGGCCAGCGCACCGATCGCGGCCAATGCGATGCACATCCACACATGCCCGGAAAGCAGGCCCAGCACACCGGCCGCCAGCAACAGGAGGGCGAGGGTGGCCAATGTCTTCAACCAGGCGGAGCGGATGTGGCGCGGCATTGCGGTCTCGCAGAAAGTGCAGTCCTCGGACGCGATCCAAGGTTATAGCAGGAGTGGCCGCCACCCGGCGCAGGCGCCAGGCAGCGGCCCGACGAGACTCAGGTCGAGGTCGAGAAGCGGTAGCCCGCGCCGCGCACGGTCTGCACCATGTTCTCCGCGCCGAACGGTTCCAGCGTCTTGCGCAGGCGGCGGATGTGCACGTCGATGGTGCGCTCCTCCACGTACACGCTGCCGCCCCAGACATGGTCCAGCAGCTGGGCGCGGGTGTAGACGCGTTCGGGGTGGGTCATGAAGAAATGCAGCAGGCGGTATTCGGTGGGACCGATCGGCACCGGCTGGTCGCCGGCGAACACGCGGTGCGCGGCACCGTCGATGCGGATCGAGCCGACGGCCACGCTGCCATCTTCATCGTCGTCGCGGGCCCGGCGCATGACCGCACGGATGCGGGCCAGCAGCTCGCGGGCCGAGAACGGCTTGACCACGTAGTCGTCGACGCCGGCTTCCAGGCCGCCGACGCGATCGTTCTCTTCGCCGCGGGCGGTGAGCATGATGATCGGCACCTCACGGGTGAGGGCCTCCTTGCGCCAGCGCCGGGCCAGGTCCAGGCCGCTGGTGCCGGGCAGCATCCAGTCCAGCAGGATCAGGTCCGGGACGCGGTCGGCGATCGCGGTCTGGGCCTCGCGGGCATCGCCGGCGTGGATCGGGTCGTAGTCGCCCTTGCGGAGGGCGAAGGCGACCATTTCGCGGATCGCGGGCTCGTCATCGACGATCAGAATGCGTTTCTGCACGTGCGCACCGTATTGCTTATCAGACCGGGATTGAGCCCAGTAGACTACGGTTTCATGACATGTTTGTGACGACCCCGGCGCACATTGCCGCGCGTTGCCATCCCACGGTCATCCGGGCGCTGCCAGGCCGCCTGCTCAGCGCCGTTCCAGTTCCGGGTCGCGGATGCCCTGGCGGCGCATCTCCAGCACGGTCGGGGTGATGCTTTCGATACGCGCATCGACCCGGGCGCGGCCCACGTAATCCAATGCCGGCTGCTTCTTCAAGGCCTGCAGCTGCATCAACGCCTGCTCCGGGCGGCCGTTCAGGAAGGCGGCCTCGGCGTAGGCCTCACTGGCGCGCACGGTATCGCCGGCCAGTTCGCTGGCGCGGGCGTAACGCAGTTGGAACACCGGATCATTGCCGCTTTGCGACAGCAGCGGGCGCAGCATCGCCTGGGCGCGCTGGCCGGCCTCGCGGCCGCCCTGCTCATTGAGGATCTCGGCAAAGGTCAGCGCCACCGGACGGCTGCCCGGGTGTTGGCGCAGCAGGGTCTCGAAGCGGGCGTTGGCCTGCGTCGGCTGGCCCGAGCGCGACTCGGCCTCGCCCAGCGCCAGCCCCACCCACAGGTTGTCCGGGTGGTCGCGCAGCAGCTCGGCCAGGTCGCGACGGGCCTCGCCCGCGCCGCTGTTGCGCAGCCGCGCCAATGCCAGGCCATAACGCTGCGGCTCGGTCAGCCCGGTCTTCTGCGCGCGCTGCAGGTTCTCGTACTCGCGCACCACATCGGCGGGGGTATCGGCACTCAGCACGCGCAGGCGTTCTCGGGCCCATTCGAACTGGCCGGTGGCGCCGCGGCTGAGGCTGTTGACCGAGATCTGCATGGACGCGGGCAGCATCGGGTTGGTGCCGCGCACGATCGGATCGGACAACGCCGGGTCCGCCGGGTTCACCCGCTCCTGGCGGACCCCGCCGGGCACCTCGGTGGTGAGCAGCACGGTGTCCTTCTTCATCTGCTCGGCTCGCGCCTTGGCCTCGCTGATGCGGGTGGTATTGACCGGGTGGGTCTGCAGGAAGTCCGGCACCGAGTAGCCACCCGCGTTGCCGCGCATCGACGCGGACATGCGCTCGAAGAACCCGGCCATCGCGTCCACGTCGTAGCCGCTGCGCGCCAGGGTGCGGATGCCCAGGCGGTCGGCTTCGGACTCATTGCTGCGGGTGTAGTTGATCTGGCGCTGCTGCATCAGGCCCATGCCCGAGGTGATCGCCGCCATCGTCGCATCGCCCGAGGAATTGCCCCCGGCCTGCTGCGCGGCGACCACCGCTGCCAGCATGCCCAGCAGGATCGGGATCTGGTCGCGCTGGGCCCGTTCCACCCCGCGCAGCACGTGCTGCTGGGTGACATGGGCGATTTCGTGGGACAGCACCGCGGCCACCTCGTCCTCGCGCTCGGCGGTCAGCACCAGGCCTGCGTTCACCCCGACGTAGCCGCCCAGGGTGGCGAAGGCATTGATCTGGCGGTCCTTGAGCATGAAGAACGTGTAGGACTGGCGTGGCTGGGCGCTGTTGGAGCCCAACCGCGTGCCCATGTTCTGCAGCCAGTCATCCACCAGCGGGTCATCCAGCAGGTAGCCGTAGTTGCGCAGTTCGCGCAGCATCATCCCGCCATACTCGGCCTGGCGGGCCGGGGTCAGCAGCTCGCCGGCCGAGGAGCCGATGTCCGGCAGCTTGGCGTCCTGGGCCGAGGCCAACGGCACGGCCAGGGCGAGGGTCAGCGCGGCGGAGAGCAGCAGAGGGCGCAATCGGGGCTCCAGGGCGGATGGGGCGGGCAGGCGGGACGGCAGCGTGGCGGGGCGGGCCGGACAGTGTTCGATCCACAGTGTTGCGGTGATGACGTGGAAAATCCAGCAGCCGGCTACCATATACAGACACTCGTTTGTCCGTGGAGTTTCCCGTGAGCCAAGATGCTGCGTCCACCCCGGGTGGCGCCCCCGCCATCACCATCTATTCGACTGCCGTGTGCCCGTATTGCGTGGCCGCCAAGAACTTCCTGAAGAGCAAGGGTCGCGACTGGACCGAAGTGCGCATCGACCTGGACCCGGTCGAACGCGAAAAAATGATGGCCAAGACCCGCCGCACCAGCGTGCCGCAGATCTTCGTCGGCGACGTCCACGTGGGCGGGTACGACGACATGATGGCCCTGCACCGCGCCGGCAAGCTGGAACCGCTGCTGGCTGGCGAGGGCCAGGCATGAGCGCGGCCGACGACGGCAGCAAGGACCGCATCGCCGAGTTCACCGAGTTCCGCCAGCGCATGAACCAGCGCATCCTGGGCGAGCCCAACCAGGTCGTGCGGCGCTTCTTCGCGCTCGACACCCAGACCTACCAGGCCGGCGCGCTGGACGTGAAGACCAAGGAGCTGTTGGGCCTGGTCGCCTCGATGGTGCTGCGCTGCGATGACTGCATCAGCTACCACGTGGCCCAGTGCAAGGACGCCGGCGTGACCCGCGAGGAGTTCTTCGAAACCTTCTCGGTCGGCCTGGTGGTCGGCGGCTCCATCGTCATCCCGCACCTGCGCCGCGCGGTCGATTTCCTCGACCAGCTCGAAGGCGGCGCGGACGCCCCGGCCGTTCACGAACACTGAGGTCCGGGGCCGCAACGGCCCCGTCCCGGCACAGCCGACCGTTGGTCGGCTGCTCCGTCCCCGGCCCGGCACCGCCGACCGTTGGCCGGCTGCTCCATCCCCGCCCCGGTAGAGCCGACCGTTGGTCGGCTGCTCCGTCCCCGGCCCGGCCCGGCCGACCGTTGGCCGGCTGCTCCATCCCCGGCCCGGCACCGCCGACCGTTGGCCGGCTGCTCCATCCCCGCCCCGGTAGAGCCGACCGTTGGTCGGCTGCTCTCCGTTCATGTTCGACGCGGCCACCGACCGACGGTCGGTGAATGCGGAATCCGCTACCCGTTGGTTGCGGGCCATCGGCCGGCACCACCGCCCTCGGTCTGGAGCAGCGTCCTTCTGCCGCAGGGGCGCGCCGAAGGCGGGGGCAGGGGAGGTGCAAGGCAAGCCGCAGCGCGGTTTGCCCTGGCCCGCCTCCGACCAATGGCCTATTTGGGGTCTCCTGAGCGGGTAAGGCATAATTGCGGGTGAAACTTCCCTTGCGCCCGCGTTCCGCGCACCTGACGGACGGCGCTTCCCCCTCGGTTCGGACTACACATCAATGACGCAGAAAATCACGGTCATCCGCGGCGACGGCATCGGCCCGGAGATCATGGACGCTACCCTGTTCGTGCTCGGCAAGCTGGACACCGGCTTTGAATACGAAGACGCCGACGCGGGCCTGGTCGCGCTGGAAAAGCACGGCGACCTGATGCCGGCTTCCACGCTGGAATCGATCGCGCGCAACAAGATCGCCCTGAAAAGCCCGCTGACCACCCCGGTCGGTGGCGGCTTCACCTCGATCAACGTCAGCCTGCGTCGTCATTTCGACCTGTACGCCAACGTGCGTCCGGCGGTGTCCTTCCCGAACACCAAGTCGCGTTTCGGCGATGGCGTGGACCTGATCACCGTGCGTGAGAACACCGAAGGCGCCTACCTGGCCGAAGGCCAGGAAGTGTCGGCCGACGGCGAGACCGCGTTCTCCGGCACCCGCATCACCCGCAAGGGCTCCGAGCGCATCGTGCGCTACGCCTTCGAGCTGGCCCGCAGCACCGGCCGCAAGAAGGTCACCGCCGTGCACAAGGCCAACATCATCAAGTCGACCTCGGGCCTGTTCCTGGCCGTGGCGCGCGAAGTGGCGGCCAAGTACCCGGAGATCGAGTTCCAGGAAATGATCGTCGACAACTGCTGCATGCAGCTGGTGATGCGTCCGGAACAGTTCGACATCATCGTCACCACCAACCTGTTCGGCGACATCATCTCCGACCTGTGCGCCGGCCTCGTCGGCGGCCTGGGCCTGGCCCCGGGCGCCAATATCGGTGAGAACGCGGCGATCTTCGAAGCCGTGCACGGCACCGCGCCGGACATCGCCGGGCAGGGCAAGGCCAATCCGTGCGCGCTGCTGCTGGCGGCCGCGCAGATGCTGGACCACGTCGGCCAGACCGACAACGCCGAGCGCCTGCGCAAGGCGATCGTCGCCACCCTGGAAGCCAAGGATTCGCTGACCGGCGACCTCGGCGGCACCGGCAACACCATGGGCTTCGCCCAGGCGATCGCCAGCCGCCTGTAAGCGCGCGGGTAGGTTGTCCAGAAAGCGGGGCGCTTCGGCGTCCCGCTTTTTTGTTGCCTGTTGGAGCGCGCTGTCGCTGGCGATCACGAGGTGGGCATCCATCAATCTGTGCGAGAAGAGCACAGATGGTGTGCGTGTAACTGGCTGTTTCTGCACGGATCCGGTGCGCACCATGCACGCCATCCCAACCACAGCAGGAGCTTCCCCATGCACTTCGCCTCCCTGATCGGCCTGGCCGGCATCCTCGGTGTCGCCACCGCGTCCGCCCAGCCCGCTGCCGAGCCGGCTCACCCGACCATCCGCCACATGGCGGGGGCGCCCGACGCCACCGCCCTGCCGGCCGGCAAGACCGCGTTGCTGGTGATCGACTTCCAGAACGAATATTTCGCGGGTGGCCGCATGCCCATCCCCGATGGTGACGCCGCCCTGGCCCAGACCCGCCGCCTGGTGGACTTCGCCGACGCCCACGCGATTCCGGTCATCCACGTCCAGCACGTGTTGCCGGCCGGGGCGCCGCTGTTCGCCGCAGGCGGCCGCACGGTCCAGTTCCACCCGCGGATGCAGCCGCGCAAGGGCGAGCAGGTGATCGCCAAGGACAATGTCAGCGTGTTCGCCGGTGCCTCCGGCCCGGTACTGGAGCAGGCGCTCAAGGACGCCGGGATCGACACGCTGATCATCGCCGGGCTGCAGACCCACGCCTGCGTCGCCGGTGCCGCGCGCGATGCCGCGCCGAAGGGTCTGAACGTGATCGTTTCTTCCGATGCCACCGCCAGCCGTGATCTGGACCTGCACGACGGCAGCCGGGTCGGGCACGCCAGCCTGCACGCCGCCGCGCTGGCCAGCATCGAAGACACCTACGGCACCGTGCTGGGCACCGATCAGATCCTGGCGCTGCCGGTCCGCTGAGCCACACCGGCCTTGCTATGCTGCCGGCACCGCCACAGGTGCCGGCCGCTGCACGGGAGCGTGATGGACCAGTTTTCCGCCATGAAGGCGTTCCGCAGCATTGTCGACGCCGGCAGCTTCACCGCCGCCGCCGAACGCATGGACACCACCCATTCGTCGATGTCGCGGCAGCTGCGCCAGCTGGAAGTGCACCTGGGCTCACGCCTGCTGGATCGCAACAGTCGCCGGCTGACGCTGACCGAAGCCGGACGCGCCTTCTACCAGGACTGCGTGGACATCCTGGACCGGCTGGAGGTGGCCGAGCAGCGCCTGCAGGCCGATGGTGACGTGCCCAGCGGGCTGCTGCGGGTCAGTGCCCCGCTGGTGATCGGCACCCTGGAGCTCTCGCAATGGCTGCCTGCCTTCCTGGAGCAGTACCCCGGCATCGAGCTGGATCTGTCCTGCGATGATCGCCTGGTCGATCTGATCGGCGGCGGTTTCGACATGGCCCTGCGCATCGCCGGGCCGCTCGCCGACAGCACCCTGGTGGCACGCGAACTGGCCGTGACCGAAATGGTGCTGGTGGCATCGCCGCGCTACATCGCGCAATGGGGGCTGCCACGCCAGCCCACGGACCTGGACCGGCATGCGCTGATCGGCTTCGCCGGGGCGCGCGCGCTGTCGGCGTGGTCGTTGACCTCGGCGCGCAGCGCGCAGGTGGAGGTCATCCCGCACGGGCGGCTGCGCGTGGATGCGATTCCGGCGCTGCACGCGGCGGTACTGGCGGGGCAGGGCATCGCGGCGTTCACCCGCCTGACCGTGCAGGACGATCTGCTGCACGGGCGACTGGTGCGCGTGCTGCCCCAGTACCACGCGGGCCGCCGGCACTACTACGCGGTGTACCCGCACGCACGCCAGTTGGCGCCCAAAGTGCGCGCGCTGGCCGAGTTCATGGCCCGCCATTACGCCGCGCTCCAGCACGGGCGCCCGGTGATCCCGGAGGCATGAAAAAGGCGCCTTGCGGCGCCTTCGTCATATCGCGTCGTGAGCGTGGCTCAGCGCTGCTGGATCTTCGACAGCAGGCGCAGGAATTCCACGTACAGCCACACCAGGGTGACCATCAGGCCGAACGCGCCGTACCACTCCATGTACTTCGGCGCGCGGGCGTCGGCGCCGGTTTCGATGAAGTCGAAGTCCAGCACCAGGTTCAGTGCGGCCACCACCACCACGAACAGGCTGAAGGCGATGCCGAGCCAGCCACCCTGGTGGATCATCGGCACGTTGATGTTGAAGAAGCTCAGCACGAACGAGGCCAGGTACAGCAGCGCGATGCCGCCGGTTGCCGCGACCACGCCCAGCTTGAAGTTCTCGGTGACCTTGATCAGGCCGCTGCGGTAGACCGCCAGCATCACGAACAGGGTGCCGAAGGTGAGCATCACCGCCTGCATCACGATGCCCGGGAACTTGGCGTTGAACACGGCCGAGATCGCGCCGAGGAACAGGCCTTCGACCAGCGCGTACATCGGCGCGGTCACCGGCGACCATTCCTTCTTGAAGATCGTCACCAGTGCCAGCACCAGGCCGCCGACCGCGCCGGCGATGGTGTACAGCATCGCGCCGCCGGTGGGCAGGCCGTTGGCGTCCACCGACTGGCTCCAGGCGAAGGCGGCGGTGATCACGCTCAGCAGCAGCAACAGGCCGGTCTTGTTGACGGTGCCGTTGATCGTCATCGCCTGGTCCGGCGAGGTCACTACAGAGCCGCTGGCCAGGTCGAGGAAGGTCGACTCGGAAAGTGCGGGATTGCCGCTGCGCATTGCCAATCTCCTTGAAGGGGTAGGGTTTCGACCATCCGGTCGCTGCGCCGAGCATAGCCGATAGAACGGTGCCGGATCAGGACAGCGACGACAACGTGAAATAAGCGTTGACAGATGGCTCGCCGATTCCCACAATAGCCGACTCTTTCGGGGGGAACCTCGGAGGGATTTACCGCCGGGGTATAGCGCAGTCTGGTAGCGCGCCTGCTTTGGGAGCAGGATGTCGGGGGTTCGAATCCCTCTACCCCGACCAAGCCTGCTCAAAACGGGATTGGAATGCGATAATCCGGTCAGGGCGCCCGTAGCTCAACTGGATAGAGCACCGGCCTTCTAAGCCGGCGGTTACAGGTTCGATTCCTGTCGGGCGCACCATCGGGTGCATGCGTCAGGAAGCAAAGGTTTCAGTGGTGGCTGTAGCTCAGTTGGTTAGAGTACCGGATTGTGATTCCGGTGGTCGGGGGTTCGAATCCCCTCAGCCACCCCACTGATTTAAAACCGGGTTCACCGAAAGTGAATCGGGGTTGCAAAAGAAGGCGCACACGCTACAATGTGCGCCTGAGTTTTCAGGGCTGTTAGCTCAGTTGGTAGAGCAGTTGACTCTTAATCAATAGGTCCAAGGTTCGAATCCTTGACAGCCCACCAAGACAGAAGCCGCCTGGTTCGCCAGGCGGCTTTTTTCTTGCCTGCGGCCAACACCACGCTCGCAGCAGACGGTAGTGCCGAGCCATGCTCGGCAACAGGCCATCCCAGCGCCCGCAGCAAACCGTAGTGCCGAGCCATGCTCGGCAATCGGCCATCCCAGCGCCCGCAGCAAACGGTAGTGCCGAGCCATGCTCGGCAACCGGCCATCGGCCGGCAGTATCCCAGTCGCGCGCATTCGCCTCCCATTCAAACAAAACGCTTGCGCCACGCTCAGGAAATCCTGCATAATTCGCCTCCCGATTTCGGGCTGTTAGCTCAGTTGGTAGAGCAGTTGACTCTTAATCAATAGGTCCAAGGTTCGAATCCTTGACAGCCCACCAAGACAGAAGCCGCCTGGTCCTCCAGGCGGCTTTTTTCTTGCCCGGCGTTCGGTGTGCTGAAGGTAGGAGAGCCCCCTTGAGTCAAGGGGGCGCGGCGAAGCCGCGGGGTTCTGGGTGCTGATGAGAGGGGCCCGCGTGTTGCGCAGCAAGACGTGGGGCTGCAGCGCGAATGCGCAGCAGCTTCCCCACCAAGACAGAAGCCGCCTGGTCCGCCAGGCGGCTTTTTTCTTGCCCGATTGTTCCGTGCGCTGGCGGGAGGAGAGCCCCCTTGAGTCAAGGGGGCGCGGCGAAGCCGCGGGGTTCTGGGTGCTGATGGGAGGGGCCCGCGTGTTGCGCAGCAAGACGTGGGGCTGCAGCGCGAATGCGCACCAGCTCCCCCGCCAAGACAGAAGCCGCCTGGTCCGCCAGGCGGCTTTTTTCTTGTCCGACTGTTCCGTGCGCTGGCGGGAGGAGAGCCCCCTTGAGTCAAGGGGGCGCGGCGAAGCCGCGGGGTTCTGGGTGCTGATGAGAGGGGCCCGCGTGTTGCGCAGCGAGACGTGGGGCTGCAGCGCGAATGCGCAGCAGCTCCCCCACCAGGTCGGGCGCCGCCTGGGTCCGCCCAGGTGGTTTCTGGAGTGCTTTGTGAGGCCGGCAGAGGCGTCCGCTGACCTCTTCCAGGCGCGGCGTCGCCGGAAAGAGCATGGCGGCCCAGCGCCCACCCTACCGACCGCCGTCAAAAACCCCGGCGCCTGCCTGAGGTTTGCGTGCAGCAGGCCAAGCCCGTCACCCCGATTCCGCAACCTGCGGACTGGCGCACGAACGGCAGCCGTCAATCGCGCTTCACTCGGGCTTCCGCGCCCCGGCGCACGCTCCAGGAATCGCCCCGATGAACACCCGAACCACCGCCCGAACCTTGGCCGCCATGTTGCTGGCTGCCTGCACCACCGCCGCCATGGCAGCGCCGCCGCAGGACCTGGCCGCGCCCGGCGTCAGCGAGGCCGGGCTGGCCACCACCGTGGTCCGCGACCACGTGCAGGAAGGCGAGTTCGTGCCGACCCGGCCGTTGCCCGGCGATCCCGCAAACCCCTTTGCGCGCACCGTGCTGCGCACCGGCGTGGCCGAGGACGACACCCAGCCGGCACGTCCACTGCCCGTGGAGTGACGGACGGGCGGGTGATGACCTTCCGCTTTGTTGCTCGGCCTGCAACAATGCGCCCCTGCCCAGCGCAGGCCTCGCGAAAGTGGCGGAATTGGTAGACGCCCTGGATTTAGGTTCCAGTGCCGCAAGGCGTGGGGGTTCGAGTCCCCCCTTTCGCACCAGTCATCCCGGCCCCTGGCCGGCACCATGACGATGGGCACGTCCCGGATCCCGGGAGACGGCCGCATGCTGCCCGGGCCGCCCTTCACGGCCGCCCCGGCCCTGCGCTGGCGGCGCTGGCCGATATCGGCGAAACTACAGGGCTGCGGCGGGCATGCGCGTCAACGACCCCGCGTTCAAAACCCGTTCCATCCATCACATCGTGCCGGGGGCGTTGCCGCCGGTGGCAGGAGTCAACATGCAAGCTTCGATCGAATCCACTGGCAATCTGGAACGCCGCCTGACCTTCTCGCTGCCGGAAGACCGCCTGCAGACCCACATCAGTGGCCGTCTGGGCGAAATCGCCCGCACCGCGCGCATCAAGGGCTTCCGCCCGGGCAAGATCCCGGCCAAGGTGATCGAACAGCGTTTCGGCCCGCAGGTCCGCAGCGAGGCCGTTGACGGCCTGCTGCGCGAGACCTTCGACGCGGCCCTGCGCGAGCATGAACTGCGCATCGCCGGCACGCCGCGCATCGACAAGGGCGAGGAAGGCGAGTTCTCCTTCGTCGCCACCGTCGAGCTGATCCCGGACTTCGGCGATGTCGACGTCAGCAAGCTGACCGTGGTCCGCCATACCGCCGAGATCAGCGATGCGGACATCGACCAGATGATCACCAACCTGCGTGAACAGCGCCGCAGCTGGAGCCCGGTCACCCGTGGCGCCCAGGACGGCGACCTGGTCGCGCTGGAAACCTTCTCCCAGGCCGGCGACGAGCGCCTGCCGGCCGAAGGCAGCGAAAAGGGCAGCGTGATCGTGGGCCAGGGCATGATGTTCGAGCAGATCGAGCAGGGCCTGGTCGGCCTGGCCAAGGGTGAGGAAAAGACCCTGGACGTCGAATTCCCCGCCGATTGGCGCGTGCCCGCGCTGGCCGGCAAGCAGGTCAAGGTCACCGTCAAGGTGGTGGACGTGTCCGCCCCGGTGCTGCCGGACGTGGACGAGGACTTCATCAAGAGCTTCGGCGTGAAGGGCGGCGACGTGGAGCAGTTCCGCAAGGACATCCGCGCCAACCTCGAGCGCGAGCTGAAGGGCGCGCTGATGAACCGCCTCCGCCGGGAAGTGGGCGAGCAGCTGATCGCGGCCTACGCCTCGGTGGAACTGCCGCCGCGCCTGGTCGAGAACGAAGCCCGTGCGATGCTGGCCCAGCAGGTCGAGCAGATCCGCCGCAGCGGCCGCAACCCGGGCGACATCCCGGCCGACGCCCACGAAGGCTTCAAGGACGCCGCCTCCAAGCGCGTGCTGGTCGGCCTGCTGGTCGGTGAAGTGGCCCGCAGGAACGACCTGCGCCTGGACCCCAAGCGCCTGAATGAAACCATGCGCCTGATCGCCTCCACCTATGAAGAGCCGGAGCAGGTCATTGAGATGTACCGTAATGACCCCCAGCTGATGAGTGGGCTGCAGAATCGCGTGATGGAAGAGCAGGTGATCGACTGGATCGCCGAGCGCGCCCAGCACACCGAAGAGCAGCTGTCGTTCCAGGACGCGATCCGCCAGTAAGCGGCCCGTGTTTTACGCCCCGCGCCCCGGCGCGGGGTCGTTCCCCCCAAAATAGGTGCCTCACTAATGGACAACCGAACCACAGCCCTGAACATGGTTCCGATGGTGGTCGAACAGACCAGCCGCGGCGAGCGCGCCTATGACATCTATTCGCGCCTGTTGAAGGAGCGTCTGATCTTCCTGGTGGGCCCGATCGACGATCACATGGCCAACGTGGTGGTGGCGCAGCTGCTGTTCCTGGAAGCGGACAATCCGGAAAAGGACATCAGCATCTACATCAACTCGCCCGGTGGCGTGGTCACCGCCGGCATGGCGATCTACGACACCATGCAGTACATCAAGCCGGACGTGAGCACCATCTGCGTCGGCCAGGCGGCCTCGATGGGCGCCCTGCTGCTGGCCTCCGGCGCGGCCGGCAAGCGTTATGCGCTGCCGAACTCGCGGGTGATGATCCACCAGCCGCTGGGCGGCTTCCAGGGCCAGGCCACGGACATCGACATCCATGCCCGTGAAATCCTGACCCTGCGTTCGCGCCTGAACGAGGTGCTGGCCAAGCACACCGGGCAGTCGCTGGAGACCATCGCGCGCGATACCGAGCGCGACAACTTCAAGAGCGCGGCCGATGCGGTGGCCTACGGTCTGGTCGACCAGGTGCTCGAGCGCCGTCCGGAAGAGTCGATCACCCCGGCGTGATGATGCAGCCAGGCCGGCATTCCGGCTTGTTTCCGCAGGGTCGGGCCGGACTGGCGTCCTCCCGACCCTGTGCTATTCTCGAATCGAACCCCCGTTCAGCGGGTGGGGTAACTGGGTAAGCGAAGCATGAGCGAAGACCGCCAAGGTCGTTCCACGGACACCGGCAAGATCCTCTACTGTTCTTTCTGCGGGAAGAGCCAGCATGAGGTGCGCAAGCTGATTGCGGGCCCGAGCGTGTTCATCTGCGATGAGTGCGTGGAGCTGTGCAACGACATCATCCGTGAAGAACTCGAGGAAAAGGCGCAGTCGGCGCGCAGTTCGCTGCCCAAGCCGCGCGAGATCCTCGAAGTCCTCGACCAGTACGTGATTGGCCAGAACCGGGCCAAGCGCACGCTGGCCGTGGCTGTGTACAACCACTACAAGCGCATCGAGAGCCGGCAGAAGAACGACGAGGTCGAACTGGCCAAGTCGAACATCCTGCTGGTCGGTCCGACCGGTTCGGGCAAGACGCTGCTGGCCGAGACCCTGGCCCGCCTGCTCAATGTGCCGTTCACCATGGCCGACGCCACCACGCTGACCGAAGCCGGTTACGTGGGCGAAGACGTGGAAAACATCATCCAGAAGCTGCTGCAGAAGTGCGACTACGACGTCGAGAAGGCACAGCAGGGCATCGTCTACATCGATGAAATCGACAAGATCTCGCGCAAGAGCGAGAACCCGTCGATCACCCGCGATGTGTCCGGCGAAGGCGTCCAGCAGGCCCTGCTGAAGCTGATCGAAGGCACCGTGGCCAGCGTGCCGCCGCAGGGCGGGCGCAAGCATCCGCAGCAGGAATTCCTGCAGGTGGACACCAAGAACATCCTGTTCATCTGCGGCGGCGCGTTCGCCGGGCTGGACAAGGTGATCCAGGCCCGTTCCAACGACGCCGGCGGCATCGGCTTCGGCGCGAAGGTCAAGAGCTCCGAGCGCAAGCAGGAAGTGGGCAAGGTGCTGGCGGAAGTCGAGCCGGAAGACCTGATCAAGTTCGGCCTGATTCCGGAGTTCGTCGGCCGCCTGCCGGTCGTGGCGACGCTGGAAGAGCTGGACGAGGCCGCCCTGGTCAGGATCCTGACCGAGCCGAAGAACGCCATCACCAAGCAGTTCAAGAAGCTGTTCGAGATGGAGCACGTGGAACTGGAGTTCCGCCCGGACGCCCTCTCGGCCATTGCCCGCAAGGCGCTGAAGCGCAAGACCGGTGCCCGTGGCCTGCGTACCATCGTCGAATCGGTACTGCTGGACACCATGTACGACCTGCCGTCGGCCGAGAACGTCAGCAAGGTGGTGGTGGATGAATCGGTGATCGAGCACAAGTCCGAGCCGTACCTGATCTACCAGACCCCGCCGGCCCCTGAACAGAAGGCCGCTGGCGCGGAGTAATCGGTTCAAGCGTTTGAATTGAAACAAGTTTATTAGAACAGCTTGCATCTAGAAGCCGATGGCCCCATAACGAGGCCATCGGCTTTTTTTGTATCCGGGCGAGGCCGCCCGGAGGCCATCCCCACTGTTCCACTGGAGCCCACATGGCCCGTTCCCCTACTGAGACTCTCGACCTGCCGGTACTGCCGCTGCGTGACGTGGTGGTGTTCCCGCACATGGTCATTCCGCTGTTTGTCGGCCGCGACAAGTCCATGCACGCGCTGGAACAGGCGATGGCGGCGGACAAGCGCATCCTGCTGCTGGCACAGAAGTCGGCCGAGACCGACGACCCCAACGCGGCCGATCTTTACCAGGTCGGCACGCTGGCCCAGGTGCTGCAGCTGCTGAAGCTGCCTGACGGCACCATCAAGGTGCTGGTGGAGGGCCTGTCGCGGGTCAACGTCACCCAGGTCACCGAGCGCGACGGCGCGCTGCACGGCGTGGCCACCGAAATCGAATCGGACGAATCGCGCGAGCCGCGCGAGATCGAGGCGATCGCCCGCTCGCTGATGTCGCTGTTCGAGCAGTACGTCAAGACCAACCGCAAGCTGCCGCCGGAGCTGCTGCAGACCCTGGCCGGCATCGACGAGCCCTCGCGCCTGGCCGACACCATCGCCGCGCACATCAGCGTGCGCCTGGCCGACAAGCAGCGCCTGCTGGAAACCCTGCAGATCGGCGACCGCCTGGAAATGCTGGTCGGCCTGGTCGACGGCGAGATCGACGTGCAGCAGATGGAAAAGCGCATCCGCGGCCGCGTGAAGTCGCAGATGGAAAAAAGCCAGCGCGAGTACTACCTCAATGAGCAGATGAAGGCCATCCAGAAGGAACTGGGCGACCTGGACGACGCGCCGGGCGAGCTGGACGAACTGGCACGCAAGATCGCCGAGGCGGGCATGCCCAAGCCGGTGGAGACCAAGGCCAAGGCCGAGCTCAACAAGCTCAAGCAGATGTCGCCGATGTCGGCCGAAGCCGCGGTCGTGCGCAACTACCTGGACTGGCTGCTGGGCGTGCCGTGGAAGAAGCGCACCAAGGTGCGCAAGGACCTCAAGGTTGCGCAGGACACGCTGGACGCCGATCACTTCGGCCTGGACAAGGTCAAGGACCGCATCCTGGAATACCTCGCCGTGCAGTCGCGGGTGAAGCAGATGAAGGGCCCGATCCTGTGTTTGGTCGGCCCGCCCGGCGTGGGCAAGACCTCGCTGGGGCAGTCGATCGCCAAGGCCACCAACCGCAAGTTCGTGCGCATGAGCCTGGGCGGCGTGCGCGACGAGGCCGAGATCCGTGGCCATCGTCGGACCTACGTCGGCTCGATGCCGGGCCGCATCGTGCAGAACCTCAACAAGGTGGGCAGCAAGAACGCGCTGTTCGTGCTCGATGAGATCGACAAGATGTCGATGGACTTCCGTGGCGATCCGTCCTCGGCGCTGCTGGAAGTGCTCGACCCGGAGCAGAACAACGCCTTCAACGACCACTACCTGGAAGTGGACCTGGACCTGTCCGAAGTGATGTTCGTGGCGACCTCCAATTCGCTCAACATCCCCGGCCCGCTGCTGGACCGCATGGAAGTCATCCGCATCCCCGGCTACACCGAGGATGAGAAGCTCAACATCGCCATGCGCTACCTGGTGCCCAAGCAGCTCAAGGCCAATGGCCTCAAGCCGGAGGAACTGGAGATCGAGGCCGACGCCATCCAGGACATCGTGCGCTACTACACGCGCGAATCGGGCGTGCGCAACCTCGAGCGCGAAGTGGCCAAGATCTGCCGCAAGGTGGTCAAGGACATCGCGCTCGCCGGCCCGGCCGGGCTGCCCAAGCCGGCCAAGGCCGGCAAGAAGGCCAGCGCGAAGAAGAAGGCGCTGGTGGTGGTCAATGGCAAGAACCTGGACAAGTACCTGGGCGTGCGCCGGGTCGACTTCGGTCGTGCCGAAGAACAGAACGAGATCGGCCTGGTCACCGGCCTGGCCTGGACCGAAGTCGGTGGCGATCTGCTGCAGATCGAATCGACCCTGGTCCCGGGCAAGGGCCAGCTGATCCTCACCGGCCAGCTCGGCAACGTGATGAAGGAGTCGGCCTCGGCCGCCCTGTCGGTGGTGCGCTCGCGCGCCGAACGCCTGGGCATCGACAACGAGTTCCTGCAGAAGCACGACGTGCACGTGCACGTGCCCGATGGCGCCACCCCGAAGGACGGCCCCAGCGCCGGCATCGCGATGGTGACCTCGCTGGTGTCCACGCTGACCAAGGTGCCGATCCGCGCCGAGGTGGCGATGACCGGCGAGATCACCCTGCGCGGTCGCGTGACCGCGATCGGTGGGCTCAAGGAGAAGTTGCTGGCGGCGCTGCGCGGCGGCATCACCACGGTGATCATCCCCGAAGAGAACCGCAAGGACCTGGCGGATATCCCGGCCAACGTGACCCGCGACCTGAAGATCATTCCGGTGAAGTGGATCGAAGAGGTGCTGGACCTGGCCCTGGAGACCCCGCTGACCCCGAAGAAGGCCAAGAAGGATGGGGCGCGCGTCACAGTGCGCAGCAAGAGCAAGACAGCTTCCAACGCGCGCGTCAAGCACTGACGCGCCATCTGGAAATCGCCGAAACCCGCGTCGTTATTGGCTTTTCAGCTTGCGCGGGTAGGGGTGCGCTGGTATAAAAGCAGCACTCGCGAGTCAGCACTCACTGACGTCGGCGAATCGAGAACTTCACTGGCGTCCGGCCGCAGTCTGGGTCGGATGCTTCACTGTCGAACATGCGGAATCCCCGCCAAAGGAGCTGTACAGAATGAACAAGACCGAATTGATCGACGCCGTTGCCGAGGCCGCCGACCTGACCAAGGCCGAGTCCAACCGCGCCGTCGACGCCGTCATCGCTTCCATCACCAAGGCCCTGAAGGGCGGTGACGCGGTGACGCTGGTGGGCTTCGGTACGTTCCAGGTTCGCGCGCGTGCTGCCCGCACCGGTCGCAACCCGAAGACCGGCGACACCATCAAGATCGCTGCATCGAACAATCCGTCGTTCAAGGCTGGCAAAGCCCTGAAGGATGCCGTAAACTAAGCGGCTTGCTGGGGTGCTTAGCTCAGCGGTAGAGCGTCTCCTTTACACGGAGAGGGTCGGGGGTTCGAAACCCTCAGCACCCACCACAGCACCGCCAGTAAAAGTTTGAAATGTGGAGCGGTAGTTCAGCTGGTTAGAATGCTGGCCTGTCACGCCGGAGGTCGCGGGTTCGAGTCCCGTCCGCTCCGCCAGTTTCAATAGGGCCCCTGAGCGATCGGGGGCCTTGTTTTCTCCAGCGATGTACGTCGCGGTGAAAGGTGGTAGAGCCGACCGTTGGTCGGCTGAAAAAGTTCAAGCGCGGAGCGGTAGTTCAGCTGGTTAGAATGCTGGCCTGTCACGCCGGAGGTCGCGGGTTCGAGTCCCGTCCGCTCCGCCAGTTACAAAAAAATCCTCGAAAAAAGCAGTATTCGGGGTAGGTTTTCTGAATATCTTCGGATAGAATGAGCGCCTGCAAAGTTTCAAGCGCGGAGCGGTAGTTCAGCTGGTTAGAATGCTGGCCTGTCACGCCGGAGGTCGCGGGTTCGAGTCCCGTCCGCTCCGCCAATCTTTGAAGAGCCCCTGGTGAAAACCAGGGGCTTTTTTTTTGGCTTTTCTCCCAATGAGAACGGGACCGTCCTGTTGCAACGGCGGGAGCAGGTGGCGTACGTCCGTGCTCGTTCGTCCGGATAGTCGCGGCGACGTCGTGGATCGGGTGGCGGCGCCGTTCGGAATTACTGCGAGCGTGAGGCCCCGCAGCCGCCGCCAGGCCCCTGGCGCAACGGTCCCTCGGCCTGGCGAACTCCTCCGTTATTTTGCCGAGGAGCCTGCCGACCGCGACGGGGCTCGGCTCGCGGTACAGGCGCGGTGTCGAACGGTTTTTTTGTGACCGTTGGTGGGTTGGGCGCTGGCTCCCCATGCCCTTGGAGGCGAAATAAAGGGGGAGGGGGCGGCCGTAGGCCGACGCCGGAGGACATTCGCCGGAAAGGGCATGGGGAGCCAGCGCTTAACCCGCCAACAGTCGCGTCCGGCGTGGGCCACAGCGCGCTTCGTGCGTTTCAGGCCGATGGCAGAGAGCCGGCTTTGCCTGCTGCGACAGTATCCAGCGCACCATGCCCAGCTGCCGACGCCGGGATCGATGCAAGTGCGACATCCGGCGGCCCGCAGCCGTTGCGGTAGCGGCCCCGCGCCTGCCCGCGCGGGTTTTGGAGCCACGCCGGAAGCGGGTTACACTGCCCGGCTCGCCACTCAGGCCATGATTTTTCCCATGCTGCAGAAACTTCGCGACAAGACCTCGGGCTGGATCGTTACGGTGATCCTGGGGCTGCTGATGATTCCGTTCCTGTTCGTGATCGACTCCAGCTACCTCGGTGGCGTGGGCGCGCAGAACGTGGCCAAGGTGGCAGCGCCGCCGACGTGGTGGCGCTCGGCGCCGTCGTGGTGGCCGATGTCGTTCCTGTGGCAGCACCATGAGATCAGCTCGCAGGACTTCCGCGTCCGCTTCGAGCAGGCGCGCCAGCAGGCCCGCCAGGAGCAGGGTGAGGACTTCGACCCGCGCCATTTCGAAAGCACCGAAAACAAGCTGGCCGTGCTCGAGCAGATGATCGACGAGCAGGTCGTGCGCCTCGCCGGCGAGCAGTCCGGCATCGTGATCGGCGACAACGCCGTGCGCGAGTACATCGCCGCGATCCCCGCGTTCATCGGCGCCGACGGCAAGTTCAATGACAACCAGTACCGGATTGCGCTGGCCAGCGGCAATCCGCCGCGCACCCCGACCCAGTTCGAGGCGCTGGTGCGCGAAAGCATCCAGCAGGCCGTGATCCCGTCCGCGCTGCAGTCGTCCGGTTTCGTCACCCAGGCCGAGACCGAGCGCCTGCTCAAGATGCTCGGCGAAACCCGCGACATCGAACTGGCCGCGCTGCCGGACGTGCCGGCCGACACCGCGCCGGTCACCGACGCGCAGATCAAGCAGTGGTACGACGGCCACCTCAAGCAGTTCCGCCAGCCGGAAACCGTGTCGCTGGAATACGTTGAAATCAACGGCGCCAGCCTGCCGCCGGCCACGGCCGCCGACGAAGCGACCCTGCGCAAGCGCTATGACGAAGAGAAGGCGCGCTTTGCCACGCCCGAACAGCGACTGGCCTCGCACATCCTGATCGCCGCCGATGGCAGCGATCCGGCCAAGCTCAAGGCGGCCGAAGAAAAGGCCCTGCGCCTGACCGCCGATGCCAAGAAGTCGGGTGCCGATTTCGCCGCCCTGGCCAAGGCCAACTCCGAAGACCCCGGTTCCAAGGAACACGGTGGCGACCTCGGCTGGGTCGAGCGCGGCGCGATGGTCAAGCCGTTCGAAGATGCGCTGTTCAACATGCAGGCCGGTGAAGTGACCGGGCCGGTCAAGACCGACTTCGGCTACCACGTGCTGCTGCTGCGCGAGAAGAAGGGCGGCGAAAGCCGTTCGTTCGAGCAGGTGCACGACCAGCTGGTGGCCGAGCAGCTGAAGGCGGACAACGAGCGTGCGTTCACCGAGCTGAGCGGCCGCCTGGTCGACCTGGTCTACAAGAACCCCACCTCGCTGGAAGGCGCGGCCAAGGAACTGAACCTGCCGGTGCAGACCTTGGGCCCGTTCACCCGCGCCACCGCCAGCGGCGTCGCCGCCAACCCGGCGGTACTGCGCGCGGCGTTCTCCGACATCCTGACCCAGGACGGTACGGTCAGCGACCCGATCGAGATCGCGCCCAACCACAACGTGATGATCCGGGTGACCGAGCACAGCCCGGAGCAGGCACTGCCGCTGGACAAGGCGCGCGAGCAGGTGATCGCCGCGATCCATGCCGACCGTAGCCGCCAGGCCTCCGAGAAGGCCGCGGACGCACTGCTGGCCAAGCTCAAGGCCGGGCAGAGCCTGCAGGAGCTCGCCGTCAGCGAGAAGCTGCAGCTGAACCCGATGCCGGGCCTGCCGCGTACCCAGCCGGTTCCGACCCCGGAAATCAACCGCGCCGTGTTCTCGGCGGTTGCGCCGACCGAAGGCAAGCCGAGCTACGGCAAGGTGGCGGTGCAGGGCCGGTACGTGGTCTATGCGGTGACCAAGGTCAGCCCGGGCAACCTGGCGGAGATCCAGCCGGAGCAGAAGAAGGCCTTCAGCGAACAGCTGAACCAGATCGACGGCCTGGCGGCGGCCAAGGCCTACATCGAGGCCATGCGCAAGCGCTACCGCGTACAGACCGAAGAAGCCAACCTGTAACCGATCCGGTCGCAGCGGCAGCAGAAGGCCCGGCATTGCCGGGCCTTCTGCGTTTGTGGGGTGGGGCACCTGCGGTCCCTGCGCGCGCCGTCGTGGCGCCCAGCGCGGGCCTCCGGTGGCCGGCCATCCCCCGGAAACGACGATGCCCGGCATCGCCGGGCATCGCGGTCATCCTCAGGGCCGGCGGGAAATCCCGTCAATCCTCCACGCGCAGCACCGCGCCTGGCTTCAGCACGCTGCTGCCGGTGAGCCCGTTCAGCGACAGCAGGGCCTTGAGCGGCATGCCATAGCGGCGCGCGATGGTCCACGGCGACTCACCGTCGCGCACGGTATGGCGGCGGTTGCGCGGGCGATCGGCGCTGCTGGCCACGGTGCGGGCGGCGCGCGGGGCGGCGGGGGCGGCTTTGGCCGTCGGCAGGGCATCGCTGGCCGCGGCGGGCGCGTCCACCGCGGCGACGGTGGCCATCACCGCAGCGCTGGCATCCGCCGGCGCGTGCGCCGCCGGCGCCAGCACGGTCACCTGGCCGCTGGGACGGCCCTTGCCGCTGGCCAGCGCCGGGTTGAGCCGGGCGATCCGTGCCGGGTCCAGGGAGCGCTGTGCGGCCCACTGCTGGACGCTGGTGCCGGCCGGCAGGGTGTGGCCCTTCAGCACCGGCACGGTGCGGTCCAGCGAGGCCATCACGCCGGGCTTGGTCTCGGCGTTCTCCAGCACGCAGGCCAGCGCGTGCAGCTTCTCGACGTAGGCGTAGGTGATCGGCGACAGGCCCGGCAGTTCGGCCGGGCGCGCGTTCTGCGCGTTCATCCCGGCCTTGCGCAGTGACTGCAGCACCCGGTACTCGCCGGCGTTGTAGGCCATGGTGGCCAGCCGCCAGTCGCCGCCGAACATGCCGTGCAGGGTTTTCAGGTAGCGCACCGCGGCCTGGGTCGAATCGACCGCCGAGAGGCGGCCGTCGTAACCGGCGGTCATCTGCACGCGATGGTTCTTGGCGGTGGTGGCGATGAACTGCCACAGGCCCGCCGGACCGCTGCCGTTGCGGGCATTGGGGCGGTAGCCGCTTTCCACGAACGGGATCAGGGCGAACTCGGTCGGCAGGTTCGACCGGCGCAGTTCCTCGACCACGTAGCCGAACAGCACCAGGGCATCGTCGTCCTGGTTGGCCAGGCGCGAGGGCGCATGGGCAAACTGTTTCTGCCAGCGCGGGCTGGTGGCCTCGGCATTGCAGGTCGGCTCGGCCAGGCCCTCACGGAAGCTGGCGAAGATCTCCTGCCCGTTGCGCACCGAAACCGGCGGCAGGGCGCTGGCCTCCAGTGGCAGCTGCGACAGGCCGGCCACGTTCTGCGACATGCCGGCACTCAACGACTGGGCGCTCGCGCCGCCAGCCAGGGACAACCCCAGGCCGAGCGCGAGCGGCAACAATCGCCGGCTCATGTACGGAATCCGTCTTTCCAGCCGCGCAGACCTGCGACGACATCGACTTCATCGGTGACGGGGCGACCCAGGTGGGCACTGACGGCCTGCTGGATCGAGTGCGTTCCGGTACGCAGGAACGGATTGCATTCAAGCTCGCTGGCCAGTGACACGGGCAGCGTGGGGCGGTCATCGCGGCGCATGGCCAGGGCCTCCTCATGGCGCTGCAGCAACGCAGCGTTGGTGGGGTCGACATGCCGCGCGAAGACGGCATTTGACACGGTGTATTCGTGCCCGCAACACAACAACAGGTGCGGCGGCAGGGACGCCAGCTTGTGCAGGGATGCCAGAAGCTGGGACGGCGTACCTTCGAACATGCGGCCACAGCCCAGGCTGAACAGTGCGTCGCCACTGAAAAGATGTTCAGCGGTGTGAAACGCGACATGCGAACGGGTGTGACCGGGCACGGATACTACGTGGAACCTTTGGCCCAATGCCTGAACGGGTTCACCTTCAACGACCCGATGGGTCGCCAGGGGGATGCGCGGATCGGCCGGTGCATGCACCTCCAGCCCCGGGTAGCGGGCCTGCAGCTCGGCCACGCCGCCGATGTGATCGTCGTGGTGATGGGTGAGCAGGATCGCCCGCGGCACCCATCCCTGCTGCGTTGCGGCAGCCACCACCGGCGCCGCCTGGCCCGGATCGACCACGACCGCCTGGCCGTCTTCGGCGACCAGCGCCCAGATGTAGTTGTCCGCAAATGCGGGTAGGGCAGTGAGTCGCATAGAATTGGACCATGCCCGCCGCGCCGAGCCCCCGTCAAGCGTCAGTCGCATCCTGGTTTGATACTGAACCGGCGCAAGTGCTGTGCCAGTTGGAGTTCGAGCGGTTGACGCCGTTGCTGAACGAGCGGCCGAGCACACCTTGGCTGTGGCTGGCGCCGACCGCCGCCTGGACCGCCCTGGCCGACCTGCCCGGACGCGGCCTGCGCCTGCATCGCGAGGGCGGCGGTTATGCCGGCGACACCCGGTGTGGGCTGCCGTTGCCGCTGCCCAACGAAAGCGTCAACGCGATCGTGCTGCAGCACGTGACCGCACGCGATGCCGAGCACCTCATCGCCGAGTGCGAGCGGGTGCTGATGCCCGGTGGGCGGCTGTGGCTGTCCACGCTCAACCCGTTCAGTCCGTATCGCCGCCAGTGGCGCCACCACGGGCTGGTGGTACGCACGCCGCAACGCCTGCGGCACACGCTCGAGCGGGCCGGTCTGGCCTGCGAGCAGCTGGATTACCTGGGGCCAATGTGGGCCAACCGTGCCCCTGGCCTGCGCAGCCTGGCGCCGCTGCGCGCAGCCTGCCTGTTCACCGCCGAGAAACGCACCCTGGCCCTGCCAGGACCTACGCCACTGCCGGTACGCCGTTGGCACGGTACCGTGGCGACCTGATCTGGAATGCAATGAAGACAATCGAACTACACACCGACGGCTCCTGCCTTGGCAACCCCGGCCCCGGCGGCTGGGCGGCCTTGATGCGCTATAACGCGCACGAGCGCGAGTTGAGCGGCGGTGAAGCGCACACCACCAACAACCGGATGGAACTGATGGCGGCCATCTCCGGGCTGGAGGCGCTGACCGAGCCCTGCAACATCGTGCTGTTCACCGATTCGCAGTACGTCCGCCAGGGACTGACCCAGTGGATGCCGGGCTGGATCCGCAAGAACTGGAAGACCGCCGGCGGCGATCCGGTCAAGAACCGCGACCTGTGGGAACGGCTGCACGCGGCCACGCTGCGCCACCAGATCGACTGGCGCTGGGTGAAGGGGCACTCCGGCGACCCGGACAACGAACGCGTGGACCAGCTGGCGCGCGACGCCGCGATCCGGATCCGCGCCGCCGGCCCGGTACACTGAGCCCATGCGTCAGATCATCCTCGATACCGAAACCACCGGCCTGGAGTGGCGAAAGGGCAACCGCATCGTCGAAATCGGCTGTGTGGAGCTGCTTGAGCGCCGGCCCAGCGGCAACAATTACCACCAGTACATCAAGCCGGACTGCGAGTTCGAACAGGGCGCGCAGGAAGTTACCGGGCTGACCCTGGAGTTCCTGGCCGACAAGCCGGTCTTCGCGCAGATCGCCGAGGAGTTCCTGGCCTTCATCGATGGCGCCGAGCTGATCATCCACAACGCCGCGTTCGATATCGGCTTCCTGGACAACGAGCTGTCGCTGCTCGGCGACCACTACGGCAAGATCACCGACCGCTGCACGGTGATCGATACGCTGAAGATGGCGCGCGAGCGCTTCCCGGGCCAGCGCAACTCGCTGGATGCGCTGTGCAAGCGGCTCGGCGTGGACAACGCCCATCGCCAACTGCACGGCGGCCTGCTCGATGCGCAGATCCTGGGCGATGTGTACATCGCGCTGACCTCGGGCCAGGAAGAAATCGGTTTCGGTTCGGTCGACGACGCCAAGGGCGGCACCGCCCATGCGCAGGCGTTCGACACCTCGCGCCTGTTGCCGCGTCCGCGCGTGGTGGCCACCGCCTCCGAGCTGGAAGCGCACGAGGCGCGGCTGGCCAAGCTGCGCAAGAAGGCCGGCCACGCAATCTGGGACGGCGAGCGCGTGATGGCCGAGGCGGGCTGACCGCAGGGCGCCGCATGCCTGGATCTGCCGGGTGGCGCCACGCCAGGCGTGGCTGCGGCCCGGCTGGCGGCGTGCACGGGCCGGAGCGGAGGGCAGCCGGGCGTGGCTCGGCTCTACCCGGGGTGGGCCGGCCCGGGTGTAAGTCGGGCGGTGATGGCTATCTCGCTCAGCGCCCCGTCGGTGCGGCGACCGTCAGCCTTTGAATCCGCATGCTCGGCCCGCGCTCCTCGAGTCGGCATGGCGCAGCGTCCGCCGCCGCGCGACCGGTCGGGCCTCAGTGGCAGCGCACCAGGATCACGGTGATGTTGTCCGAACCGCCCCCGTCCAGGGCGGCCGCCACCAGGGTGTCCACGCATTCCTGGGCGCTGGCGTCGTCGTAGGCCAGGGTGCTTGCGATGCCCTTGTCCTCCACTTCCTCGGTCAAGCCGTCGCTGCACAGAAGCAACTGCATGCCCGGGCGCAGTTCACCGGTGGTGGTAGCCACGTTCAGGTGCGCCGGATCGGTCACTCCCAACGCCTGGGTGACCACGTTGCGGTGCGGATGCGCGCGCGCCTGCTCGGCGGTCAGGTTGCCCTGCGCCACCATTTCCTGGACCACGCTGTGGTCCTGGCTGAGCTGGGCCAGGGCGCCGTCGCGCCACAGGTAGGCGCGGCTGTCGCCGACCCAGGCCACCTCATAGCGATTGCCCTGTACGCGCGCAGCCACCACGGTGGTGCCCATCGGCAGGCTGTCGTTGCGGCGGCGCGAGGTACGGATGATTTCCTCGTCGGCGACCCGGATCGCATGTGCCAGGGTCGCGCCCTGGCGGATCTCGCGCACGATGGTTTCGCGCGCCAGGGCGCTCGCCACCTCGCCGCAGGCGTGCCCGCCCATGCCGTCGGCGACCAGCCACAACGCCAGTTCGCCATCGCCGTAGTAGGTGTCCTCGTTGAGGTCACGGCGCAGGCCAGGGTGGGTGAGGTGTCCGAATTCGATCATGAGGGGGCGGCATCCAAGGGGACGTTGCAGGGGATAACGGCATGATCGCGGGCCGCCGGACATCCGGCAAGGCATCCAGACAGAAGAAATTCACGTGCGTGGCAAACGAATGACTTGTCGTCGGCGCATCCTGCCCGTATTATTCGCCTCCCGGTTCGCCGGGACCATCTGGAGAGGTGGCAGAGCGGTTGAATGTACCTGACTCGAAATCAGGCAGGCGTTTATAGCGCCTCGGGGGTTCGAATCCCCCCCTCTCCGCCAGACACGCAAAAAAGGCTACCCAACGGGTGGCCTTTTTTGCGTGTCTGGCGGAGAGGGGGGTGAAGCGAAGACACGCCGGGGTTCGACGGATTCGTCTGGAACGAATCCGGACAGCCGAACGGCTGGCCCTGGAGCGCGCAGCGCGGAAGGGCTGGGCCCATGGATGGGCCCAGCAATCCCGGCAATGAAGCGGCCACCCTCGTTCCGGGTTCGACCCTCCGACGGAGAGGCAACGCCGCCCGAAGGGCGGCCGCTGTGGGACGGACGTGCGCCGAGCATCACGAAGCCATGCATGGCGTGGCTCTACCGGGCCGCAGGCGCCCGGCATCACCGTCCGCTAAACTGCCGATCTCACGTAACGGATGTCCCCCATGACCGCTGAAATCCTGGTTCCCGTGTCCTTCGGCGAGCTGCTGGACAAGATCTCGATCCTGCAGATCAAGTCCGAGCGCATCGACGATGCTGCCAAGCTGGCCAACATCCATGCCGAGCTGAGTGCGCTGGAGAAGACGTGGATGGCGCATCCGGCCGCGGTCAAGGACATCGCGCGCCTGCGCGCCGAGCTGAAGGCGGTCAACGAGCGCCTGTGGGACATCGAGGACAACATCCGCCTGCAGGACAAGGCGCAGGCCTTCGACGAGGACTTCATCGCCCTGGCCCGCAGCGTCTACCTGGAGAACGACCAGCGTGCGCGGATCAAGAAGGACATCAACCTGGCGCTGGGCTCGGGTTACGTCGAAGAGAAGTCGTATAAGGACTACGCGCCCAAGGGCGCGTAATTCCGTCGGCCTGCGACGCTAAAAGGGGGGGGCGAACGCTCGCCGGCAACCCCGTGATGTCCGCCTGCCGGTCAGGCCGGGCGGTGATCGGCGACATAACGCTCGAACGCGGCGATGCCGTCTTCGACGGTGATCAGTTGCATCACGTCGTCGAACTCGATCTTGGTGCCCCATTTCAGTTCGCTGGCCGGCTTGCCGAGGAACTTGCGCGCTGCATCGTCGTAGCGGTCCACACAGTAGCGGCGGTCCGAATACGGGCCACTGCGGGCCGGATTGCTGGCCGCGTGCAGGCCCAGCACCTTGCTGCCCATGGCGTTGGCGATGTGCATCGGGCCCGAGTCGGGGGTCATCACCAGCGCGGCGCGGGCCAACAGGGCCGGCAGCTGCTTGAGCGTGTCCTTGCCGACCAGGTCCAGCGCCGGGGTCTGCAGCTGGGCCTGGATGGCATCGGCCATGTCCCGCTCCAGCGTGCTGCGCCCGCCGCACAGCACCACCCGCCAGCCACGCGTGCCGGCGTGGTTGGCCACCGCCGCATAGCGGTCGGCATACCAGTTGCGGCGCACGTGGCTGGAGCAGGGCGAGATCATCAGCACGGGGCGGCCATCGTCCTGCCACTGCGCCTGCGTCCAGGCCACCGCCGCTGGCGGAATGGCCAGGTCCCAGCTGACCTCGCTCTGGCGGATGCCGAGCGGCTCGCCGAAGCTGCCGATCGCATCCAGCACATGGATGCCGGGGCGGTCGGGGATGCGTTCGTTGATGAAAAGGCCGTGAAGATCCTTGGAGCGTGCCTTGTCGTAACCGATCCGGCGCACGGCCGGCACGAACGCGGACAGCACGTTGGCGCGGAAGGCCACCTGCATTTGCAGCAGCGCCTCGAAACGCCCCGGCGGGAACCCGCTGCGCAGCGCGCGCATGCCGGCCAGCCCGGTCTTCTTGTCGTAGGGGTGGAATACCACGCCCGGCAGGCCATCGAGCAGCTTGTGGCCGGCCTTGTCGATGATCCAGTGCAGCGGCGTGCCCGGCCTGGCCTGCTGCAGGGTCCTCACCAGCGGCACCACGTGGGTGACGTCGCCGAGTGCGGACAAACGCAAAAGACACAAGGAAGAGGACGCTGATGCCATGGTGTTGTTAGACTCGAAGGAATGGTCGCATTCGACGCCACTGAAGCGCTGACGCCCTGCCGCGATGGACGCGGCATGGGTGCCATTCTGTTCGACCGCGAACGGCTGCGGCAAGCCGAGATCGGCCTGTTCTCGCCCGCCCACTGGGCCGAGCGGGCGCGTCCGGTCGGCGATGGCGGCCGTGGCGGGGCCTGGTTCGTGGATGCGCCGTTTGGCCAATGCGTGCTGCGCCAGTACCTGCGCGGCGGCATGGCGGCCAAACTCAGCCGCGATCAGTACCTGTGGCGTGGTGCCAACCGCACCCGCAGTTTTGCCGAGTTCCGCCTGATGCGCGCGCTGCGCGCGCTGAAGCTGCCGGTGCCGCAACCGATCGCCGCGTTCTACATGCGCGACGGCATGCGCTACCGCGCGGCCATCCTGATGGAGCGGCTGGAAGGCGTGCGCTCGCTGGCCGACCGCGCGCTGGTCGCCGGCCGTGGTGCGCCATGGGAAGAAACCGGGCGGCTGATCGCGCGGTTCCATCGCGCCGGGCTGGACCACGCCGACCTCAACGCCCACAACATCCTGTTCGACGCCAATGGCCATGGCTGGCTGATCGATTTCGACCGCTGCGTGCAGCGCATCCCGGCCACCCGCTGGCGTGAGAAGAACCTCAAGCGCCTGCTGCGCTCGCTGATCAAGCTGCGCGGCGAGCGCAGCCAGGACGACGTGGAAAAAGATTACGCACGACTGCGCCGTGCCTACGACCTGGCCTGGAACCGGGGCTACTGATGGAGTGGGCACTGCGTTTCATGGGCGTCGGCAATGCCTCGGCGGTCCAGCTCGGCTCGCCGATGGCCGTGATCGAGCGCGAAGGCAGGCCCTGGCTGACCATCGATTGCGGTGGGGAAGGCCTGACCGCTTTCCAGGCCCAGTACGGGCACGTGCCGCAGGCGCTGTTCGTCACCCATGTGCACCTGGACCACGTCGCCGGCTTTGAACGGCTGTTCGTGGATGCGTTCTTCTCGCCGCACCGGCGTGGCCGCATCCGCGTGTACGTGCCGGCCACGGTGGTGCCGCTGCTGCACCGGCGCGTGGCCGACTACCCCAATGTGCTGGCCGAGGGCGGCGCCAACTTCTGGGATGCCTTCCAGCTGATCGTGGTGGGCGATGCGTTCTGGCACGACGGCGTGCGCCTGGAGGTGTTCCCGGTGCGTCACCACTGGCCGGAAACCGCGTACGGCCTGCGCCTCAAGGGCGCCGTGGTGTGGAGCGGGGATACCCGGCCGATTCCGGAAATGCTGGCGCGTTATGCCGACGACAACGAGCTGATCGCCCACGACTGTGGCCTGCACGGCAACCCGTCGCACACGGGCGTTGACGACCTGGAGCGCGAATACAGCGCTGCGTTGCAGGCGCGGATGATGCTCTACCACTACGCCAGCGAGGCCGATGGCGATGCGCTGCGCCAGCGCGGCCATCGTGTCGCGCTGCCCGGCGAATGCGTGCCGCTGGCCACGCCGACGGCCATGCACGTACTGGCCCAGGACCCGCCCTGAGCATGGCGTCCGCACCGGACCTCGCCGCGCTGGCTGCTCACCTTGAAGCCCTCGAACGCGCCCTGCATGCCCCCAGGGTGCGGGGCGATGCGGCGCGTCTGGCGGACCTGCTGGATAGCGACTTCAGTGAGATCGGCAGTTCCGGGAACTGCTACGGGCGCGCGGCGGCGCTGGTCGACATTCCCGCCGAGCGCACGGCGGTGGAGATCGTCTCTGAGGACTATCGCATTGCCCTGCTGGCGCCGACCCTGGCCCAGGTGCGTTATCGCAGCTGGTATGTGATCGAGGGGGTGCGCCAGCGCGAGGTGCTGCGCAGTTCGCTGTGGCGACTGAGCGGGGGCGCGTGGCGGGTGGTGTTTCATCAGGGCACGCCGGCGGCGGCAGGCGGCAGCGACACGTCGGCGTAGCCGGGCCCCAAAAAGGTGGCGGCCCCGCCGGCTGACCTCGGCGCCCGCGTCGATCGATACCGTTGCTGCCTTCCGGCCCTGGCGGGATTTTCGACCTAGCGTCGCGAGGGGCCGACGGGGCCACCATAGAGACGTTCCACACGTGGGGCGATCGGGGATCGACGCCCAGTGTTGGAAGCTGTACTGCAGGAGCAGGCCCCCCGTAGTGCAGTCGCGCATTCTAGCGCATGCGTGGCACGCAGTGCCAGCGCATGCCGCTCAGTCGGCGCGCTGCCAGAGCAGGTCCAGGTCGCCGTCCACGAAGCCCAGGCCGATACCCGCTACCTGGTGGGTCAGGCGCGGGCCGAAACGGGGCGTGTCCAGTGCCTGCAGCAACGCCGCGTGCACTGCGGCCAGGCACGCTTCCCAGCCCTGGCCGGTCAGTGCAAAGGGGAGCTCGATCTCGCGCACGGGCGGCGCCCATATCTCGTCGCAGGGCCAGTCCGTATCGTTCGCATCGAAGCGGTCGGTGCCGACCAGTTCGATGCAGAATCCGGCATCGTCGCCCGCTGCGCCTTCGCTGAGGTTGAACGACAGCCCCACGACCGCCTCCGGTAGCCGCGCCTGTAGCGCCTGTTCCAGCCAGTCGGCCAGTGTCGGATGAATCGGCATGCGCCTTTCCTGCATCAGGGCGGGACAGGATGCCACGCGGCGGGCATGGAGCTGAATCAACCGCGTCCCAGGGCTGAACCCTGCGCAAAGCGGCGGATCTGCAGGTGCCTGGATCGAAACGGCGTTGCTAGAATCGGCGGCAGGAGGAACGACCTCCCCCGCAACGGGAACCAACGACCAGGACGACCTGGCCCCCATCAAGGAGGGCCGCATGGCCTGGATCTATCTGTTGGCAGCCGGAGTACTCGAAATCGTCTGGGCGTTCGCGATGAAGCAGTCCGACGGGTTCAGCAAGCTCACGCCCTCGGTCATCACCCTTGCCGCCATGATCGCCAGCTTCTGGCTGTTGTCGCTGGCCATGCGCACGTTGCCACTGGGCACCGCGTACACGATCTGGACCGGCATCGGTGCGGTGGGCGCGTTCGTCATCGGCATCATCTTCCTGGGCGAAACGATCAATGCGATGCGGATCGGCGCGGCGGTGCTGATCGTGAGCGGGCTGGTGCTGATGAAGGTGTCGAGCAGCTGAGTGCCCGCCCGCTCCGGTGGCCCCCTGGAAGGGGCCACCGATAGGCGGTTTATCATCGAGGGTCAGGGCGCGAGCGTTGCGGCGATACTGTCCAGAAGTGAACGCTCGAGCGTTCCTTTTGCCCTGCACGTGGTCAATCCGTGCGTGAATTGCCCCTCCTGTCCGGTGTTGAAGCTGGACGTATCGTTCACGGTCTGGGGAGGGCGGCGGTTGAAGTTCATGTCCAGCTCGAATGTGGACGCGGTCAGCGAAATTGCGGGTACGTACCGGACGGTGACCTTCACCCGCGTGGATGTGTCATCGAGTGCCGTGGCGAAGATGTTCATCTTGCCGGACAGGGTCATCCTTCGCTCATGCGTATAGAGGTTTCCGGCATTCACTGCCTCGTACCGCGCGAAATCCGCCGCGCCTGCGTAGGCGTAGTCCCGCCTGCCACGCAGATTCTTCACCCACAGGGACCACTGGCCACAATCCAACGCGCTCCCTGCCTCGGGTACCGAGAACGACAGGGTGATGAGCCCGGACGCCTTGTCGATGTTGTCGATCACGAAGGACGTTTCGGACAGGTGCGAGACCAGGGCCCGCCACGTGGTGTCGAAGGGGGCGGAAAAATCCCGGCTGTTCCGGATCTCAAGCGGAGCGGTGGGCGGGGTGTACTGGGAATCGCCGTCGAGTAGCTTGCCGTACGCTGCCATCGGAACGCTGAGCGCGGTTGCCGTCAGGCAGGCGATGATGATCGTTCGAAACACGGGTTTCCTCCTTGACTGTGTCGTGCCGCGAGCACGTTGCCGTGCGGCATCGTAGCGCCGGCCCGGTCACCATGAACAGGGGCATCCGGCAGGATGTCCTCCCGCGCTATGCCAGCGATAGCGCCATGCCCACGGCATCCAGGCCCGGACCATGGCCATCGCTCACCACGCCGGTCACTTCAAACCCCTGTGCGCGGTAGAAGTCGCAGCTGTGCTGGCTGGTGCTCAACACCACGCGGCGCGCGCCACGCGCACGTGCCTGCTGCAGGCGCGCGTGCGCCAGTTCGCTGCCGAGCCCCTGCCGGTGCATGGCCCGTTCCACCATGCCCCAGCAGAACGCGGCGGTCAGCGCGTCGTCCATCGCCAGTCCGCCGCATGCCACCACCCGGCCGTGGCGTTCGATCACCAGGTAGTCCGCAGGTCGCGCAGGCTGCTGCAGGTAAGTGGCAAAATCCGCACGTTCATGCACGCCGAAGAACTGCGGGACGTTGCCGTCGAAGAGGGCCAGGCAGGCGGGTGTATCGGCAGCGGTGAAGGCGCGGATCGGGGACATGGACTGCATGCGGGTGGGCGGATCGGCTGACTGTGCCACGAACCCGGCAGTCGGCGCGCCGCGCTACCCAGACAAATAAAAAGGGCCACCCGATGGGCAGCCCTTTTCATGTGTGTGGCGGAGAGAGGGGGAAACAGTACCTTGACCGTCCCGCCTAGCTCCGGAGGCGTCCACAAACCGGATTTGTGTCCTGTGGTGTGTCCCGGATGCTACCCAAGTTCGCACCATGATGCGAGCAGGGGTACGGCCTGGAGTTCGTCGGCTTGGGCCGTCCTAAAGATCCCCGCAGGCGAGCCGCTATCTATGAGGGCCTCTAATCAATGGGTATCTTTAGCTGGCGTCCTTGACCCGGCGGAGTTCTCGGTCGATGAGACGAGGCCGGTCTATGCTTGGCAACAGAGGGGTGGACTAGAAGGAAATACCGGAATGCAATTTCGGATGTGGTCAGCAGGAGTGCTTTTTCTAGGGTCATATGCCCCGCTGGCCTTTGTCCTGGCGGCGCAAGACATCAAAAAAGCGCTGTGGGGAGAACCCATATGTGGTTGGGGAGGGCAGTTTGATTGCGAACTTCAGATCTTTGAGCACCCTTGGGCATCCTTGGCCGCAATAGTGGTTACATCAGCCGCACTGTGGCTGACGATGTATTCCATAAAGGCTGTCCGATTGAAGATCGAAGCTGAAGTTCTGTCCGCGAAGCCCGTTCCGAATGACCTGATTAATTATGTTTTCCCCTACGTTGTATCATTCATGGGGTTGAGTTACGGAGATCCGCAGAAGTTGGCGGGATTCTTCGTTTTTCTTGTGCTTTTGTTTTTGATTACCTATAGGTCGGGGCAGATTCTGATGAACCCCGTATTGATTGCTTTCGGCTGGCGGCTGTATGAGGTTGATATTGCTGTCGGTGGAAAACAGGTCCATAAGACCGTGCGCGCGCTGAAGCAAGGAAAGCTGTTGCCTGGCAAGCAGCTTATTGAGGATGTTCAGGAAGTATATTTGATGGGGGACCCATGAGCGATCTGGCATTGAAAAGCCTCAAGGCATTTGACCTCGCCGGGTCAAGCGTATTCCTTTGGGTGTTTAAGAGGAGCGTTGGTACGAAGAAATTCAAGGCGTACTACATCAAGACGGATCCAGTCCTAGATAATGCTCTCAAGGGTTTTGCGGAAAATGAGAGGGCCCGAATTAACGAGTGGATTCCATATGGGCATCTCTCTCAGCCCACCGATGATGGATGCCTGACTATTGCTGTGGGTGATACTGACTTTCAGGTTCTAAAGGATCTCGTTGACGAGCCGGAGTCTGACCATGCGACTAATGATCTTAAGAAGCTCAAGGGCGCTGTCGGCTACTTGGTGAAGTTTGTAAAGGACGGGCAGACCCTCTACGCCACGCGGCGCACGCCGATGACGTGGAAGCCGGTATATATAAAGAAAAATGTAATTAATGCCATTTTTAAGAACGGTCAGTTGTCGGCCGTAGCGGGTGATGAGTTCACACTTGAGCCCCGATTTGACATCTTTGCCTTGGATGGTGTTCTTTTGGTGTCGAACAAGAAGGGCTTTGAGTCAATGATGCAGTATCGAGCTGGCTATGCTCAGGCGTTCGAAAAGCTGAAGTTGGAGCCTGCCTTCTCCGCTCTCTTTACTGACATGCAACCGCTGTTGGACTATGTTGGCGAGAATGGAACGCATCTAAAGAGGATGACGGTGATTCAGGACAAGAATCTCTATTCCAATCCAAAATATTTGAAGGCGCTCAAGACTGTTGCGACGAAGCGGAAGTGGGGCGTCGCTTTCGATAAGGCGGGGAAAATTATCCCGACCGCAGAGACCGCCAAGGTCATCATGACATTGCTGTTGGATCACCGCCTTGTTAGTGAAATCACCGATATCATGTATGACGTTCCTGATGGAATTCCGGTCAAATGATTTAGTATGTTGCTAGTTTGTTGACGATTTGATTGGGCGGACTACTATGTTTAGAGGAGGCCCTTTTATATGAAAAAGAATTGTATTGAATCGTGGTTGCTGTCGCCCAGTGTGTTTGACTTTAGATATTTTCTCCTCTGTGCCGTCGCGCCAGTTGCGCTCTTTACGCCAGAGTCGTTGTTGTTGAAATTTGTTCTGGTAATGGCTGGTTCTGCACTTGGTATTTTGGCTTATCGTCTTAACCTAAGGGAGTGTCCCGGCTGTGATAAAGTTCCTAGAAAATGAGTGGGTGGTTGTTGGCCTGACGGCCCTGATATCTTTCCTGGTTCTTGTGTGTTACATCGGGGTTGTGATTCTCAAGGGAAAGAGGCTTCACATGGGGATGGGCTCTTTATTGGTTATGGATACTTTTCTTCTTTTTGGATCAATTATCCTGATCATAAAGTCGATAGCATTCATGCTAATCGGAAGGCCGGTGGTTATCGTGTCGTCGGATTTCATCTACCTGTTTATAGGGTTGATGGCATGTGTGATTT
>NZ_JBWJPB010000011.1:0-111170 GCF_056393175.1 Stenotrophomonas sp. Steno-Z1 | reverse complement strand
TCGAGAGGCTTTCGTCGTTGCGAGCCGCCTATTATGTCAGGCTTTTCGTTTCCGTCAACACCTTCTTTCGAAGCGTGTTGCCGTCGCTGCGGGTGGGTGTTCACCGGGGTGAAGACCGCGTCACAGCGAGGGAGCGAATACTAAAGACTTCTGAAAATTCGTCAAGCGTTTTCGTCGATCTTTTTCATCAACGCGTCATCCGTGCGTGCTGCTCATCGACAAGCGCGGCAGCACGCGCGTTGCGCGTGCTGCCGAAGGCTTGCTAACAATGCATCCCTTGTCGTCAGGAATGCATGCGATGTCTGCCCTCCCCAAGCGTTCGTTGTTGCGCGATGCGTCGCTGCCCGCGCTGATGGCCGGCTTCATCACGGTGTTGGTGGGCTTCGCCAGTTCGGCAGTGATCGTGTTCCAGGCCGCACGCGCGGTGGGCGCGACACAGGCACAGATCGCGTCGTGGATGTGGGCCTTGGGACTGGGCATGGGCATCACCTGTATCGGACTGTCGCTGCGCTACCGCGTGCCGGTGGTGACGGCATGGTCCACCCCGGGGGCGGCAATGCTGGTGGTGGGCGCCGGTGCAGTGGGCTACAGCGATGCGATCGGTGCGTTCGTGCTTGCTGCGGTGCTGGGGATGATCGCCGGCTTCTCCGGCCTGTTCGCGCGCGTCATGCGCCGGGTGCCGATGGCGCTGGCCGCGGGCATGCTTGCCGGCGTACTGCTTCGGTTCGGCCTGGATGTCTTCGTGTCCATGCAGACGCAGCTGGGGATGGCATTGGCGATGTTCGTCACCTGGTTGGTGGGTCGGCGCCTGTTCGCACGCTATGCGGTCATCGCCACCCTGCTGGTGGGCATCCTGGTGGCGGCGGCGCAGGGGCTGCTGCACCTGCAGGCGGTGCGTCTTGAACTGGCCACGCCGGCGTTCACCTGGCCGACCCTGTCGTGGCCGGCGGTGATCGGCATCGCGCTGCCCCTGTTCGTGGTGACCATGGCGTCGCAGAACATCCCCGGGGTGGCGGTGATCCGCGCGTCGGGCTACGACACGCCGATCTCGCCGGTGATCGGCTGGATCGGGGTGGCCAATACGTTGCTGGCACCGTTCGGCGCCTATGGGCTGAACCTGGCGGCGATCACGGCGGCGATCTGCATGGGCCGCGAGGCGCACGAGGACCCGGCCCGGCGGTATACGGCCGCGGTGGCGGCCGGGGCCTTCTATATCGTGGTGGGTCTGTTCGGGGCGACGGTGGCGGCGGTGTTCGCCGCCTTCCCCAAGGAACTGGTGGCCTGCGTGGCCGGCATCGCGTTGTTTGGGACCATCGCCAACAGCCTGTCGATGGCACTGCGGGAGGACGCCGACCGCGAGGCGGCGCTGGTGACGTTCCTGGTCACCGCCTCGGGGGTGTCGCTGGCCGGGATCGGGTCGGCATTCTGGGGCCTGGTGGCCGGCGCGATCTGCCTGCTGGCGCTGCGCCCACGCACGCGCCAGGGCTGAGCCGGGATCAACTGTCGAACAGGAAGCTCAGGCCACCGAGCACGGCGACGTAGGCAAGCAACCCCAGCACCACCGCCGACCAGCGGGTGCCGCCGCGGGCGGCCAGCTCGGCGTGCAGGGCCTGCGCGTTGTCGCGGTGCGTGGCGCGGGCCTGGGCGATGATGCGGTCGGCGTGGCGCAGGTAGAGATGATTGCCCAGGGCGCCGGCGGTGGCGCTGGCACCGAAGGTGATCGCAGTGGACAGCGCGCTGCTGGCATTCACGAGGGCTTCCAGGAAGGACAGGCCGACCAGGGCTGCGATCCAGCCGGCCGCCACGGCATACATGCGCCGGTACAGCATCCAGAAGGCCCCGAACAGGAACGCGGGCCAGTGCCAGCCGCTGGCGTTGTGGCCGGGCCGGTCCAGCCGCCACTTGCGCCGGTACACCGGGAAATTGCTGCCCACGAACGCGGCGTAGGCCTGCTGGCTGGCATCCGGCGCGGCCCACCCGCCACCGTTGCCGGGCACCAGGCTGGAGGCCGGGGCGGCGTAGGGATCATGCGCCGATGCCGATGCTGGTTCCCATGCCGGTGCCAGCACCTGTGGCGGTGGCGGTTCCGGCTCTGCCCGGGACAGCTCGGCCACGCTGTGCAGCGGCTTCCACTGCGGCATGCCCTCGCACCAGACCACGGTATCGATATCGACCGTGCCCTCCTGGTGCAGGCGTCGCAATGCGCCTGTGGGCAGCGGGCCCTGCCGCTGCTGGCCGATATCGGCGTAGTACCACTGGGTCTCGGTCATGACTCTTTCCTTGAGAGGCCGTTGATGGAATTACAGTGGCAGCAGGCGCAGGGTCTGCTGCAGTACATGGCGTGCGCCCGGGGCCAGGGTGACCACGTCCGGGCCGGCATTGGCCGCTTCCAGGCAGACGTAATTGCGCCAGCCGCTGCCGACGTCGGCCATCTTGGCCGCCCCCGCTTCGCCCGGGTTCCAGGCGACCAGCGTGCGGCTGCCCTGGGTGCTGATCTCGATGCGCCGCTTGAGGGTGGGATCCTTGAGGATGTAGTGGCCACCGGCCTGGGTATAGATGCGATCGCTGCGACCGGGGTCGCGCGGGTCGCGCAGGTTCCAGTCGCCCTGCTGGACGCGCGGGGTGGCGTAGTCCTCGAACTTGTCCAGGTAGGTCAGGCCATCAAGCCCCTGCACGTCGACGCGGGTGGCATCGCCGACCCGGACGTAGTTGTGCAGGGCCTGGGTGAAGCTGACCGGCTGGCCGCCGGTGTTCTCGGTGACCAGGCGCTGCTCGAGGGTGCGGCCGATGCGCAGTTCCATCTGCAGGCGCAGGCCCAGAGAATCCAGCGTGGGCGGGGCGAGGGTGAGCACGACGGTGCCATCGGCATCGCGGCGCGCGTCCTTCAGGGTCCACGGCAGGGTGCGCACGAAGCCGTGCGAGGGCACGTCGGTGCCCTGCCCCTGGCGGCCGAAGTACGGCCAGCAGACCGGGCTGCCCCCGCGGATCGGGGTGGGCAGTGCCTGCGCGGTGGGCGACAGCCACAACACGTCCTGGCCCCCCTTGGGGACGTAGGACAGCAGTTGCCCACCGAACACTGCGATGGCGGCGGTGGCGAACGGGGTCTCGACCTTCCACGCGGGGAAGCCCTGCATGGTGCCCAGGCTCAGGCCATCGACCTTGGGCAGCGCGGCGCTGGGACCGGCCGGGGACTGCATCAGGCGGGCGTGGTTGGGCGGCAGGGTGAACACGGTGGATGCGGGCATGGCGGTCGACGGGGTCTTGATGGGAGGGGCGCTGCGCAGGGCGGTGAGGATGCGTTGGCCGGCGCGGCCGTCGGTGGTGGTCCAGCCCAGGCGCTGCTGCTCAACCTGGATGGCGCGACGGGTGGCGGTGCCGACCATGCCGTCGGCGGCACCGATGTCATGCCCGCGGGCGAGCAGCAGGGTCTGCAGTTCACGGCGCTCGCGACGGCCGATGCCGGGATCGTCGGTGGGCCAGGCCGCCACGGTGCCGCTGCCGCCACGCAGGCGATCAGCCAGCGTGGCAATGGCCAGGGCGTAGCTTTCGGCGGCGTTGTAGGCGTAGATCGCGTCGTAGTTGCGGAACACCAGCCAGGCCGGGCCGTTGGCGCCCGTGGGCAGCAGCAGCGCGGCGTTGCTGTCGGCGGGCAGGCCCGCCGGCGCCAGGGCGCCGCCGCCGACCGGGACGATGCCGAGCGCGCGCCAACTGGCCAGCGGCTGGCGCCGGGTGCGGCCGGCCACGGCCGCGTTGAAACCGGGCGGGAGCGTGACCTCGATGCCCCACGGCTGGCCGGTGCGCCACCCGGCCTTGGCCAGGTAGTTGGCGGTGGAGGCCAGCGCGTCGGGGATGCTCGCGACCAGGTCGCGGCGACCGTCGCCATCGCCGTCTACCGCGATGCGCGCATACGTGGAGGGCATGAACTGGGTATGCCCGAAGGCCCCGGCCCAGGAACCGGTGAGGCCATCGGCCTGCAGGTCGCCGGCGTCGAGCAGCTTGAGCAGGGCCAGCAGTTCGCCACGGAAGAAGGGCTGCCGGCGGCCGTTGCACGACAGCGTGGCCAGCGACTGCAGCAGCGGGCGCTTGCCGAACACGCGGCCGTAGTCACTCTCCACGCCCCAGACCGCGACGATGGTGGCAGGGTCGACGCCGTACTGGGCGGACACGCGGTCCAGCAGATCGCGGTGCTGGACCAGCAAGGCGCGTCCATCGTCGACACGCTGGCTGTCCACCAGCGCGGCCAGGTAATCCCACAGCGGCGTAGTGAATTCCGGCTGCGCATCGAGCAGCGGCAGCACGCTCAGGTCCGGGGTGAGGCCGGCGGTGAGGCGGCTGAAGCCGGTCGCGCTGATGCCCTGCTTGAGCGCCTGCGGTTGCAGGGTGGCCAGGCAGCGATCGAAGCTGTCCTGCGCGGCCGCGCTGGTGGTGCTTGCGAGCAGCGCCAGCGCGATGCCGGCCAGGCGCAGGCCAAGGCGGTGGATGGCGGGCAGTCGGGCCGGGGGACGGCGTGCGGGCATGATCACCTGGGGGCAACGGAAGAAGGCATGCCTGCAGCATAGGTCAATGCGTGGCCAGGCAGGGATCATGCAGACAGGTCCCGCACCAGCACGGCCAGCGCCGACACGTGCTGCAGCAGCGTCGGCCGCCGCGCGGGTACCAGCGCCGCGCGCAGTTGGCCGAGCTGGGCAGCCGCCTGGCGGTAACCGGCCAGCCGCAGGCAGTGGGCCTGGTCCTGCACGCGCTCCCAGTCGCCGCCGTGCTGGTGGCGAAGGCCTTGCTGCAGCAGCAGCGACAGGTGTTCGAGGGTGTCCAGCAGCGGCGTCGATGCGGCGGCGGCCACCGAGCGCAAGGGCAGCGCTGCAACGGGCGGGTGGACCTGCGGGACCACCGCCTGGGTGTCGGTGAGCAGCGCGGTGGGTTGCATGACCAGTGCCCCGCCCTGCAGGCAGACGTTGCCGGCCACCGCTCGCAACGCGCCGTAGTGGCCGTCGAGCACGCGGGCCAGCACGTCCACCGCATCGGGTGCGGCGGCGCGGTGCGGATGCAACAGGAGCAGGCCGATGCCCTGGCCGTCGCGTGCGACCAGGTCGGCATGCAGGGTCTGGGTGATCGGATCCCAGTCGACCCGTGCCGGCTGCAGCGCGTCGACCTGGACGACATGGAAAGCCGCCGGCGCACCGCCGGCGACACCCGCTGCCGCCAGCCGCGGCTGGGTGAATGCCGGCGGCTGCCGGGCCAGGTGCGCGGCCAGGGCCGCCGGATCGGGCTGGCGCAACGGTGCGCCCAGTTCGTCCCAGGCACGGGGCGACAGCGGCAGCAGGCCAGTGTGCTGGCGCTGGGCGGCGACGCTGACGGTGCCGTTGGCGCTGCGCGTGGCGCGCTGGGTGACGACCTGGCTGGCGGCCAGCTGGCGCAGTGGATGCCCGGCGATGCGGCGTTCGCCGAGCGGGATGGGTGCCTGCGCCTCCCGTGGCCACTGCCGTGCCATCACCGTGACCGACTGGGTATCCGGGTCGGCCCAGAGCACGGTGGCGCCCTGCTCGCGTTCGTCGCCCCACAGCGCGGCACCAAGCGAGACCAGGCGCACGCGGTCCAGCGCGACCTCGCCCTTGACCCCGATCCCCAGCACCTGCGCGGCGGGCAGCGCGGGCGCCACCTGCCGGGCCAGCTGCGCGGCCGCTTGCAGACGGGCCCACAGCCCCACCACCAGGTCGAGCAGGGCCAGCGGCGCGAACCGGGTGCTGCGCGCCTGCCGTGCCTGCAGCAGCTGGCGCAGCTCGGCCAGCGCGTCATCGATCCAGCACCAGCCCTGCGCCTGGGCGCGGGTGCGCAGCGCCTGGATGCGCGCGGCCACGGCGATCAGCGGTTGTGCGCCACCGTCGAGCCAGAGCGAGAGCAGCAGCGCGTCGATGTCGGCCTGCAACGCCTGCGCGGCGGTGTCCCAGCCACTGGCGGCGTCGGGTGCGGCGTCGGCCGTGCGCAGTTGCAGGGTGTGCGGTGCCTGCAGCGGGCCGAGGCGCTCGGCCTGGGCGAAGGCCATCACTGCGAGCAAGACGTGGGCGCAGTTGCCGCCCTGGCGGCAATCGCAGCGCGCGTGGGCGATGGAGCCGCGGGCAAAGAAGCGCACGCTGCACATCGGCAGCTGCGCGCCGGGCGGGCTGGCCGCGCCGGCCCACGGGGACACGGTGATCACCGGACCGTCCTGGCGTAGTCGCTCGGCCTGGTCCATCACCCCGGGGGGCAGCACGGCGGCCAGGCTCGGCAGGTCGAACTGGGCCGGGCTCCAGGCCGCGTCGGATGCGGCCTGGCCGTGGTCGAGCGCGAGGTCGGTGGCAGGCGGCGGCAGGGTGGCGGCCACCTGCGCCTGCCAGGCCAGCACCAGCGTGACCCGATGGCGGCACATGGCCGTGGCGGTGCAGCTGCACTGGGCATCACGCAGGGTGCAGCCCACCGGCAGGCGCGTTACGCAGCCGTCGTCGTAGGTGGCGGTGAGGGTGCCGCTGGCGTCGATGTCGAGCGCCGGTGCCATCCCGGCGGCAAGGTCCTTCTGCGCGCGCTTGACGAAGCCCGGGTTGGCCAGCGCCATCAACGCGGCCGGGGTGAGTTCCAGCAGGTCCTGGCGCAGGTTCATGCCAGTACCTTTTCGGCCAGCCATGCGGCCAGCTCGCCCGGCGTCATCGCCGCGATGTGCGCGCCGACCTTGACCAGGCGTGCCGCGGTTTCGCGGTCGTAACTGGGCTCGGCCTGCGTGTCCAGCGCGGCCAGCCCCAGCACCTTGACCCCGGATTCGACCAGCGCCTTGACCCGCCGCACCAGGTCGCCATCGGCACCGCCTTCGTAGAAGTCGCTGACCAGCACCACCACGCTGCGCGAGGGATTGACCACGCGGCCCTGCGCGTAGGCCACGGCGCGGGCGATGTCGGTGCCGCCGCCGAGTTGCACCTTCATCAGCAGTTCGACCGGGTCGGCGACATCGGCGGTGAGGTCGACCACCTGGGTATCGAAAGCGATCAGGTGGGTGCGCATGCCCGGCAACTGCCACAGGCAGGCGGCCATGACCGCGCTGTGGATGACCGAGTCGACCATGGAGCCGCTCTGGTCGATCAGCAGGATGATGTCCCACGGCTCGGCCTGGCGACGGCTGCGGCTGAAGAACATCGGCTGCTGCACGTAGAGCTTGCCGCTGGCCGGGTCGAGGCGATGCAGGTTGGCCGCCACCGTGCGGCGGAAATCGAAGTTGCTGGCGATCTGCCGGCGCGAGCGGCGGCGGCGGTCGCGGGTGCCGCTGAAGGCCTGGTGCACCTGCGTGGCCAGCCGCTCCATGATGCGCCGCACGACCTCGGCCACCAGCGTGCGGGCGGCGGCGAGCACCTGCGGGTTCATCAGGTGCTTGGTATGCAGTACTGCGCGCAGCAGGCTCTCGGAGGGCGCGATGCGCTCGAGTACCTCCAGGTTGGTGACCACTTCGTCGATGCCATAGCGCTCCACGGCGTCGCGTTCGAGGCGTTCGATCACCTCGCGCGGGAACAGCCGGTGGATGTCGTTGATCCAGTCCGGCGTGGACAGCTGCGATGCACCGCCGCCGCCACTGCGTTCGCCACGCAGCGCGCGGTCGCTATCACGGCCGTACAGCCACTCCAGCGCGGCGTCGGCGGCCTGGGCCTGCGCGCCGAGCGCACCACAGGCCGGCTCGGCCGGTTCGCCCAACAGCAGGCGCCAGCGCTGCAGCGGATCGGGGATGTCCAGGCTCATGACGCGGCGTCCTGCACGGGGGTGATGCCCCAGCGCGCGAGCGCGTCCAGCGCGGCGGTTTCGCGCTGGGCGGCACGGGCCAGGGCGTCGGCAGGCGCCTGCCCCGGCACCGCCGCGGTCAGCACGCGGCCGGACAGGTGGTCGGCGCCATGCAGGGCCAGCATGCGGGTGGCCAGCGCGCCGCGCTCGCGTGCGGGCAGCCAGGCGAACGCGCTGCGCAGCGCCGGCAAGGCGAGGATGAAGTCGTCTGCCTGCAGGGCCTGGATGAGGCCGTCCAGCGCGGCGGTGAAGCCGGGCTCGCTGGCCAGGCGGTCGCGCGCCAGCGCCAACAGGCCGGCCAGGGCATCGCCCATCTGCGCCGGCGCCAGGCCCTGCAGCAGGGCCATGGCCTCGTCGGCAAACGGGAGCGTGGCCGCCCCCACCCGCTCGCGCAGGCCCACCAGCGCACCGAGCGAGGCGCCGCGGCTGACGGCCGCCGCCTGGGGATTGGCGAGCTTGCGCTGCCATACCGCCAGCGCGCGGGCCGGGGCCGTGGCGAACGTGGCGGCGTCGCCGGGCTCGTGATCGGCCAGGCGATCGATGAGGATCTGGCGCAGCGCCAGGTGGCCGCGCAGGTGGGCGTCGGTGTCGGCGCTGCTGACCTGGCCAGGCGCTTCGAGCAGCCACAGGGCACGGTCCAAGCCGGGCCCAAGCAGGGCGTTGAGCATCGGCGCCTCCTGCATGCCCAGCATGTGCCCATGGCGGCGCAGCAGGTCCAGCTCGCCCAGCGCCGGGGCCAGCACCTCGAAACGCGCTTCGCTGGCGACCGCCGTGGCCAGGTCGTCGAGCACGGCGGCACTGACGGCCGGCAGTGCCGCCCATGCGGCGCGGTTGAGCAGCGGGACCCGTCCGGCGATGCCGCGATCGGCATGCCGCAGTGCATCTTCCAGCCGGGCGCGGGCGGCATCGCCGACAGTGGCGCCCCAGGCGCCGGCTTCGATCAGCGCGGCGTGCTGCTCCACCGGCTGGGTCAGCGACCAGGTCTCGTCGAACGTGTCGCTGATGGCCTGCGCCGGGCCGTGGGTACGCACGATGCCGGGCACCTGCAGCAGCAGCAGCCGATGCAGCAGGACGCTGCGCTGGCGGTCGTGCGGGTCGAGCAGGTCCAGCTGGCAGCGTTGGCCCAGCGCCAGCCCGTGCGCCTGCAGTTGCGCGGCGAGGTCGGCCAGCAAGGGCGGTTGCGGGGTCAGCGGGTCCAGCAGCCCGGTGCTGTCGCCGGTCAGCACGTCCATGATCTGGACCAGGACCGGATCGGTGCCGGCACGCAGTCGGCCGCGGTAGGTCCACGGCAGCGGTGCGTCCAGTGCGTCCTTGACCAGCGCCCCGGCCAGCGCGTCGAGCCAGTCCACGCGCTGCGGACGGGCATGCCCGCGCAGCCGCGCCAGGCCTTCAGCCCGCAGGCGTGCAGCGATCAGGTCGGCGGTGGACGCCGGCAACCCGCGCCCACGCAGCCGCGCCATCACCTGGCCGAGCATGTGGGCGTCGGCATCCACGCCGTGCTCCCACTGCCACTGGTACCAGCCCGGCGAGGGCATTCCGGAGGCGTACCCGGCGAAAGCGTCCAGGCGCTTGAACGTATACGGCACGAGGAACGAACCATGCCGCACCGCCCCGCCACTGCCGTCCTGCGGGGTGGGCACCGCCGGCGGCGTGCTCGCCGCCGGTTGCTGCGCCCACAGCTGCTGCAGCGCGGGCGCGTGGTAGCCGCCACAGACAACGAGCACGCCGTGGCGACCGTCGTGCGCCGGCTGGCGCATTGCCCAGGCGATCCAGGCGGCCATCATCTGTTCGCGTCGCTGGTTGCCCAGCGACCCGCGGTCATCACCGCGCAGGTGGACGAAGTAGGTGTGCAGGCGTTCGTGCAGGCCATCGCCGGCGTCGTCCTGCTCGAACAGGTGGTCCCACAGCGCATCGCGGCCCTGGACGGCCAGGCGCTCGCCGAGCGCGCGTTCGTAGGCGTCGGCGCGGGCTTCGTGGGCATGGTCGGCGCTGTCGGCATAGCGGTTTTCCAGCGCCGCGAAGGCGTCGTCCCACGCGGGCAGGTCGATGAAGCGTACCTGCGCGCCTACTTCGCGCCCCACCACCAGTGCCTGCCATTCGGGCGAGTGCTCGGCGAACGGGGTCCACGAGCCGTGGTGGGTGCTGTCGTCGGACCGATGGCTGTAGATCGCCAGCGGCAGGCGATGGTCCAGGTACAGCTCCTCCAGGCGCGGGTTGAAATCGGCCGGGCCTTCGATCAGCACGAAGGCCGGGCGCTGGCGGCGGATGCGCGCGGCCACCAGCCGGGCGCAGGCCGGGCTGTGGTGGCGGACGCCGATGATGTCGGGCTGATCGATCACGGCAGGCGGTGGCGCGCCTCGTAGTACGCACGCCAGGACGGGCCCTGGCGGCGCGCGACGGTGTGTTCGAAGTACCGGCGCAGCTTGGCGCGGTCCTCGGCGCTGTCCTTGACCACCGTGCCGGCGATGCAGTCGACCAGGTCGGCCGGTGCACCTTCGCGCTGCTCCAGGAACCAGGCCCGCACGCCCACTGCATGGGCGACGTTGACCGCCTCGGCGGTGGACATGACGGCCGACAGGCGATCCATCGGCGTGTCGCCACCCTGCCCGTCCGGCACGTGGCCGCTGCGCAGGTCGCGGAAGGTGGTGACCAGCAGTTCCAGCACCGGTACAGGCAGCGTGGCCGGAATGCCGCTGCGCTCGAGCAGGCGCGCCGACGCCTGCTGCACCAGCTGCAGTTCCAGGTCGAAATCGAGGATCGCCGCGACGGTTTCGAAATCGAAGCGGCGCTTGAGCGCGGCGCTCATTTCATTGACGCCGCGATCGCGCGTGTTGGCGGTGGCGATGATGTTGAAGCCCTCTCGGGCATACAGCATGGCGTGCTCGCCCTCGAGCTCGGGCACGGCCATGACCCGGTCCGACAGCATGCCCAGCAGGCAGTCCTGTACTTCCTGCGGTGCGCGGGTGATTTCCTCGAAGCGCACGATGCGGCCATCGCGCATGCCCTGGTACAGCGGCGCGGGCACCATCGCGCGCGGGCTGGGGCCTTCGTTGATCAACAGCGCGTAGTTCCAGCCGTACTTGATCTGGTCTTCGGTGGTGGATGCGCCGCCCTGGATGGTGAGGGTGGACACGCCGCAGATGGCGCTGGCCAGCAGTTCGGACAACAGCGACTTGGCGGTGCCCGGCTCGCCGACCAGCATCAGGCCGCGGCCGGTGGCCAGGGTGACCAGCATGCGTTCGATGCTGGCCACCGGGGCCACGACCTTGGCCTGGATGCCCAGCGCGGGATCGCCCAGGATGAAGGCGCGCGCGGCCCGCAGGCTGAGCGCCCAGCCCGGTGGACGGGCATCGCGGTCGTGCTGGCGCAGGCGGGCCAGTTCGTCGGCATGCAGCACCTCGGCGGGCGGGCGCTGCATCGCGGCGGTGGGCGCGGGGGAAACGGAGGACGGGGCCATCGGGGTATCCGGTTGCACGCACGCGCCGGGCGCGCGCGTTCGGGTGGGAGGCGGGCCACGCCGGCGGTGCGGCCCGCAGGGCTCAGGCGCGCAGCGCCTCCAGGTCGCGGATCAGTTCGCTGGCGGCGATCGGGTCCAGGCCGGACAACGGGTCGGCCTGCTGCATGTCGCCCCAGGCACCGGGGGAGCCGAACTGCACGTCACCCAGTTCCTGTTCGGGGTATTCGTTGACCATGCCCACGATGATGCCCGGATCGAGCAGCAGCTCGATCACCTTGCCGTTGGCCAGCGGCTTGGTGAAGTACCAGATGCCGCCGCCGTCCTGGGCCATGCCGCGACGCCAGCCCTTGTTGACCAGGCCGAGCACGCGGCCGGTGGGCACTTTGGCGCCCTTCCAGCGCAGCAGCTTGTCCTGCGGGTGTTCGTCGGCCCGCAGGGTGTAGGTGTCGCGGCCGATCTGCGCGAACGGCTGCAGCAGTTCGTAGTCGGCCAACACCTGGCCGAACGCGGCGGCATCGGCGGCCGACAGCTCCAGCGCATGCGGCACGCCGATGCGCACCGCCTCGCCCTCGGGCAGGTCGAACGGATCGTCGTTGGCGTCGGTGAAACTGCCATCCTCGGCCACCCGGAAGCAGGCCTGCAGGGTGCCGCCATGCGACTGGCCGTCGCTGACCGCGTACACGCCCCAAACCAGGCGCTGCACCAGGTGGCGCAGCAGCGGGTGCTCGACCAGGAACGCGCGGTACAGGGCCGGAGTCCAGCGCCGGCGCGCGCACATGGCCAGCTCCAGGCGCAGCACCTGCTGGCTGGCGATGGTGCGCACGTCTTTCTTCAACGTCTTGAAGCGCTCGACACTGGCCTTGGCCAGCGCGGGGTCATCGCTCTTCTTCGGTTTGGGCAGATCTTCCAGGCGCGGGCCGTCGCCACTGGCGAGGATCTCGCGCACGTAGGGCTTGAGCGCTTCGTCGAACCCGACCTTGAAGGCGCGCGGACCAAACTCCAAGCGCAGGGTGCCGTGTTCGTCCAGGTCCAGGTCCGGGGCGAGACGGTCCTCCAGTTCTTCGGTGGTGAGCTGGCGTGCCTCGGCGATCGCCGCGATCTTCTCGCGGGCCTTGTCCTGCAGGCCCTTGAACTTGATCTTCTGCGCGATGCCGTTGATCTGCATCAGCGCCACGTCGGTACCGATGGTCGCCAGCACATCCAGCCCCAACACCGCACGGGCATGCGCGGCCTCGCCCGGCCAGGTGCGGATGAAGGGCGTGAGGCGGCGGGCGGTGTCGTCGTTGCCGAGCAGGCCCTGCGCGGTCAGCACCCAGCTTTCCTTGCCGGACCCACCCGCATTGAGCCAGGCACCGAACAGGTCCCAGGCAAAGTCGGCGAGGCTGTCGGGGCGGCAGGCCGCGATCACCTGGCCGATGCCGGCGTAGACCTCTTCGTTGGTGGGGAAGGTAAGCATTTCGCCGAGCAGGTCGATGGCCTCCTCGCCGAGCGCCTTGCCGTTGTGCAACAGCGGCCGTCGCCAGCCGCTGGGCGCCCAGAACTCGGGCAGCTTGCTGCGCCGGGTGGGATAGCGCTGCAGCGGGTCGTCGTCGAGCACCTGCTGCAGCGCCTGCATCACGTCGTCGCGGCCATGCCGCGCGGCCACCTCGCGCAACACCGCTTCATGGCCCTGGGCCGCGAGCAGGCGCACGCCGGCACCGGCACTGTCGCGCAGCTCGCCGGCCTTGCCGAAGGCCGCGGGGAGCAGGCCGGCAGCGGCGTGTTCGGGGTAAGTAAGCAGCCACTGACGGCCGATGTCGCGCACGGTCTTGAGCCTGGCGAACGCGCGTGCGGCCGGCAGGGCCAGTTCCACCGCACCGACATGCAGCGCATCGGCCATGCAGTCGGTGGGTTTGCTGCGGACCATGGTGATCAGGGCGGGCAGTACCGCCAGGCCATGCGATGCGACCATGCGCGAGATGCTGCCGCTTTCGGTTTCGCCGGCGATCGCATTCCAGAACGGCGCGGCCATGCCCTCGGGCAGGGCGTCGATGTATTCGGGGTAGAGGCAGAACCAGTAATACTGGCTGCGGCGGCGCACGGCGACCATGTCCCGCCACAGGCTCACCAGCTGCGCGGTATCGCGCACCACGATGGCCGCGGCAGCCTGGGCGTTCAGCGCCTTGAGCGCCTCATCGCGCAGGGTGAAGCCGATCTCGTCGGCGGCGCGCGTTGGCTGCTGGCGGCACTCCTGCATGCGCTGTGCCTGCCAGTTGCCCAGCTGCATCGCCGCGTCGCGTGTGCCCGGCGCCCAGTGCTCCACCGGCTCGACCGGCAGCAATGGCACGTCCAGCACGGCCTGCGCCTGGCGCGTACGCGGCTGGCGCCAGGGCGCGGCGGCGAGCACCGGCGGCAGTTCGTCGTGCCCTGCCGTCTCCTGCGGTCCGCCAAGCAGGGCCCGCTGGCGCTGGATCACGGCCAGCGCGGCCGGCTCGATCCACGGCTCCACGGCCACGACGCGCTCGCCCATCGCGCGCAGCAGCTGCACCAGCGTCGGGGTGAGCAGGCCGGCGTCCTTGCCACCGGCGGCGACCACGCGCGAGATGGCCACCAGCGCGGCCTCCGGCCAGCGATTGACCGCCAGCCCCAGCCGGGCCAGCGCATGCTTGGAACTGCTGGCCGCACGCGCCAACGCGTCCACCGCATCGGGGAGACCGATATGGGCGAGCGCATCGCCGGCTTCTTCGACGATGGCGCCGGTCGCCAGCAACGGCAGTGCCGCCACGCCGCGTTCCACCAGCACCGTGGCGGCGAAACGCGCATGGTTCCAGAATTTTTCGTTGGGCCGCAGGCGCATGGCCACCGCGCAGGCGGCCGGATCGGTGGCGATGGTCATCAGCCAATGGGCGCTTTCGTGCAGCGCCGCAGCGGCGCCCGGCGCCAACAGAAGCGCGTGGGCCAGCGCAGGTGCGTCGGGCAGCAGCAACAGCAACGCCGGCTGCCGGCAGGCCACCACGTGCGGCAGATGACCACCGATGCGCTCCACGCAGGCCTGCCACACCGCTTCGTCGGCCACCGACAGATGGCTGCGCAGCGCATCCTCGGCCGCACCCAGCGGGGCGCTCCAGCGCGAACCGAACGGCTCATCGACCTGGCCATGGAAGCGCAGGGTATGCCGCTGGGTGGAATGGTCGTACTCGCTGGCGATCTGGATGTGCTGCGCATCCAGCAGCATCGCCACCACCTGCTCCAGGCCGTGGCTGGCCACCAGCCAATGCACCGTGTCGGCGAACAGTGCTTCGTGCCCGTAGTGGTTGTTGAGCGCGATCACCAGCAGCATCAGGTCGGCATCGCGGTCCGGCGCAGGCACCTGGGCACGCAGTCGTTCGACCATCCTGCGCAGGGCCGGCAGCAGGGCCGGGTCGCTACGCACCTCATCGACATCCACGTTGAGCTGGGTGGCGAAGGCCTGCCACAGGGCGGCCGGGTCGTGCGCGGGCAATCGGGCCGGGAAGCGACGCGAGGCATACATCAACGCCAGGTGCTGCGGGGTGATGCGCACCGGCGCGCCCTGGGCGAGCCACGGCGGCAGGCTGGGGTCATGCGGCAGGTCCGCCGCGGCCACCGGAACGGCGGTGAAGCAGTCCGCCCCGGGGTTGGCCGCGGCGGCCGGTGCATCCTTGGCAATCTGGGTGCTCCAGCGACTGACCATCCCCGCGTCCCGGAGCGCCGCATAGGCGAGCTGGGCGCCCACCTCGCTGACCCCGGCGCGGCGACGCAGGCCGGTGACGGTGAGCGACTCGCCCGGTGCAAGCGCGCCGGTCAGCAGCGCCTGGCGGATATGCTCGAAGGCCGTTGCCGCCTCTTCATCGGCGTTGGCCACCGGCGTGGGGGCCGCAGGGGCAACGCTGGGTGCAGGTGCAGGTGCAGGTGCAGGTGCAGCGGCGGCAGGCTGGGGCGCCCTGGCGGCGCGCGGCGCGGCCGTGGCTGGCGCGGTGGCAGCGATCGCGGGCGTGGCCGCGGCACCGGTTTCACTGTAGCCCTTGCCGGTTTTTTCGTTGACCAGCCTGGTCAGCGCCGACGCGGCCTTGGCGGCATCGGCGAAGGACTTGGTCTGGCTTTGCCCCTGCGTGCCGATGCGCCCCCAGCGCACGTTCAAGTCGCTGCCGTCCTGCTCCACTTCCCAGAACTTGCTGGCGGTACCTTCCACGAGTTCGAATCGACGCATCACGTCCGTACTACTCCCTGGCCTGCGCGGTGGCCACAACGCAACCGCTTCCATGCGTCCATAGCATATCGGCGAACGGCAGCCCCCGCATGACCGCCAGCGCACTACCGGCGGTGCAGCGTGCGCCGGAGAGGCGGCTCAGGCGCGCAGGGCTTCCAGGTCGCGGATCAGTTCGCTCACGGCAATGGCATCGAGCGCGGGCGCGACACTGCGTCCACGCCGGGTTGGATCAGCACGGTGGTCACGAAGCGGGCATCGTCCCAGAACTTGGGGGGTCTTTTTGTGCTGTTCGATCGCCACGGCGATGGCCTGCGGATCCCGCGCGGTGGTGAGCAGCCAGTGCGCCGCGGCGGGAGTGCGTCAGACCGGGCGCAGCAGCGCGAGCTCGAAGGCGGGATCGCGGGCGTTCCAGCGCGTGCAGACCTGCAGGCCCGCCTGGGCCACCAGCGCCGCGAACGCGGCCTCGGTGTACTTGTGGCTGTATTCCACGGTCATCGCCTCGCCCTCGGCGAAGTCGAACGGTTGCCCGGCCACGTCCACGGTCTGCGCGCGGGTACTGACCAGCTCGGTCTCGATCCGCAGCCGCTCCACGCTGTAGCGGGCGCGGTGCTGGAAGGCGTCCAGGTCGAAGTCGCTGCCGATTTCGCGGTTGAGCCTTGCCAACAGGTTGAGGGTGAACGCGGCGGTGACGCCGGCGGCATCGTTGTACGCCGCTTCGATCAGCGCCGGGTCCTTGTGCAGGTCGATGCCGATCAGGGCCATGCCATCAGCGCCCATGGTCTGGCGCATCGCCTGCAGCAGCCTGACGGCCTCGGGCGCGGCGAAGTTGCCCAGGGTGGAGCCGGGGAAGAACACCAGCCGGCGTGCGGGCTCACGCTGGGGCTCGGGCACCTGCACCGGGCCGGTGAAGTCGGCGCAGACCGGGAGCATTTCAATGTCCGGCAGGGCCACGGCCAGCCGCGCGATGCTGGCCAGCAGGGCGGCGCGCGAGATCTCGATGGGCGTGTAGGCCACCGGGTCGGCCAGCGCGTGCAGCAGCAGTTCGGTCTTGCGGCCGCTGCCGCTGCCCAGTTCGACCACGTGCAGGCGCGGGCCGACCACGCTGGCGATATCGGCGGCGCAGTCCTGCAGCAGGTGCAGTTCCGTGCGCGTGGGGTAGTACTCGGGCTGGCGGGTGATCTGTTCGAACAGGGCCGAGCCGCGTGCGTCGTAGAAGTACTTGGATGGCAACTGGCGCGGCCGCTGGGACAACCCCTGCAGGATGTCGGCGGTGATCCGCGCACGGTCCGGCTGCAGGTCGGTCAGCGCCTCGAGCGCGTCGCTTACCGTACTCATGCCGGGTCCCGCGCCAGGCGCAGGCCGGAGAACTGCCAGCGCGCCGACGGTGCGAAGAAGTTGCGGTAGCTGGCACGTACATGCCCCTCGGGGGTCACGCAGCTGCCGCCGCGCAGGATCCATTGGCCGTTCATGAATTTACCGTTGTATTCGCCGAGGTTGCCGGCAAAGGGGCGAAAGCCCGGATAGGCGCCGTAGGCGCTGCTGGTCCATTCCCAGACGTCGCCGAACAGCTGCAACAAGGCGGTGTCGGTGCCCTGCCCTGGCGCGCTGGCGCCACCGGGATGCAGCCGGTCGGCGTCGGCGAAATGGCCGTGCGCTGGCTGGCCGGCGGCGGCGGCTTCCCATTCGAACTCGGTGGGCAGGCGCGCGCCTTGCCAACGCGCATAGGCGTCGGCCTCGAAATAGCTGAGGTGGCAGACCGGCGCATGCCGATCCAATCGCTGCCAGCCGCCCAGGGTGAACTCGCGTTCCAGCGCGTCGTCCCAGTACAGCGGGTGCTGCCAGCCTTCGGCCTGGCACAGCGCCCAGCCTTCGCTCATCCACAGGGTGACGTCGCGGTAGCCGCCGGCCTCGATGAACGCACGGTACTCGGCGTTGCTGACCGGACGGTTGGCCAGCGCGTGGGCCGGGACCAGCACGCGATGCACGGGGGATTCGTTGTCGTAGGCGAAGGCAGGGTGCGTGGGCCAGGCCGGCGCCCCGATCTCGACGATCTGCTCGGGGGCGTCGCGCCACTCCAGTGGAATGGCGGGCGCCTCGTGGCGGGCAAGGTCGTCGCGGTAGGCCGGCTGCAGGGGATTGCTCCACAGCGCGTGCTTGATGTCGGTGAGCAGCAGTTCCTGGTGCTGCTGTTCGTGATGCAGGCCGAGCAGCAGCTGGTGGCGCGCCTGCGGGTCGAGCGCGTCGGCCTGCAACAGGGCGATGACCTGCTGGTCGACCCGGGCCCGGTACTCCAGCACCTGCACCAGTGACGGGCGCGACAGCAGGCCGCGCTGCGGCCGCGCGTGCGCCGGGCCGATGCTCTGGTAATAGCTGTTGAAGAGGTAGTGCCAGTCGGCGTCGAAGGGGGCGTGGTCGGGCCGGCTGCCCAGCACGAAACGTTCGAAGAACCAGGTGGTGTGGGCCAGGTGCCATTTGCTCGGGCTGGCGTCGGCCATGCTCTGCACCATGGCGTCTTCGGGGCTGAGCGGGGCGGCCAGCGCCACGCTGCGCGCGCGGATCCCGGCGTAGCGGACGGCCAGTGCTGCGTCATGCGTTGTGGCGGGCGGCGGTGCGGAGGCGACGGCGGTATTCATCGCGCTCAGGATCGGCCAGCCGCGGTGAGCGGCATGTCATGGCAAGGCTCAGATCATGTGACGCACTCAAGTTGAATACGCAGCGGCCGCTATCGGGAAGACCATCGCCTGTGTGGTCCGGTTTGCACGTGCAGCCATGGCGCGCCGGCCCACACCCGTGGAACCGTCCTTGCGCAACCACCTGCTACGCCAGCCTGGCCATTACCTGTTCCTGCTGCCCGCCATGCTGGTGGGGCTGGGACTGTGGTGGGCCACGCCGGCCGATGAGGTGGGCAGCCCCGTGCACCGGATCCTGCCGCTGGTGCTGACCTGCCTGGGCATCGGCCTGGGCCTGATCTACAACCGCGTGCGCGCGGTGTGCCTGCTGCTGGCGATCGCGCTGGCGTTCGCGATGCTGCATGGCCTGGTCGGCAGCTTCCTCAACACCGGTGCGGTCACCGCGCTGACACCGCTGCTGTTCCACTCGGTCTCGCTGTGGCTGCCGCTGCTGTTCGCGCTGCATGGGCTGTGGCCCGAGCGCGGCCGACTGCGCCAGGACCTGCTGCTGCGCGGGGTGGTCAGTGGCGCGGCGGTAGGCGTGTTCGCCCTGCTTGCCGCGCAGGGGCCGCAGGGCATGCATGACCTGCTCTCGGACCACCATTGGGCGTGGCTGCCGACCGGCTGGAGCCGGCTGGCGCAGCTGCCCACGCTGGTGTTCGTGGCGGCCCTGGTCGGCCTGGGCGTGCAGGCACTGCGGCAGCCGCGGCCGCTGCATACGGCGATGCTGATCGCGCTGCTGGTGGTATGGGCGATGCTGCCGCGGGTGTTCCTGTCGCCGGCGCTGCTGCCGGCACTGGCCAGCACCGCGCTGCTGCTGATCGTGTCGGCGATGCTGCAGGAATCCTTCCACATGGCCTACCGCGACGAGCTGACCGGGCTGCCCGGGCGCCGCGCCTTGAACGAGTGCCTGCAACGGGTGGGCGCGACCTACACGATCGCGATGGTGGACGTGGACCACTTCAAGCGCTTCAACGATACCCATGGCCACGACAATGGCGATGACGTGCTCAAGCTGGTGGCCACGCGGCTGGCCGAGGTGGGCGGCGGCGGGCGGGCCTTCCGCTACGGCGGCGAGGAATTCGCCCTGGTGTTCCTGGACCGCCCCGCCCCGGCCTGCGTGGAGGCGGTGGAGGCGGTCCGGGCGACGGTGGAGGCCACCCGGCTGCAGCTGCGCGACCGCGCCGCGCGCGCGCAGGACGACGCGGTGGGCCGCCTGCAGCGTGGCCGCGGCGGCGGCGGCACGGTGGTGCAGGTGACGGTGAGCATCGGCATGGCCGACCACCGCGCGGGCGACGACGCCCAGGCGGTGATCAAGGCGGCCGACCAGGCGCTGTACGCGGCCAAGGATGCCGGGCGCAACTGCGTGCGCGCCCACGGCCAGCAGCGGCCGGTGGCGGTGCGCAGCCGCGAGGCGGCTCAGGGCAGCGCGTCGAGGTAGAACCAGCGGCCGTCTTCGCGGACGAAGCGGCTGTGTTCGCGCATCTTGACCGCGCTGCCGCCGCCGATTCTGTAGCGGGCGGTGAAGTCGACCTGTGCGTGGTCCAGGTCGGAGACGGTGTGCTGGTGGAGGGTCAGGCCGAGCCACTGGGTGCGTTGGTGGGCCGGTTCGTCCAGCGACAGCGCGTCCGGGCGCGTGGACGGATGCCAGCTGGCCAGCAGGTAGTCCGGCAGCTGTTTGACGTAGGCGCTGTAGCGCGAGCGCATCAGGGCCTCGGCGTCGGGGGCGTGGGCGCCGGCGTGATAGAGGCCACAGCAGGCGGTGTAGGCCAGGGGGCGGCCGCAGGGACAGGGGTCGGGATTGCTCATGCGGGCATTGTCGCGCGTTTGGCCTGTGCCGATGTCGGGGCAGCCGACCAACGGTCGGCTCTACCGGGTGCTGGGGGCCAGGCGTATGCTGGCGCGCCTTGCGTTGCGGTGTCGCCGTGTTCGAGCTGGTTCCCCCTGAGCTGTTGTGGTTGGTGGCGATCGCCTTCATCGCCGGCCTGGTCGATGCGGCCGTGGGCGGCGGCGGGCTGGTGCAGTTGCCCGGTCTGTTCACGGTGCTGCCGCAGCACACCCCGGCGATGCTGTTTGGCACCAACAAGTTCAGCTCGATGTTCGGCACCGCTGCGGCCGCGTTCCGCTATGCGCGCAACGTGCGCTTCCCGTGGCGACCGGTGCTGTTCGCGGCGGGCACCGCCTTCGTGTTCTCCTTTGCCGGCGCCACGGCGGTGAGTTTGCTGCCCAAGGATGCGGTGCGTCCGCTGGTGCTGGTCCTGCTGGTGGCGATGCTCGGCTACACGCTGTGGAAGAAGGATTTCGGCGCGCTGCACCGGCCGCGCGAGATCGGGCGCAAGGAGCTGGTCACGGCCTTGGCGATCGGTGCGGTGATCGGGTTCTACGACGGCTTCTTCGGGCCGGGTACGGGCAGCTTCCTGATCTTCCTGTTCGTGCGCTTCTTCGGCCTGGATTTCCTGCGTGCCTCGGCCGCCTCGAAGGTGGTGAACCTGGCGACCAACGTGGCCGCCATTTCGTTCTTCGTGCCGACCGGCAACATCCTGTGGCTGTTCGCGTTGCCGATGGCCGCCGCCAACATCATCGGCTCGGTGGTGGGCACGCGACTGGCGCTGCGGGGCGGCACGCCCTTCATCCGCAAATTGTTCGTCGGCCTGGTGGTGGTGCTGATCGCGCGGATGGGCTGGGATACGTTTGCCGGGTAACGCGTAGAGCGGAGTGCCGGGGCGCCGGGGTTGGCGACCGGTGATGGAGCAGCCGACCAACGGTCGGCTCTACGTGGGTGCGGGATTTCTGGTGCGGATGCGGGATTTCCGGTGCCGGTGCGGGATTCCGTTGCCCGTGCAGGATTTCCGTTGCCGGCGCGGGATTTCCGGTGCCGGCGCGGGATTCCGTTGCGCGTGCGGGATTCGGGTGCCGGTGCGGGATTCCATTGCGCGTGCGGGATTTCCGGTGCCCGTGCGGGATTCCGTTGTCCGTGCGGGATTTCCGGTGCCGGTGCGGGATTGCGGTGCCGGCGCGGGTTTTCCGGTGCCGGCTCAGGATTTCCGTTGCCGGCGCGGGAGTTGCCGTTGTGGGCGCGCGATTGCCTGTGCCGGTGCGGCGCAGGCGTGCCGACCGGTCAGGCGACCGGTTCGGCGTCCTGCTGGCGGCTGCGCTCGGGCAGCTTCAAGCGCTTGGCTTCCTCGTCGTACTCGATCAGCAGCACGCCGGAGTCGTGGCGGCCGCTGATTTCGACGAAGCAGGCGCCGCCAATGAACGGTTCGAGCGTCATCACAGACTTCAGCGGCGTGGCCACCACCATCTGGAAACCGAAGTTCTCGAAGATGTTCATCGCCAGCGCGGTGAACTCGTTGTCGGCCTTGTCGAAGGCTTCGTCGAGCACCACGGCAGCGTAACTGGGCAGCTGGCTTTCGGCGCCGCCGAGCTGGTAGCGCAGCGCGGCCGCCAGGCAGGTGGTGGCCAGCTTCTGCCGCTGGCCACCGGATTTGCCGGCGCCGCTGCGGTAGATCTCGACCTGCTGGCGGGTAGCGGCATCGAGCTCGACGCCGATGAATTCCACATGCAGGCGCACGTCGAGCACGTTCTCGCGCCAGCGCCGGTCTTCGCCTTCCTGTGAGCCCAGGCGCTTGACCAGTTCACGCAGCACCGCGAACTGCGCTTCGGCCACCTCGCGTTCTTCGGTCTGGTGGTGCGACAGCACTTCGCGCAGCTGCTGGTGGAACTCCAGCACCTCCGGCAGGCGCCGGTCGCTGAGCTCGATGGTCAGCAGCGTGCCGCGGTTGAACGGCACCTGCTCCAGCGAGGCATTGACCTCGTCCAGGCGCTGGCCGATCGACTTGCGTGCCTCGGCACTGTGCCGCTGCAGGGCCAGCAGGTTGTTCTTGCTCTGGTTCTGCAACAGGTCGAAGAAGCGCTCTTCGTGCTGCGGCAGGCCATCGCGCTCCAGGCGCTGCAGGCGGGCGAGGAAGTCCTCGGCCGAGGCCACCGACGCGGTGAAGTCACCGGACTCTTCCGGCCATGCCTGTGCGAAGCGACGGAAGCAGGCCACCAGCTGGGTCTCGACGCGGTGCACGTCCTGCTGCGAGGCGGCGAGGCTCTCGTTGATGCCCTTGCTGATCTCGCGCATGTGCGCTTCCAGCGTCTCCAGGCTCAGCCCCCCCAGCCGCTCCAGGCGCAGCTGCAGCCCCGCTTCCTGGGTGGCGCCGAGCGCCGGCAGCACCAGCGCACGGCTGCGCTGGCGCTGGGCATCGAGCTTGTCGCGCTCGCGGGCGTGCTGGGCCAGCTCGACCCGGGTGTCTTCGTAGGTGCGGCGTGCCTGCGCGATATCCGCGCGGGCCTGGTCGATCTGCTGGGCCAGCCGGGCCAGGTCGGCGTTGCCTTCCTTGAGTTCGCGCAGCGAGGACTCGATGTCCTGCAGGCGCTGGACCGCCGTGGCGATATCCACTTCTTCCCAGACGAAGTTCACCAGCTGGTTGCAGGCCAGGCGACGGTCGTTGTCACGATCGCGCTGGCTGCGCAGCCGGGCGACGTCTTCGTCGCAGGCAGCGATGCGCTGGGCAAGCTCCTGGGCTTCCTTGCGGAACACCGCCAGTTTTTCCGTATTGCTGAAGCCAAGCAGCCAGCGGCGGCGATCGCCGATCGCGTTGCGGTCATCCTTCTCGAAGCGGTCGCCCGGGTGCTTGACCTGGCCTTCGCGCGAGATACCCCGTTCCACGTCGCGCAGCTGCTTTGCCTCGACGCACTCGTAGTCGTAGCGCTTGCCGAGCTCGCGGCGCAGCCACGGCTCGAACGGGCTGTCGCGGAACTCCAGCTTGTGCAGCAGCGACCGTGCCGACGGTTGGCGCGCAATGGCATCGTCATTGCGACGCACGCGATAGTAGGTCAGCCGCATGCCAAGCTGGGTGCGATTCACCCACGCATTGACCTCGTTGTAATGCTTGTCGTCCACCAGCAGCGACTGCGCGAAGCCGAACAGCACGCGCTCGATCGCGCCCTGCCAGGCGCCCTCCTCCTGGCGGACCTGGACCAGCTCGCCCACGAACGGCAGTGCCGCCTCGGGGACGCCGGTTTCCTCGGCCATGCGGCTGCGCAGCTTCTGCAGCGGCGCGGGAATGCTCGACGGGTTGCGCTCCATCGCCTCCAGCTCGGCACGGACATCGCCGAAGCGACGCGTGTCGTCCTGTTTGCCGGACAACCGCTCGGTAATGGCATCGTCCAGCGCGGCGGCCGCCTGCTGGCGGTTGTCCAGTTCGCCCTGCGCGCGAGCAATCAGTTCGGCAAAGCCGTGGGCGTCGTCGGGCAACGCGTCGCCCAGCGTCTGCGCGGCCTGGCGGGCCTGCTCGCGTTTTGCCTGGCGGCGGTCGCGCTCGGCTTGGGCACGCCCGTGTTCGCGCTCCAGTTCCTCGATGCGCTCGCCGCCCTGCTGGCGTCGCTGCAGCTCGAGTTCGGCGAGGTGCTCTTCATGGTTGGCCAGCCCCTGGCGGCGCTGGGTTTCTTCGCCGAGCAGGCCACGGTGGCGGACATCGATCTCCTGCAGGCGCTTTTCCAGCAGCTGCTGCAGGCGCGATTCGCGGAAGCTGTCCAGCCCGAGCTTCAGCGTCTCCTCGTCGGCACGCTGCAGGTTCATCGCCTTCAGCTCGGCATGCAGCGCACGCGCGGGCAACAGGGTTTCGACCTGGCGCCGCGCGGTGACCACCGATTTGTGCGCGCCATCGAGCTCGGCGAAGTCGCTCACCAGGCGCTCGGCGGCATCGAAGGTCTTGGGCGTGTCCAGCATGAAGTCACGCAGGAAGACGTTCAGGTCGCCCAGGTTCTTGGCCGACTGCGTCTTGTGCAGCAGGCGCAGCGCCATCTCATTGTCGATGCCGAGCAGGTGGCGGAAGCGCTCTGCGTAGCCGACGAAGCTGTCGAAATGGTGCACGTCGCCCAGGCGCTGCTTGAGCTTGCGCAGGTCCAGGTCGAAGCCGCCCAGGTCCTTGGCGATATCGAACGGACGCTCGGCGATGAGGTAGTGCTTGCGCACGTCGGCGGCCGCCGCGCCGTTGCCGGCGATCCAGAACAGGCGCACCAGGCTGACCACGCGGCCATCGCCGGCCCGGTATTCCAGCACCAGTGCGGTCCAGGTCGCGCCCTTGCGCAGGTACTGGGTGGCGATTTCGCCGGTGCCGCGGTCCTGCTGGTCGGCCCACGCGCCACGCACGTAGGAGACCAGGTTGCGGTCGCGGCCGCTGCGCTCGGCTTCACGCGCGGCGGCGTTGAAGTCGACGATCGACGGCGGCACCAGCATCGCCGACATGGCGTCGAGCAGAGTCGACTTGCCCGAGCCGGAGCGGCCCACGAACAGGAAGCCGCGCTCGGCGATGGGCACTTCGGTCAGGCCGTTGAAGGTGCCCCAGTTGTGCACCTGCAGGCGGCGCATGCGGAACTGCTGCAGCCGCGGATCCGGCAGCCCGTCGGTGAACAGGGCGGGGGTGTGCTTGGAAATGGCCATGCGTTATCGGTGGTCCGTTCAGGCGTTTGCAGCGGGGGTGTCGCGCAACTGGCGGTACACGGCGGACAGCGCGGAGACGTCTTCGGCGGAGAACAGCAGCTTCAGCGCCGGCGACACTTCGTGTCGGTCGTCCTGGCCGGCCAGGCGGGTCAGGATGTGGTTCTCTTTCATCTTCTGCACGGCGGCGGCGACGCGGCGATTGAAGCCGGCCCGATCGGTGGACAGGTTCTTCTCGTAGATGGCCAGCGCTTCGGCCATCTCGGTGTCGGCCACCACCGCGCGGTTGCCGCGCGCATCCGCTTCGGCCAGCTGCTGGCGCAGGTACAGCAACAGCACCGAGTCGATGAAGGTCAGCGGCGAGCTGCGCAGCAGCACCGGTGCGTCGATGTCCTCGGTATCGGCCTGGCGGGTGAAGGCCACGCCGCTGTCACGGTCGAGCACCAGTTCCAGGAACAGGTCCGACAGCGCCGAGCGGATCGCCGCCTCGCTGCGGATCAACGCCGGCCACAGCTTGGCGTGGCGCAACTGGTCGATGCTCGGGCCGATCAGCAGCTGGCACAGCGCGCGGCGCCCATCGAGGGGCAGCCGGCCGGTGTCGCCCAGGTAGAACACGTCATTGCTACGCCGCGGCAGCGGCGTGACCACGACCGGTTCGGCGTCGTGATCGTCTGCCACCGCGTCGACCGGGGCGGCATCGTGGGACTCTTCATGCCAGTTCATGGCGTTTCTCCTGGGTGAACCAAACCAGCGGGATGCGGGCGCGTCGCCACTGTCCATCGCCGCCACGCCAATGGGCGGTTTCCTGCTCGCCTTCGACCACCACGCCGTGGCGGGTGCCCAGCGACAGGTAGCCGATCACGCTGCCCAGCCCCTGCGGCGCTTCGCGCTGCGACAGGGCCTGGGCGATGCTCAGTTTCGGCTGCGCACCCAGCAGTTCATGCAGGTCGCGGCGCAGCGTGCGGAAATCGATCTCCGAGGACGCCACCAGGTCGCCGACGCTTTCCAGGCTGATGCTGGCCGCGTCGTTGCGCTGCACGCTGCCATCCACCTGCGCGCTGCGCGGGTCGTGCAGCTTCCATTGCGACCAGGAGCGCAGGCGGCTGGTGGTGAGCTGGAGGTCGCGGCCGATCGGGCGCTGGGCGGAGAACGCATCGCGCAGCGCCAGCGCTTCGGATTGCGCCTGCTTGAGCAGCTGGTTGAGCCGGCGCTGTTCCAGGTAGCCACGGCTCTGCACGAAGCCACGCAGGCTGCGCGCGAAGTGCTGCAGCACGTCGTGGACCTGGCCGCCGCGGTCGAGCATGGTGGCGGTGAAGCCGCGCAGGAACGCGCGCTCGTTGCGGTCCAGCTTGCGCGCGAAGCCGCGCGCCAGCACTGCCTCCAGCGCGGCGTCGAGCTGGGCGCTCTGCTCGGCATCGTTGAGCAGCCGCCAGAAGGCCTGGAAGCTGCGGCCGGCGTCGCTGTCGCCAATCACGTCCACGCCTTCGAACAACCGGGACAGCACGTCGCCACGTTCGCTTTCATCGTCGATGATGCGCTCGCGGAACTCGCGGTTGAGGCGTTCGAAGTCATCGCGGACGCGGCGGAAATCCTCGGTGAGGTCGTCGGCCAGGCCGATGATCTGGCGCGCGCGCTCCAGCGCGCGCTTGCCATCCAGCGCCACCACCCGGCCTTCGCCAACCCGGGCGATCTCGGCATCGATGCGGTCGCGTTCGTCGCGCAGCGCCGACAGCCGTGCATCCGGGTTGGACTCGGTCTGCGCGGCCAGCTGCGAGAGCTGTTCGATCACCAGCGCGAGCCGGCTTTCGGTCGCGGCCACGCGGCTCTGCTCCAGGCTGTCGGCGAAGCGGATCGCCTGCAGGGCCTGGGTGGACAGTTCGTATTGTTCCTGGTCGGCGCCCTCGGGCAGGCGCCGCTCCAGCCAGCCCTGGGCCAGCCAATGGGCGATGTAGGCCTGGGCGGTACGCGGCAGCTCACGCGACAGTTCGTCGCCGTTGAGCTGGTCCAGCGCCCGCTGCAGGCGTTCGTGCAGGGCGGCGGCCGGCAGCGTGCGCTCCCCGTCCATCAGCAGGCTCTGCAGCAGGCCGATGATCTCCGGGGCGTTGGCGGCGGCCAGCAGCTTCCACTGGGGCTGTTCGCGCAGGGCGCGGTAACGGGTGATGCGTTCGCGGTGCTTCATGCAGCCAGGACATCCGGAAGAACACCGCGCGACCAGACGCCGCGCGGCAGGAAGGGGAACGACCCGGCACCGCGGTGCCGGGCGCGCGCCAGGTTCAGCGCTTGCCGCCCACTTCGATGAAGCGCAGGAACTCGGCGCGGGTGCGCGCATCCTCGCGGAAGCTGCCCAGCATCTTGGAGGTGACCATGCTGACGCCGCGCTTGTGGATGCCGCGGGTGGTCATGCACTCGTGCGCACCTTCCACCACCACGCCCACGCCGATCGGCTGCAGCACGTCCTGGATGCACTGGGCGATCTGCGCGGTCATCTTTTCCTGGACCTGGAAGCGACGCGCATAGGCCTCGACCACCCGCGCCAGCTTGCTGATCCCCACCACCTTGCCGGCCGGCAGGTAGCCGACGTGCACGCGGCCGATGATCGGCGCCATGTGGTGTTCGCAGTGGCTTTCGTACTCGATGTCGCGCAGCACGATCAGTTCATCGTAGCCGGCCACTTCCTCGAAGGTGCGCTCCATGTAGGCGCGCGGGTCGTCCCGGTAGCCGCTGAACCAGTCGCCGTAGGCCTCGGCCACGCGCCGCGGGGTATCCAGCAGGCCTTCGCGGGTGGGGTCTTCACCGGCCCAGCGCAGCAGGGTGCGCACGGCCGATTCGGCATCGGCCTGGGTGACCGGGGTGGCGTCGTTGTCTTGTTTGCTCATTACATACAGCACCCGAAGGGGGGCGAGCATCGTACCCGACAGACCCCTCGGGCGTCCCCCCGCGCCGGGCCCGGGGCCGGCCAGCGCGCGCCAGGCATTGGGCTGCGGTTGGGCTGGGGGTATTGATAGGATGGAAATTAGTAGTATCCTATCGATCTGCCATGAAACGTACCCTCGACGAACGCACCCAGCTGCAGATGCAGCTCAGCTCCGGCCTGCTCTATGCAGGGCGGCAGTGGCAGCGCCTGGCCGACCAGGCCCTGGGCAGCTATGGCATTTCAGCCGCCTGCACGATGCCGCTGTTGATGATCGGCCGGGCCGGCGGCGGTATCCGCCAGGTCACGCTGGCCCAGCAGCTGGGCATGGAAGGCCCGTCGCTGGTGCGCCTGCTGGACAAGCTGTCGGCCAGCGACCTGGTCCGCCGCGAATGCGACGCCAGCGACCGCCGCGCCAACCTGCTGTGGCTCACCGACAAGGGCGAGGCCCTGGTCAGCCAGTTGGAGACCGCGTTGATCGGCCTGCGCGAGGACGTGTTCGGCGCGCTGTCCATGGATGAACTGCGCACCGTGCTGAAGCTGTGGCAGCTGCTGGCCGATGCGGCCGACCGCGTGACGTAAACCGATGCGCCGCTGTACCGCCCGGTGCCGTGCTGCGGCGCCGGGCGTCCCCCTTTCCGCTCCCCCAGTGAACCCTTTGCCTCGATGTACGGTGAATTCAGTCTCTATGGTGTGTTCGTCCCGACCCTGCTCGGGCTGATGCTGCTGGCCTACCTGCTCATCAGCGGGTTGCGCCTTGTCCTGCAGCGCACCGGCGCCTACCGCCACATCTGGCACCCCGCCCTGTTCAACCTGGCCGTGTACGTGATCGTGCTCGGCGGGTTGTTTTCCCTGATGCGTTGGATGCAATCGTGAACAAGATCCTCAAGCGTGCTTTCCCGGTCGTGCTGACCGTCGTGGCGGTGGTTGCCGCCGTGCTGGTGCTGCGCCACCTGTGGGCGTATTACATGGACGAACCGTGGACGCGCGATGCGCACGTCAGCGCCGACGTGGTGCAGGTGGCGCCGGATGTGTCCGGGCTGGTGGAAGCGGTGAAGGTGGCCGACAACCAGCCGGTCAAGCGCGGCGAGGTGTTGTTCGTGGTCGATCGGGCCCGCTACCAGATCGCGCTGGAGCAGGCCCAGGCCGCCCTCGGCGAACGCCGCGCCACGCTGGACCAGCTGCGCCGCGAGATCGCGCGTGACCGCAGCCTGCAGGACCTGGTCGCCGCGGAGGACGCCGAAGTGCGCCGCGCCAAGCTGCTCGCCGCGCAGGCCTCGATGGCCACCGCGCAGGCCGCAGTCGATCTGGCCAGGCTCAACCTGGCCCGCACCGAGGTGCGCAGCCCGAGCGACGGGCACGTCAATGACCGCACCGTGCGTGCCGGTGACTACGTGACCGCCGGGCGCCCGGTGATGGCCGTGCTGGATACCGGCTCGTTCCGCGTGGACGGGTACTTCGAGGAGACTCGGCTGCGCGGCGTGCATCCCGGGCAGAAGGTGGACATCCGCCTGATGGGCGAGGCGCAGCCGCTGCAGGGCCACGTGCAGAGCATCGCCGCCGGCATCGAGGACCGTTACCGCAGCGAAGGCAGCAGCCTGCTGCCGAACGTGACCCCGGCCTTCGACTGGGTGCGGTTGGCCCAGCGCATCCCGGTGCGCATCCACATCGACACGGTGCCGGCGGGCGTGAACCTGATCGCCGGGCGCACCGCCACGGTCACCATCCAGCCGGATACGGCCAGGCCCACGCCCACGCCGGTGCGACCGGCACAGGCGGCGTTGTGAGCCGCCCTGCCCTGCACCGCATCGCGCTGGGGCTGGCGTTGACCACCCTGGCCGCGTGCAAGACCGTGGGCCCGGATTACGCCGTGCCCGAAGGATCGGCCTTCCAGCGGCCCGAGGCCAACGCGGCCTTCATCGACACCGGCAACCCGCAGGTGGCCGCCGGCGCCGCGCTGCCGGCGCGCTGGTGGGAGCTGTACCAGGACGACACCCTCAACGCACTGGTGCAGCAGGCCCTGCGCGACAACGTGGAACTCAAGGTGGCCGATGCCAACCTGCGCCGCGCCGCCGCCGTCTACGAGCAGGCGCTGGATGCCGGTGGTTTCGAGTACGAGGCCGAGGCCGGGGTGAGCCGCGCGCAGCTGTCGGCCGAATCCTTCCTGCTGGAACACGAACTGCCGCCGATCAACCTGGCCGACGGCAAGTTCGCGGTGTCCTACCAGTTCGACCTGTTCGGCAAGCTCAAGCGCGCTTCCGAGGCCGCGCACGCCGACGAGCAGAGCGTGGCCGCCGCGCTCGACCTGGCCCGGGTGTCGCTGGTGGCGCAGGTCGCCGGCAGCTACGTGGAGATCTGCCATGCCAACCATGAGCTGCACGTGGCCGAGCACTCGCTGCAACTGCAGCAGCGCAGCCGCGAGGTCACCCAGCGGCTGATCAACGCCGGCCGTGGCACGCCGCCCGAGCTGGCCCGCGCCAACGCCCAGGTCGCGATGCTGGAGGCGGCGCTGCCGCCGCTGCGGGCGCAGCGCCAAGCGTCCGAATACCAGTTGGCCGCCCTGCTCGGCCGCACCCCGGGGCAGCTGCCCGATGGCGTGGCCGACTGCAGCCAGGCACCCACGCTGGCCCAGCCGTTGCCGGTGGGCGATGGCCGTGCGCTGCTGGCACGCCGCCCCGACGTGCGCCAGGCCGAGCGCCGCCTGGCCGCGGCCACCGCCCGCATTGGCGTGGCCACCGCCGAGCTGTACCCGGACATCCGCCTGGGCGCCTCGCTCGGCGCGGCCGGCCTGCTGGAGGATTTCGGCCAGCCGCTGACCCAGCAGTGGTCGATCGGCCCGCTGATTTCCTGGACGCTGCCGTCCTCAGGCACCCACGCGCGCATCCACGCCACCGAAGCCGGTGCCGATGCCGCCCTGGCCGAGTTCGACCACAGCGTGCTGCAGGCGCTGCGCGAAACCCAGACCGCGCTCAGCCGCTATGCGCACGACCTGCAGCGCCTGCAATCGCTGCAGACCGCGCAGCAGCAGGCCGAACTGGCCGCCAGCCAGAACCGGCGCCTGTACCAGGGCGGGCGTACCCCGTACCTGGCCAGCCTGGACGCCGACCGCACGCTGGTCTCGGCCGATGCAACGCTGGCCGCCGCGCAGGCGCAGGTGTCGCGTGACCAGATCCAGCTGTTCCTGGCGCTTGGCGGCGGCTGGAACGCCGACGCCGTGGCCCCGCGCGCGGCAGCGAGGTAAGCCATGCTGCTGCTGGATCGCCAGGCATGGCTGTTTTCGGTCAAGACCTTCCTGGCCGCGCTGGCTGCGCTGTACATCGGCCTGGCCGGCAACCTGTCACGCCCGTATTGGGCGATGGCCACCGTCTACATCGTCACCCAGCCGATGCTCGGCCCCACCCGCGCCAAGGGCGTCTACCGCATCCTGGGCACGCTGCTCGCCGGCGCGGCCACGCTGTGGATGCTGCCGCACCTGGTGGAAACGCCGTTGCTGCTGAGCGCGGCGATGTCGCTGTGGTTGTCCGCCTGCCTGTTCATCGCCCTGCTCAACCGCGGCCCGCGCGGCTACGCGTTCCTGCTGGCCGGCTATACCACCGCCTTCATCGGCTTCCCGGCGGTGACCTCGCCGGACACCATCTTCGACACGGTGGTGGCGCGCAGCGAGGAGATCATCCTGGGCACGGTGGTGGCGGTGCTGTTTGCCTCGCTGTTCTTCCCTGCCTCGGTGCGACCGATGCTGCGCTCGCGGATCGGCAACTGGATGGGCGATGCGGCGCAGTGGTGCCGGCAGATCCTGCTGCGCGGCCAGGCGCATGCCCCGCGCAACCGTCTGGCAGCCGACCTGGTGCAGTTCGAGGCCTTGATCGAATTCCTGCGCCGCGACGACCCGCGCCATGCCGGTGCGGCGATCTCGATGGAACGACTGCGCGAGCGGATGCTGCTGATGCTGCCGGTGCTGTCCTCGATCGCCGACCGCCTGGGCGCGTTGCGGGCCGGAGGCCGTGCGCTGCCGCCAGGGCTCGAGGCGCTGGTGGCCGACATCGCCGACTGGCTGGACACGCCGGGCCGCTCAAGCGCCAGTGCGTATGCGGCGCTGCGCGAGCGCATCCTGGCATTGAAGCCGGCGGTGGATGGCGAACTGGACCACCTGTTGCTGGTCACCCTGCTGCTGCGCCTGGAGGAGCTGGTGGACCTCTGGCAGGACTGCGCCACCCTGCAGGACGCGATCGAACACGGCAGTGCCCCGCGCGACATCGCCCATTACCGCATCCGCGCCAAGCGCGTGGGCGACGCACGCCACGTGGACTACGGCATGGCGCTGTTCTCCGCCGCCAGCGCCGGCGTCGCATTGATGACCTACTGCGCGCTGTGGATCGCGCTCGGTTGGGAAGGCGGCGGCAATGGCGCGATGATGGCCGCCGTGGCCGCGGCATTCTTCGCCGCCCAGGACGACCCGGCGCCGAGCATGCTGTCCTTCCTGCTGTGGGCGATCGTGGCCAGCCTGGTGGCCGCTGTGTACCTGTTCGGCGTGTTCCCCGCGGTGCATGATGTCGGCAGCCTGGCGCTGGTGCTGGCGGTGGTGTTCCTGCCGGTGGGCCTGCTGCTGCACAAGCCGCAGACCGCGCTGATCGGGCTGCCGCTGATGGTCAACCTGGTGGCCCTGCTCAATGTGCAGAACACCTACAGCGCCAACATCCAGACCTTCATCAACTCCTCGGTGGCGATGTTCATCGGCATCGGTTTTGCCGTGGTGATGACCCGCTTGTTCCGTTCGGTGGGCGCCGAATGGACCGCGCGCCGGCTGGTGCGACAGGGCTGGACCACGCTGGCCGAGGCCGCCGAAGGCCATGGCCAGCAGGACCGGCAGCAGTTCGCCGCGCGCATGCTGGACCTGCTCGGCCTGCTTGCCCCGCGCCTGGCGGCCACCCCGCAAGGCAGCGACATCGCCTCGGTGGACATGCTCACCGAAGCCCGCATCGGCTTGAACATCCTGCAGCTGCGGCGCGCCCGGCACGACCTGCCACCCACCAGCATGGCGGCGATCGAATCGATCCTGGACGATGTGGCCACGCACTACCGTGCACAGGTGGCCCATCGGGGGCCGCTGCCGGCACCGACCGCTCTGCAGGCCAAGCTGGAGGCCTCGCTGAAGCGGGTGCAGACGGTCGCGCCGGGCAAGGCCCGCGACGAGGCGTTGATGGGCGTGATGGGGTTGCGCTTTGCGTTGTTCCCCGAGGCGCCAGTGGTGGCCAGCGCCGCACCCGACGGCGCCATCGCCGCCGGCTGACGCCAGGCGCCATCGCGATCCGCAACGCGCGGTGGTGCCGGCGCAACACACCGCGCAAGGCGCCTGCGGGTGCGCGCCTATACAGGAGACGCAGTGCATCGCCGCGCGTGGACCACGCCGGCAGACACTGCCGGCAACGCCCACGATGGTCGTTGCCGCACCGGTTGTCCTGTCCAGGAGTACGCCCATGCACCGTCCACTGCACGTCCTGCAACGCCGCGCGCTGTCCCTGTGGTTCGGCCTGATCCTGTGCCTGGCAGCGATCCTGCCCGCGCAGGCACAGTGCGTGGTGGCAACCACCGCCACGGCAGCCGATGCCCAGCAGGCGTCCGCCGCGATCGCCGCGCATGCCTTCGCCGGGCACCAGGCCGAGTTCGTCACCGGCAACATCAAGGCCGGACTGGCCTTTCCCGGCCCGACCCTGGTCGATGCCGCCGCGCTGGAGGGCTTCGTACAGGCCATCCTGACCGGCACCGCCGGGGTCGCGCTGGCCGGTGGCGCTCGCACCAAGTACTGGCATGCCGCCAGCGGCACGATCGTCATCTTCAACAACGCGGTCGCCGACTGCGGCACGGCATTCCGGCCCACGGGCGGGATCACCTACTACAATAACCAGAACTGACCGCCTGCCTCCGTCGCCGGGGGCCATGGGAGCCATCATGCGAGACACCGGGCATTTTTCCCTGCTGCTGGAGCATGACGAGGCGATCGGCGTCCTCAACGCGCTCAACTATTTCGGCTTCGGCGTCGATGCCGATACCTGCCATACCGTGACCGGCCTGGACCAGGACCGCGTGCAGGCCCTGCACGCGCGGCTGCACCTGGCCCACCGTGGCGACAGCACGGTGCCCTGAGCGCCGGCGGTGCTGAGCACGCGCGCGTCGCCCGGCCCCCCCTGATGCAGACCCCCTCGCCACCGCGCGCGTGCACGGTGGCGTCTGCGTGTGCGGCGTGCGCGCAGCGCATTGGCAGCGGCTGACAAAACGCTGCAACGGCGCGCGCGTTGCCGGCGCGGGGCGATCGCTATACAGCAGGTGCATCCGGCCGATCCGCGACCGCGGTGCCCTTCCCCTGCGGAGACCGCGCATGCACGCCGACGCCGATGCTGTTCCCTCCTCCCGTGCACCGGCGCTGCGCGCCGTGCATTGCCTGGCCTGCACGCTGGCGCGTCCACGCCGGCACGCAATGCTGCCGCAGCTGTTCCGCATGGAGCAGCTGGGCCTGCAGCGCGGGTTCCTGGACAGCGTGGCCGCCTACGCCGCGCAGTTGCCGTGGGATGCCTACGACGTGGCCCGGCGTCGCCGCCAGGTGCTGCAGCGGCACGCCAGCATCCTCGCGCCTGCGCAGCGCGCGCTGCTGGAGGACGACGACGCCGCGCCCGACGCGGTATGGAACGCCGTGCGCGACCACCTGCCCTCGGTGCTGCGCGCCGCGCTGGAGCGCATCCAGCCGCACCGCCGGCGGGCGATGCGCAAGTACGACGCACGGCGGGTCTCCACCGCCTGCTGGCAGCTGCAGCCGCTGGACGACCCGCATTTCGCGCAGCCCACTGCGGCGGCCCGTGCACCGCACCGGGTGTTCGCGCCGATCGCAGCGGCGCTGACCTACCATCCGGACACGCTGCGGCTGGTCGCCGGCATCGCCGAAACCATCCACCAGCGCTGCGCGGCCACGCGCCTGCAGCTGGTGTTGCACCAGATGCTGACGATCGCGCGCGGGCCTGGCGCCGCCGAGCCGGCGCCCGATGGCCTGCACCAGGATGGCGCGGACTACATCCTGTCGGCATTGGTGATCCGTCGGCGTGGCGTGCATGGCGGTGCCTCCCGCGTCTACCGCGGCAGTGCCGGCCCCTTGCTGCTGGAGCACACGCTGGGCGAAGGCGAGGGGCTGTTCCAGCCCGATGCCGGCTCGCCGCTGTGGCACGAGGTGTCGGCGCTGCATGCCGAGGACCCGCATGGCGAAGGCCAGCGCATGATCCTGGGCATCGATGCGCACGTGCTGTCCGAGCGACCGGCATGAGCGCCCGCGCCCCGCGCAGCCGCGCGCGCCCGGTGCGGCCAGCCTCGGTATGGCGCACGCGCCTGCTGCGGTTGTTGCACCTGGTCGCCGAGCAGGCCTTGCCACTGACCATCGCCGGGGTCTCGTTCGTGATCGCCCTGGACGCGTGGCTGTCGGCCCGCCCGGTGCTGTGGGAACACCAGCGCGCACTGGCCTCGCTGAGCATCGCCAGCGACCTGGAGGGCACCACGGCCGACGGCATCGACAGCCGCCACACCGTCACCATCAGCAACGTCGGTGAACTCAGCTTCGCGGTACTCGACGTGCAGGTCGACCTGGCGCTGGACGACGGGCTGCAGGCGCCATGGCTGCAGAACACGCTGCTGCAGGCGCGACCGGTGGCGCTCCCGATCGGGCTGCAGCCGTTCCACCTGGAGGCAGCCCGCGATGGCCGCAGCGCGCGCTTCGCGTTCGCCCAGGACGCCTCCGGCTGGCATGTGATCGACCCGGGGCGATCGGTCGACCTGGTGTTCGCGCAGCCGGTGCAGGGCCATGGCCGGATGGGGGTGAGCGTGGAGGTGTTCACCCAACCGCTGCGCATGGGCGCGCTGGAAGACCAGATCACGGTGGAACGGGTGATCGCCGGCCGTCGTCGCCATGTGTTTCCCGAGTCGGGGCCGGACGATGTCTCCGACCTGGGCGTGTTCCCGTACAGCGCGGCCAGCATGGTGATCGTGGCCGCGCCCACGCCGCCACGCAGCCGGCACGCGGCGTCGCCCCGCCGACCGACGCCGCGTCGCTGGAACGCGCCGGCAAACCCCTGAAACACGCCAACCAACCGGCGTCCCGGGCTGGCCCTATACCTGTGCTGCACGGCGCGCCGCGGCGTGCGTCCCCTCCGCATGGAGCACGCTCATGGCCTTGCCCGTCGATCCAACGTCCGCGGCTGTCGCGGACCACCACCAACGCCGCTACCGCGGCTTCCTGCGCCTGGCGGTGCTGCGCATCCTGGCGATGCTCGGTGCGGTGCTGCTGGGCCTGTGTGCGCCGCATGCGCCGGCCCACGCCGCCAACGGCCCGCAGGTGACCCAGCTGCAGGGTCACCTGGAGCTGGACTACAGCGTGGAAGTGCGCGTGGAGGGGCTGGCCGACTGGGCCGCCGACAACGATCCGCGCCGGCTGGTGCCGTTCATCGATGGGCGCGCGCTGCCGGGCAATCCACCCGAAGCGATCGACGTGACCCGCGGCCGGCTGTTGTTCCACCTGCGCGTCAACGAGGACAGCCGCGCGGTGTGGACCGACCTGCTCGGCGCGCCCGAGGGATTGCGCCGGCCGGTCACCTTCAGCGTGGGCCCGGTCGATGGCGCGCCGTTCGACACCGTGTACGGCGACGGACGGCGGGTGATGCTCACGGTGATTTCGCCGGTGTACGGCGGCATCGCGCTGCTGCTGGTGGTGGTGACGCTGGCCGTGTTCGTGCAACTGGCACGCACCACCAGCATCATCCGCAAGCCGGCCGAAGGCGGTCTGGGGCCGTATGACCTGGGCCGCTTCCAGATGGCGGTGTGGTTCTTCCTGATCTACCTGTCCTACACCGCCATCTGGCTGATCACCGATGCCACCGACACGATCCACCCATCGCTGCTGGCGCTGCTGGGCATCAGTGCCGGCACCGCACTGAGCGAGGCGGTGATCGATGCCGGCGGCGCGCCCGCGCCGGAGCCACGCCAGCACGCGTTGCTGGACGAACGCCAGCAGCGGGTGCGCGAGATCGGCACGCGCGGCATGTGGCAGGACGGCAACGAGGGCGCGGGCGGCGACCCGCGCGAGCGCCAGCAGGCCGCGCGGCAACGGGTGATGCAGATCGACCGCGAGCTGCGCGCGCTGCAGGCCCCTGCGCCGGAGATGGCGTCGCGCGGACTGCTGCATGACCTGCTCTCGGATGCGCAGGGCTACCGTTTCGATCGTTTCCAGATCTTCGCCTTCACGCTGATCCTGGGCGTGATCTTCCTGTCCGATGTCTACAACAACCTGAGCATGCCCGAGCTCAGTCCCACCCTGCTGGGGCTGATGGGCCTCAGCTCGGGCACCTATATCGGTTTCAAGCTGCCCAACCGCAGCTGACCCCACGCCGGCCCACGGCGTGGCGCCCTCTCCTGGATGCGCCCAGACCAACGAGGATCCGCAATGAACAGCATGACGTTGAGCCCGCAAGGGATCGAATGGCTCAAGCAGGTGGAAGGCCAGCGCCTGCAACCCTACGACGACCAGACCGGCAAGCCGGTCGACCACTGGGTGGCCGGCGCCACCGTCGGCTACGGGCACCTGATCGCCCGCGCCGAGTGGGACGGGCTTGCCCGCGGGATCACCCTGGAACAGGCCGAGGCGCTGCTGCGCAAGGACCTGGCGCCGTTCGAGCAGGCCGTGAACCGTGGCGTGACCGCGACGGTGTCGCAGTGCCAGTTCGATGCACTGGTGATCCTCAGCTTCAACATCGGGGTGGGCAACTTCGCCCGCTCCTCGGTGCTCAAGCTGGTCAACAACCCCCAGGCCAGCACCACCTTTGCCACGCTGGAGGCGGCCTGGATGGCGTGGACGCGGTCGCAGGGCAAGGTGATGAAGGGCCTGGTCAACCGCCGCGGCGCCGAGTGGCGCATGTACAGCAGCGGCACCTACGCACACTGGTAAACGGCAGAACGCCGCGGCACCCGATGGGGTGCCGCGGCGTATCGGGTGCGCCTGCAGGTGGGCTCAGGGCGTCACGCGCTGCAGGACGCAGCCTGGCGCGCATTCGCCGATCGCCGGCTCGATGCGCAGGCGGGGGGTGTCATCGAGGGTCTGCACCACGATCCAGCGCCCCACCAGGCGATCGCAGGCGGCACCGCCGTTGCCGGGCCGCACCGAGTACCACGCGCCCTCCGCGGTGCGCCCTTCCAGGCGCAGCGGCACCCGGCAGTTGCGCGGACTGGCGTAGGCCAGGCTGCTGCCCAGGTCGCCCGGCTCGCTGCCCGCCAGCGTCAGTTGCAGGCTCACCGGCAGGTTCGCCGCGCCCTGCACCTGGGTGGCCCAGCGCCCTGCCAGCGCTGCCGGCAGGCGGGCCGCGGCGGGGACCTGGCCACCGGCCCACAGCGACACCTCCGAGGCTGCCGCGTCGCTGCGCACCTGCAGCGTGGCCTGGCCTTCGCCCACCTGCAGCTGCACGCGGCCCGGATACAGCCGGTTGCACCAGCGCCCGCCGTTGGCGCCGACCAGGTCGTACTGCAACTGGCCGTCGCCCTGGTGGGACAGGCGTGCGTCGAGACGGCAGTTGCGCGGCTCGCCGAACACGATCTGGGCCGTGTCGCTGGCCGGCTGCAAGGCCAGGCGCACCGATGACGGCCGCCCATCGGCGGTATCCACCCCCACCCACGTGGCCGCCGTTGCGGCGTCGGGATGGGCCTGTGCATGGGCGAACAGCGGGGCCAGCAGAACCAGCCACCCCAACGCCCGGCGGCAATCGTATGTCCTCATCGTGTACTCCTTGGTGGTTGAAACGCCAGGCGCGGGCAGCTGCCCGCACCCGGCTCAGAAATAACGCGTCATCAACGCCACGCCGAGCGCGATCAGCCACAGCGTGGCCAGCAGCCGCTGGCGGCGACGACGGGCACGCGCGGCGGCCGCGGCGCGCTTGCGGGCCAGCAGCGGGCCCAGCCATTGGCGTACCTGGTGGGCGTCGTCGTCGGACAGCAACAGGCGCAGGCGGTCGGGTCGGGCCATGTCATGCCTCCGCGGTCGAGGGGGGATCGAGGCTGAAACGGCGCAGGCTCTGGCCGTCCAGCAGCAGTTCGCCGTGCAGCGGGGTGCCGCCATGCAGGCAGATGGTCAAGCGGTGTTCGGCCTCTCCGGTGCACGGGTGCAGCGCGATCCTCGCCGGCAGGCCATCGGCGCCGGCCACTTCTTCGACCTCGCAATCCAGCTGCACTTCCAGCGTGGTGGCCAGGATGCCGCGCGGCACGATCAACTCGGCCAGCGGTACGTCGTGCTGCAGCCATTGCCCATCGACGAGGCTGCGCACCACCAGCGTCTGGCCCGCGCCGAGGCGGGCCTGCAGGCGCTGCAGGTGCGCATGCGCGCAGCGGTGGCGGCTGTCCGCCAATGCCCGGGCGAGGGTATGGATCAGGTCATCGAGCGGATGGTCGGCCATCGACAGGCTCCCGTGCCGCTCATTCGGCCAACCACACCGGACGGCGCGGAAAGCCGACGTGGTAGGCCAGCCACTGCAGCACGACCTGGTGCTCGCCGATCTGCAGGATGGTGAAGCTGCGTTCGATCCCCAGGATCGCGCCCTTCGGCGTATCGCTGAGGCAGCGGTTGAGCAGGTCCTGGGCCTGGCCCAGGTCGGCATCGGTGAGCATCTGGGTGGGGTTGTTGCTGCCTACCACGATGCGTTTGACGAACTTGACATCATTCAGATCGAACATGGCGGTCTTCCCTGCGTTGGACATGCCGGACCCGCCGCGTCTTGGCGACGCGACGGGTCATTCCACGATTGCGTTCACCGCGATGGGCGCAACGCCCATGTCAGGCCACCGGTACCGGGGCGCCGATCTTGCGCGGGGCCGAGGCGGTCTGCAGGATGTCCATCACCCGGGCCAGGCCTTCGGGCATGCCCTTGTCCTCGGCGTGCACGGCCACGGTGTACTTGGCCGAATTGTCCGACGTGCGGGTGTTCTCCTTGTGCGAGGCCACCGAGCCCTGGATGTTCACCTTGGCCGAGAACACGCCCCAGCCCACCTTCATTTCCGCCTGCATCGCCGCCGAGTAGTCCTGGCTGTCCTTGGCCGAGAACGACGACTTCACTTCCATCTCGAAGTTGATGTCCACGCTGTAGATGCTCAGGTTGGGCACCTTGACGATGGCCAGCAGCGGCACTTCCAGCTCCACTTCTTCCTCGGAGAACGGCTGGGCCTCCTTGGTGGCCGGGTCGAGGTTGTCGACCGGGCGCTTGAAGCGGAACAGCGCGGTGCGGGTGCCGCCGACCGCGTTGGGATCGGTGTTGGCCGGGTCCGGCGGCAGGAAGCCGACCGAGCGGATGAAGCTGGCGGTGGCCTGGGCCAGTTTGATCTGCGAATCGCACGCTGCGGTGAGCGGGCCGCCGATCAGGTCGGCCATGGGCAGACCCTTGAACTGGCTGGAGATATTGACGAGTTCGTCAGGCATGGTGATGCACTCCTAGTGGTTGGCAGGCAGCGACGGCCGTAGCGCGTGGACGCCGCCGTGGTGGTGGATCAGGTGGCTTTGATGGTCTTGAACACCCCCTGGCTCTGCGCCAGGTGGTTCATCAACCGCGCCGCGCCATCGGTCGGCTCGGTTCCCTCCACGCGCAACTGCACGTGTACGTTGCCCACGCCCTTGCCGCGGCCGGTATCCAGTCCTACGTGTCGCGCCGCCGGCCGCGGCGTCTCCCAGGCATCCGGAGCGCCCGGCGCAGGCACATCCAGATCCTCGGGGCCCAGTTCCGCCAGGTCCGCGTTGAAGCTGATCTCCACCTCCCGGATGCGCAGGTTGTTGGTGGACACCAGCGGCAACAGCGGCGCGCGGTAGAGGTCCTCATCGCCTTCCTCGGCCTGCGGGTGCAGGGAGGGCATGCGGATGGTGACGCTCCTGGGCCGGTTGTCTTCGTCGAAGAAATCGCGCAGGTGGGAAATCTGGTGCATCTCGATGCTGTCCTGGGCTTCGATGACCGCCCCGGCCAATGCTTCGATCAACGTGTGGAATGACATGGTTCCGCTCATCTCACCTTCGCTCCTGGTCGTGGGACCTGCCATCGATACGGGTCGATGTCGGTTGGTGTTGCTTCCACGGGGTTAGTGATACCCGCCGCGCCGTGCGCGCGTGCGGCGATGCGTTGCGACCGCTTAGCCGCGCGTTGCAGGCGAGCGCCGCGGCGGCGGTGCGCAGCACGCACCGCGCATGCTCGACGGCGGCTCGCCGTAGTGGTGCCGATACGCGCGGCTGAAGCCGGACAGGCTGACGAAGCCCACGGCGTAGGCCACGTCCGACACATTGCCCTCGCCCTCGCGCAGCAGGCGCCGCGCCAGGCGCAGGCGCACCAGCCGGATCAACTCGCCGGGCGGGTGGCCGATGCTTGCCACCAGCTTGCGATGCAGGCTGGTGCGCGACATGTTCAACGCTGCGGCCAGCCGATCGACGGAAACCTCCTCGTCATCGGCATGCTGTTCTATCCACTCCCGCGCCCGCTCCACCAGCCGCGTGGCGGCGGTACCGTGCGGGCGGATCCGCGTGCGTGCCAGCAGCGCCTCCCAGGCCAGGTCGCCGTCGGCCACCGTGGCACCGGGCTGGCACGTGCACTGGCACATGTGCGACAGCAATGCCAGGCTCCACGCCAGGCTCTGTCCATCACCATCGTCGACATCGCCACTGCCCGCGCCAGGCGGACTGACGAAAACCTCCAAACCTCGCTCGAAAACGTCCATAGCCCTGCCCCCTTCCTTCTGCTGATAAGCCGAGTCGGTGCATCGACGAAGCCAGCCGCAGGCGTCCCCAGGCACGAACCGGTCAGGCGTGATCGCACTGGATTTCCCCTGCAAAGCGCGTCGAGTACGACACCGCAGTTCCTCCACTACCGGTGTAACCGGAGCGTTGCCGGTGGACTTGGCGCTGCGTTGCAGATGCTTGTCACAGCGTTGCAGGGCGCTTTCGCACCGGCGTGCAAGTGGCGATACTGGATCGACGCATGCGTGTGAAACTGCAGCGACCGGCGATGATGTGTGACCGCCCGCACTCACAATGTGAGGCGCGCTACTCAGTACGGATTTGCTGTCGATCACATGGCTGACTGGGCCACGGCGCGCTGCCTGCGCTCATCGCCACCGGATCGGGGCTATGCTGATGCCCTCTTTCCTGCGTGATGTTCGACCAGATCCCTATGAGCTATGACCTGATGGTGTTCGACCCCGCCGTGGCCCCGCGCGATGCGGAGGCGTTCCTGCAGTGGTACGACGCGCAGACCGAATGGAACGAAACCCACGAGTACGACGATCCGGCGGTGTCGGTGCCGGCGTTGCAGGCGTTCTTCGCCGCGCTCGTCGAGCACTTCCCGCCGATGGACGGGCCGCTGGCCGATGACGAGGACGACCGCCCGGAAGTGACCGACTACAGCGTCGGCCAGCACGTGATCTACGCCTCCTTCGCCGATGAAGTGGCCGAGAACGCGCATGGCCTGGTGCAGGTGCTGGCCCATACCCACCAGTTGGGCTTCTTCGATGTCAGCGGTGACGGCGCCATCGTGTTCCCCGATGGCACCGTGGTGATCCCGGAGTAAACCGGATGCGGGGCTAGAACAGCTGGCCCTGGGCCGGCGTCGGCGCCGCCGGGGCAGCGTCAGGCGCGGCCTCGCCGGCCTCGCCGGTGTCCTCGCCCAATCGCGCCGCCAGCCCGGACAACCGGCTGGCGTGCCGCTTCAGGGCCGCGCCGATCACCTCGGCGCTGCCCAGTACATGCAGCGACTGGCGGGCCCGGGTCATGCCGGTGTACACCAGCTCGCGCGACAGCACCCGGTTGTCGCGGCGCGGCAACTGCAACCAGACCGTGTCGAATTCCGAGCCCTGGGCCTTGTGCACGGTCATCGCGAACGCGCTTTCATGCGCGGGCAGCGCACCGGGATGGAAGCCCCGCGGCTGGTCCGGCGTATCGCCGGGGAACCAGGCCGTCACCGCGCCGTGGCGGTCGGCCAGGCAGATGCCGATATCCCCGTTGAACAGGCGGTGGCGGTAGCTGTTTTCGGTGACCAGCAACAGCCGGCCGTGGAAATAGCCCGGCGCCATGCCCGGGCGCGGCACGCCGGCCAGCAATGCTTCGATGCGCGCGTTGAGTCCGCGTGCGCCCTGCGGCCCTTCGCGCACGGCGGTGAGCAGGCGGATGCGCCCTGCGTTGGCCAGGGCCTGGCCCGGGTCGGCGGCCTCGCCCAACCCGCGCCAGTGCGCGAGCAGCGGCGCGCGGTGCTGCTGCAGCGGGTCGCTCTGGTCCTCGTGGAAGTGCACGCCTGCCAGCGTGCCACCCCGCAGCAACGCCAGCGCGGTATCGGCGTCGCCGTGGCGCACCGCATGCGCCAGCGGTGCCAGGTCCAGCGCATCGGTCTGCCGGTAGCCGCGCTGCAACTGCACGCGCCGGCCGTCGAACCGGGTCGCCGCGGCCACGGGCTGCAGGCTGGCGGGGGCCAACAGCGTGCGCAGTGCCTGCGCATCATCGGCGCGGGTGCCCAGGCCGTCGCCGCTGGCGCGCAGGACCGCGCTGAGCACGTCGCCAGCCTCCACCGACGGCAGCTGGTCCGGGTCGCCCAGCAACACCAGCCGGGTGCCCGAGGCGATCGCCTCGACCAGTTTGGTCATCAGCGGCAGGTCGATCATCGACGCTTCGTCCACCACCACCACCTCGAACGGCAGCGGGTTGTCGCCGTGATGGCGGAAGCGCGGCGCATCGGGAATCACCCCCAGCAGCCGGTGCAGGGTGGTTCCGGTGGTGGGCATGGCGTCGCACAGGGCCGGCGCAATGCCGAGCAGGCGCAGCCGTTGCACGGCCAGGCGCAGGCTTTCGGCCATGCGTTCGGCGGCGCGGCCGGTGGGCGCGGCCAGCGCCACCCGGGGCAACGGCGTATCGGCCTGTGCCGCCTGCGCGGCCAGCAGCACCAGCAGCCGCGCGATGGTGGTGGTCTTGCCGGTGCCGGGGCCGCCGGTGACCAGCACCAGTGGGTGACGCAGCGCCACGGCAGCGGCACGGGCCTGGTGGTCGATGCCTTCGCGGGCTTGCGGGAACAGCTGCGCGAACAATGCCGCCAATGCATCCGGGTCGGCCGCGGGCAGTGGCTGGCTGGCGATGCGCTGCAGGCCTTCGGCCAGGCGGCGCTCGTATTCGCGGTAACGGCGCAGGTAGAGCAGGCCGTTCTCCAGCACCAGCGGTGCATCGGCAGCCGGCGCGGTGCGGCTGTCGGGCACGTCCACCCACGGTGACGCACGCAGCTGCGCCAGCCAGTCCGCCGGTGCGGGCCAGTCGGCGTCGCCTTCGACCAGGCGTTGCGGCTGGCACGGGTCCAGCCCGGCATGGCCCTGGGACACCGCCAGCGAGGCCAGTGCGGCGGCGGCCAGCACCGCATCGGGCGTGTCCGGCCGCAGCCGGCGCAGGCTCAGCGCCAGCGCGTGGTCGAGGGTACGCAGGGCGTTGCGCTGTTTCAGCGCGGCAAGCAGGCTCATGCCTCCCCCCGTGCGCGTGCAGCCATGCGGGCCTGGGCGTGTTCGCCGCCGGCGAACAGCGCATCCATGGCGTCGACCAGGGCGGGATCGAAGCGCTGGCTGTACAGCCCGGGGCTGTCCTGCCGCGTTGCATCCAGGCCACGGCAGAACAGGTAGCGGATCCCGCCCATGTCGCGCGCGTAGTCGTAGCCGGCCCCCAGCCGGAAGCGCAGCCAGCGGTGCAGCGCAACGGTATAGATGAGCGCCTGCAGGTCGTACTCGCTGTGCCGCATGGCGCTCTCCAGCCGCGCCGGGTCGTAGCCCGGCAGGCGGTTGGACTTGTAGTCGAGCACGTACCAGCGCTCGCCGCTGCAGTAGGTGAGGTCGATCTTGCCGGTCATCAGGCCTTCCAGCCTGCGCCGCGTACCAAAGCCGCGGCGGTCGCCGACCAGGCCGTAGGCGTGCAGCAGCTCCAGCAGCTGCGGCACCGCGGTGGGCTGCATCGCAAAGTGGAATTCGATCTCGGCCCGGCGCGCGGTCGGCGGCAGCGCATGCAGTGCGCCGCCTTCGGGCAATGGCACGGTCAGGGTCTGCCCGACCAGCGCGGTGAGCACGGCCACGCCATCCTCCAGGTCCTCATCCGGGTAGCCCTCCTCGGCCAGCGAGGTGCGCAGCACCTGCGCCTGCTCCTCCGGCGCCGGTTGTCCCGGCTGCCAGCCTGCCCAGCACGCGAAGTCGGTGTTCTCCAGCGCATCGTGCAGCACGTTGCCGAAGCGGCTGCCCATGAAGCGCGGGTCGATCTCTTCTTCGCTCACCGGCACCGCCGGATCCGCCTCCAGGCTGAGGTCCACCCCGGCCGGTTCGTCGGCCGCCGGCGCGGGGACTTCGGTGGCCGCCGCGTCGGTATCGTGGCCGGCGTCGGCATGCGCCAGCTGGGTGAAGCTGTACACCCACCAGTCGTGCGGGATGCGCCGGGTGAGCGCGCGGACCGGCGGCAGTTCGCCGTCGCGCTCGACCGCCAGTTGCGGCGGGCGCGGCTCCAGCGGCGTCTCGACCACGGCGACTGCCGGGTGCGCACGCAGCGCCTCCAGGTCGGCCAGCATGGGCGCCAAACGGGTCTTCGCCAGCCCGGCCAGGTCGCCCGCGGCGATCCACAGCGCGTGCTCGGCGCGGGTCAGGCCCACGTAGAGCAGGCGCGCGTCTTCGGCCTGCTGCTCCTGCGTGTTGCGCGTGCTGGCCTCCTCCCAGGCGGGGTCCTTGTCCAGCTTCCAGTGCAGCTCGCGGCGGCCGTGGGCATACACCGTGCAATGGGCGTCGGTGTTGGGGCCCTGGCCGCCGATGCCCACGAACGGCAGGAACACCAGCGGATACTCCAGGCCCTTGCTCTTGTGCAGGGTGATGATCTGCACGCGGCGTGCATCCGACTCCAGCCGCAGCAGCTGCTGCTCGTCGTCCTGGTCGGCGTGCGCCATCTGCACCTGCAGCCAGTCCAGCAGGCCGTGCATGCCCAGCGTCTGCGCGGCGGCCTGTTGCAGCAGTTCCCCCAGCTGCAGGTAGTTGGTCAGCCGGCGCTCGCCATCGAGCAGGCCCAGCAGGCGCTCGGCATGCTCGGCACACAGGTCGGCGATCACCGCGAACGGGCCGCCGCGCTGCCAGCGCTCGCGCCACAGCAGCAGGCGGATCTGGAAACTGCGCTGCGCATCGCCTTCGCGCTCCATCGCATCGATGGCCGCCGCATCCTCGCCCAGCAGCACCGTGGACAGCGCTGCGCGCAGGCGGCCTTCGTCGGCCGGCTGCAGCAGGGCCAGCAGCAGCAGGCGCAGGTCGTGCGCCTCGGCGGTGGCATACAGGCTCTGCTTGCCGGCGGCCACAGCCGGGATACCCACCGCGCTGAGCGCCTGCTGGATACGCGTGGCCTCGCGGTGCGAGCGCACCAGCACGGCGATGTCGCCCGGCTGCACCGGTTGCCCGCGCAACAGCGCACGGCCCTGGCGGGCTTCGCTGAGCAGCTGGTGGATGGCGGCCACGCAGGCATCGCCGGCCTGGGCGCGGGACGGATCGGCCTTGAGTGCGCCGCCGTCGGGGTTGTGCAGCACGCGCACGGTCAAGCCGGGCGCGGGCACCCCATCGCGCAGGAAATCGGCGTCCATGCGCGTGCTGCCCGGCTGCACCGGCTCGAAACCGATGTCCGCCTCGAGGAAGGCGTCGGCGCCGGCGTTGGCGTACAGCGCCTGGATGGCCTGCAGCACCGCCGGGCGCGAGCGGAAGTTGCGGTCCAGCGGGGGCGCCGCATCGGCCTGGTGCTTGGCCTTGAGATAGGTGTGGATGTCGCCACCGCGGAAACCGTAGATGGCCTGCTTCGGGTCGCCGATCAGGAACAGCGCCGGGGCCAGGCCGGCCGCGCGGGTTTCCGGCGAATCGCCGAACACGCGCTGGAAGATGCCCCACTGGCGATCGTCGGTGTCCTGGAACTCATCCACCAGCGCGATCGCGTACTGCGCGCGCAGCTGCTGCACCAGCACCGCGCGGTGCGGCCCTTCCAGCGCATCGGCAACGCCATCGATCAGGTCGTCATAGGTCTGCACGCGGCCGATCCGCTTCAGTTCGTCCAGCCGCGTCCGGGCCTCGTCGCGCAACGCGTGCAGGAACGCGATGGCCTGCCCACGTTGCCATTGCGCCAGCGTATCGGCGGTCGCCACGTACACCGCCAGCGCGTGCTGCAGCGGCGACTGCGGCGCCTTGCCGGCGTGCGCCTTGTTGGTGCGCGCGGCCAGTTCCTCCACGCCCAGCCGGCGCAGCCGCTCCACGTCGGCCTCCAGCGGCGTGCCCGGGTCGGCCGCCCCGGCCCAGCGATGCAGCTGCACCGCCAACGGCTCCAGCCAGGCCAGCTTGTAGCTGTTGCCGTTGAGCACCTTGTTCTCCACCGCCGCGCAGAGCTCGCCCATGAAGGCCTCGCCATGGTCGCGGTAGGCCGCGGCGAGCTGGTGCGCGGCCTGGGCGTGTGCCGGGCGCGGGTCGTGGTCGAGCCCGGCGGGGATCGCCGGCAACAGCGGCAGTGGCTTGATGAGCGTGCCCATATCGGCGGCCAGCGCCTCCGGCGAGGACCACAACCGGGTCAGCGCATCCACGGTGGCCGCATCGTTGGCATGCACGCGCCACAGGTCGGCGGCCAGTTCATCGTGCAGCGCGCGTTCGCTGGGCAGCAGGGTCGGCGGATCGAACGTATGCCCGCTCTCCAGCGCGTGCTCGCGCAGCACGCGGGTGCAGAAGCCGTGGATGGTGAAGATCGAGGCCAGGTCGATTTCATCGGCGGCGGTCTGCAGGCGGCGTGCCAGCGCGGCCGGGCGTTCCTCGCCCAACCCGAGCTGCCGTTGCAGGATCAACCGGGTCAGCGCCACCTCCGGGCTGTCGTCCTCGCCGGGTGCGCGTTCAACCAGCTGCGCGGCCAGCGCCAACCGCTCGCGGATGCGCTTGCGCAGTTCCTGGGTGGCCGCGTCGGTGAAGGTCACCGCCAGGATCTGGCCGATGCGCATCCCCTTTTCCACCACCAGGCGGGTGAACAGCGTGGCCAAGGTGAAGGTCTTGCCGGTGCCGGCGCTGGCCTCGATCAGGCGCACGCCCTCCAGCGGCAGCGCCAGGTAGGGGTCATCCAGCAGGTCGGGTGTGTTCATCGTGCGAGGCCTTGTGGTTCCAGGCCGGCGAAGACGCGGCCTTCGCACACCGCGGTGAACACCACCAGGCTGTTGTGCAGGAGCTGTTGATAGGTGTCCGAGGTGGCGAACGGATCGCGCCCGCGCAGCGCCAACTGGTAGGCAGCGCCGCTGGATTCGCCCCAGCTGCGGTCGCTGCCGTACCACTTCGCGCGCCCCTCCGCGTCGCGCTTGGCCTCCACGGCGGTATACAGCGCCCAGCCGGTGGACGGCGCATACAGCAACGGGGCACGCAGCCCTTCGTGGCGCAGCTGCAGCAGCCGGCGCAGTACCTGCTGGGCCTGCGCACTGCCCAGCGGCGCGCGTTCGTGTGGGCCCAGGCCGTTGTCGCCGGCATCGTGGAACTGCACCAGCGGCAGCGCATCCCCGGCCGCGTTGGCCAGCAGCCAGTCCAGCCCGTGGCGGATCGCCGCGCGGGCATTGAGCGGGCCGGGGCGCAACCGCACCAGCCCCTGTGGATGCACGCCCTCGACCCGGCCATGCAGGCGCACCCCGTCGATCTCCACCTCGTAGCGGCGGCTGTCGGCGCGGGTGCCGGCCTGCCACTGCGCCAGCGCCTGCGCATACGGGCGGGTCTGTGCCTGCAGTACCTCGAACTGGCGCTCGCCCAGGGCACCGGACGGCAGCAGGGCGCGGGCGCGCAGGCGCGGATACAGCGGCGTGGCGTCGTCCTCGAGGGTGGCCTGGATCACCGCCTGCTGCAGCAACAGGGTGTCGCTGCCGCGCGTGGCCATCACCAACGGCTCCACGTCATCGGCATCGCCAAGATCCTCGGGCAGGCGCAGGCCGAGACGCTGCGAAAGAAACTGGCTGGCCGGGTCGGTGAGGAAGCGGCGCAGCGCATCCAGGCTCAGTTCGGCCTCGTCCAGCAGCGTCTCCGGGACCGGCAGCGGCGCATCGAACCACGCCGCCAGCGCGCGTCGTTGCCCGCCCAGCGAGCCGGCGGCCGGGTGCCATTGCTGGCGGTAGCTGAAGCGCCGTGGTTCGTCGCCGCCGCCAAAGGCCGCCGGGGCGAACGGCTGCAGCGAATGCCGCACGGTCAGTTGCCGGGCCGCATCGGCCGGCACCTGGTGATAGGCCGCCGCCGCGTCGATCAATTCGCTGACCAGCACCGACGGCTCACGCACGCTGCCGTCGCGTGGATCGGCGCCGAGATAGCTCAGGTAGAACACGTCCTGCGCCGATGCGAACAGCTGCAGGAACAGGAAACGATCATCCTCGCGCAGCGAACGGTCGCCATGCCGGCGCTTGTCGGTGCCCAGTTCGGCGGTGAGCTGGTTGAGCCCGGCGGCCGGATCGCGGCGCGGGAAGTCGCCATCGTTCAGGCCCAGCACGCAGATCACCCGGAACGGCAGCAGTCGCATCGGCACCATGCGCCCGAAGCTGATGCCGCCGGTGAGCAGCGGCGCGCGGGTGTCGGCTTCGGCCAGCACCCCGGCGAAATGCGCGCGCACCACCTCCGGCGCCACGTCGCCGGCGAAACCGGCCTGCGCCGCGTCGCGCGCGAATTCGTTGATCAACTTGCGCAGGCGCTCCAGCGCGCGCTGGCTGTTGGCCGCCTGCGGCGGTTCGGGCAACAGCGCATCCAGCATGCCCAGCAGGCGGGTGCGCCACTGCGCCGGCGGCAATGCCTTGCCCAGCGCCTGCTGGTAGCGGGCCAGCACCCGCAGCAGCGCGAGCAGGCGGTCCAGCGCATCCAGCGCGCTGCCCTCCAGTTCCGGCCACGGCGCCACCCCGGCGATGTCACCCTCGCCGCCGCTGGCATGGCCGAGCAGCAGGCGGTCCAGCGCGAACTGCCAGGTGAACGCGTCATCGCGCGGCGCCTGGTGCTGCTGGCGATGCTGGGCATCCAGCCCCCAGCGCGCGCCGGCGGCCTGCAGCCAGTCGTGCAGGCGGTCGAAGGCCGCTGCGTCCAGCCCGGCCGCATCGGCCAGTGGCGCGCTGGCCAGCAGGTCGAGCACTTCGTTCAAGCCGAAGCGCGACACCGGCAGGCCGAGCAGGTGCACGAACACGTCGGCCAGCGGCTCGCCGGCCAGCGGGCTGGTGTCGGCCAGCGCATAGGGAATGTGTTCATCGCCACCGCTGCGGCCGCCGAACACCGCTTCCAGGTACGGCACGTACGGGTCGATGTCCGGGGCCAGCACCGCGATCTCGCGCGCCTGCAGCGGTGGATCGAAGCGCGGGTCCTGGAGCAGGCCGCGCAGCTGGTCGTGCAGCACCTGCAGTTCGCGCAGGCGGGTGTGGCAGGCATGCACCTGCAGGCTGGGATCGTCGCGCCGCAGGCTGTCGCGGCGCGCGCCGGCGGGTTGCCCGCGGCGGTGGAACAGATCGCGCTGCAGGCGGTGCAACAGGCTGTCGGCGAGCCCGCCGTGGGCCATGTCCGGGCGCACATCGTCTTCGGGATCGTCGTAGGCGGCGATCTCGCCGGAGGGGTGCACCACTTCGTAGCTGCCCAGCACCGCCATGAAGTCGCGGCCGGCCGCGCCCCAGGCCTGCAGCAGGCGGTTCTCGCCCGCCGCCTCGCCGAACGGGTCCGGCGCACCGCTGCGCAGCTTTTCGCCCAGGGTCTGCAGGTCGCCCCAGTAGGCCTGGGTGGGCGTGGGCAGGTAGAAGTGCAGCGTGCCCACCCGCGCCTGGGTGGCCATCACCCGCAGCACGTCCGGGGAGATGTTGAGCGTGGCGAAGGCGAATACCCGCGCCGGCAGGCCCTGTGGCAGCGGCTGGCCGGCACCTTCGAAACGCGACAGGTAGGCATCGATGCGGCGTGCCCGGTACTGGTGGCCGCTGGCGATGTGCCGCCACAGGATCGCCTGTGGGTCGTGCGCGTCGGCGCCGGCCTCCCAGCGCAGCAGCCAGTCGCGACGCCAGGCCTGGTACTTCTCGAAGACCGCGGCCAGCTCGCCCGCCAACGCCCACGGCTTGAGCGGATCGGCCACGGACAGGTAGGCCTGCAGCGCGCGCATCGGCGCCTGCGCCAGCAGGTCCGGGTCGGTCAGTGCCGCATACAGCTTCCAGCGCAGCGCGGCGGCGGTGAGGTCGTCATGCTCGCCAGGCACGTTGGCATTGAGCGCCCGCGCGACGAACTCGCCGGGGGTGAGGAAGTCCAGGTTGGCCGCAATGCCATACTCGACCGCCAGGCTGGACTGCAGCCAGCGCCGCATCGCCACCTGCGGGATCAGCACCACCTCCGGGACCAGGATCGACTGGCCCGGCACGGGCGTGCGCACGGCGCTGGCGAGCAGGGCGGCCAGCACGTCGAGGGAGTTGGAGTGGTACAGGCGGAAGTCGGATGCAGCATCGGTCATCGCGCCAGTGTGCCGCAGCGGGCGGTCGATCACGAGGGCGGCCAGGCACCGGGGGTGGCTGCGCAGGGCAGGCATGTCGGCGCTCGACACGGTGTGTTGCGAGCGGCGTCGCAGGCCGGCGGTTGGCGACGTGCGACAATACTGCACGGTCCAGTTCGGTTATGTTCAGCCGTTCACCACGATCTTACAACGTTGGAATTTTGTTAATGGCGTCCATGACGGCTTCCGAAGAACCTCTGGTGCAGTTGACCAACGTGCGCATCGATCGCGGCGGTCGCAGCATCCTGCGCGACGTTTCGCTGCAGGTGCCGCGCGGCAGCATCACCGCCGTGCTGGGCCCGTCGGGCAGCGGCAAGTCCACGCTGCTGGCCGCGCTCACCGGCGAACTGCGCCCGGTCGCCGGCCAGGTCACCCTGTTCGGCAAGCCGATCCCCACCGGCAGCAGCGCGCTGCTGGAGATGCGCAAGAGCGTGGGCGTGCTGCTGCAGGGCAATGGCCTGCTCACCGACCTGACCGTGGCCGAGAATGTCGCGCTGCCGCTGCGCACCCATACCCGCCTGCCGGCGCCGGTGCTGCGCCGGCTGGTACAGATGAAGCTGCACGCGGTGGGCCTGCTGGCCGCCGCCGATGCCTGGCCGCGCGAGCTGTCCGGCGGCATGGCGCGGCGCGTGGCGCTGGCCCGCGCGCTGGCCCTGGACCCGCCGCTGATGATCTACGACGAGCCGCTGACCGGGCTGGACCCGATCGCCTCGGGGGTGATCATGAGCCTCATCCAGCGTCTCAACCACAGCCTGGGCCTGACCAGCATCATCGTCAGCCACCACGTGCACGAGACCCTGCCGATCTGCGACCAGGTGATTGCGATCGCCAATGGCGGGGTGGTCTTCCAGGGCAGCCCGGCCGCGCTGGAATCCAGCCAGGACCCGCTGCTGCGTCAGTTCCTGCATGGCCAGCCGGATGGTCCGATTCCGTTCGATGCCGCGCCGCGCGCGAGGGTTGCCTGATGCCGTTCGTTGACGCCACCCGCTCGCTGGGCCGCGCCGGCCTGTTCTCGTTGACGGTGCTGCGCGGCTCGCTGCCCACCGCCGACTTCCTGGCCGAGCTCACCCGCGAGATCTACAAGGTGGGCGCGCGCTCGCTGCCGATCATCGCCGTCGGCGGCGCGTTCGTCGGCCTGGTGCTGACCCTGCAGGGCTACCGCACGCTGACCACCTTCGGTGCGGCCGACGCGCTGTCCACCCTGCTCGGCCTGTCGCTGTACCGCGAACTGGCCCCGGTGCTGACCGCGCTGCTGTTCATCGGCCGGGCCGGCAGCTCGATCGCCGCCGAACTGGGCCTGATGCGCGCCACCGACCAGATCAAGGCACTGGAGCTGATGGCCATCGACCCGGTCGCCAAGGTCGTCGCGCCGCGCTTCTGGGCGGCGGTGCTGACCGTGCCACTGCTGACCGGCATCTTCTGCTCGCTGGCGATCAGCGCCAGTTACTTCGAAGCCGTGCACGTGCTGGGGCTGGACAACGGCGTGTTCTGGTCGGCGCTGAGCAACAGCGTGGATTTCTGGGACGATTTCGGCGTGGCGATGCTGAAGTCGGCCATTTTCGGTGGTACCGCGGCACTGGTGGCCTCGTACGTGGGTTTCCACGCCGAACCCACCATCGAGGGCACCTCGGTGGCAACCACCCGCGCGGTGGTCAACGCCTCGCTGCTGGTGCTGATGTTCAACTTCGTGCTGTCGGCCATGATGTTCCGGTAACCGCCTGGCGCAGGCCGGTGCACGCCATCGGTTCGCAACGACTCCCCGCCCGGGCACCTGTCCGGGCACCTGACAAAGAACAGTGAGATAACCCCATGGCCATCCGCGGTCCCAGACTCGAATTTTCCGTCGGCGCCTTCCTGCTGCTGGCGCTGGCCTCGCTGCTGGTGCTCGCCATGGCTTCCACCAACCAACGGTGGGGCCTGGGCGGCGACGGCTATGAGCTGAAGGCGCGCTTCACCCAGATCGGGCAGCTGCGCAAGCAGGCCCCGGTCAAGATCGGCGGCGTGGTGGTCGGCCAGGTCTCCAGCATCGAGCTGGACCCGACCAAGTTCGACTCCATCGTCACCCTGACGCTGGACGGCAAGTTCAAGGACCTGCCGGCCGACACCTCCGCGGGCATATTCACCAGCGGTTTGCTCGGCGAGAGCTATATCGGACTACAGCCCGGCGGTGATCCGGACGTGCTCAAGTCCGGCGACGAGATCGTGTTCACCCAGCCGGCGGTGGATCTGCTGCAGCTGGTCGGCAAGTACATGTTCAGTGGCCCGGCCAATGCCGGCGGCGCCGCTCCCCAGGATGCTCCCGGTGCGGAAGCACCGGCTACGGAAGCCCACTAATGAAAACCAAACTGATCCCGGTCCTGCTGGCCTCGGCCCTGCTCGCCAGCGTCCCTTCGCTCAGCTTCGCCCAGGCCGCACCGGCCGCCGCCAGCGCCTCGCAGGGCCAGGCCGGCACGGTCGTGCTGGATGCCAGCACCCGCATCCTGTCCACGCTGCAGCAGCGTCGCGGCGAGTTCCGCAGCAATCCGGCCGCGCTGCGCAGCTTCATCAACGGTGAGCTGACCAAGACCTTCGACCGCGACTACGCCGCCCGCCTGGTGCTGGGCGTGCACGGCCGCGGGGCCTCCGACGCCGATGTGAAGCTGTTCGCCGACGCCATGGCCGACAACCTGATGCAGCGCTACGGTTCGGCGCTGCTGGACATCCAGGGCAAGCCCAGCTTCCGCCTGAAGTCCGAAGCCCCGCTGCCGGGCAACCGCGGCGTCAAGGTGTCCACCGAACTGGTGCGCGCCGGCAGCGAAGCAACCCCGGTCGATTACCTGATGCGCAACGTCAACGGCCAGTGGAAGATCTTCGATGTCGCCATCGAAGGCATCTCCTACGTGCAGACCTTCAAGACCCAGTTCGACGCCCCGCTGCGCCAGAAGTCGATCCAGCAGGTGGCCGCCGAGCTGCGCAACGGCAGCATGCAGGCCGCCCCGAGTGGCAAGTAACCCGGCCAGCGTCCGCCGGCAGGACACCGCGCTGGTCTTCAGCGGGGTGCTCGACCGCGCGGCGGTGACCGCGCTGTGGCCGGCGCTGCAGGCCAGCAGCGGCGTGCAGGTGCTGGACCTGACCGCGGTACCGCGGGTGGACAGTGCCGGCCTGGCGCTGCTCGCCGAGCTGGCCGCGCGGCTGCGTGCGCAGGGCAGCGACCCCCGTTTCAACGGCGCCCCCGCCGGCTTCAACGAACTCGGCGCGGCCTACCGGTTGGCGCCCTCCCTGGATTTCAATGCCTCTACTGCGGCGAGCTGACATGAACGTCATACGCACCCTCCCCTTCCTCGTGCTGGCCCTGGCGCTCACCGCCTGCGCCGGCAAACCCGCGCGTGAAGCCGCCCCGGCCAGCGTTGCGGTGGACGCCTCGACCCCGGTCGAGGACGCGCCCGCCGCCACCGTGCCCCCGGTCGATGACGGCGCGGCGGCACCCGCCGCGGCCGTGGCCACCGACGGCACTGCCGCGCCGGTGGCGCAGGCCGCTGGCGAGTCGGCGCCGACCGATGCCGAAGACGACTTCGCCGCGTTGTACGGTGGCCCCGCGCCCGGTGCCACCGGCAGCGAACCCGGCCGTCCTGCCTACGATCCGTGGGAACCGTTCAACCGCAAGGTGCACAGCTTCAACAACGTGGTCGACCGTGCCGTGGCCCGCCCGCTGGCCACTGCCTACACCCACGTGGTGCCGCGCTTCGCGCGTACCGGGGTGACCAACTTCTTCAGCAACCTGCGTGCGCCGGTGACCATCACCAACCAGCTGCTGCAGGGTCGCCCTGGCGATGCCTGGGACAGCCTGGGCCGGTTCCTGATGAACTCCACGCTGGGCGTGGGCGGCCTGTTCGACCCGGCCAGCAAGGCGATGGTGCCGCGTCGCAGTGAGGACTTCGGCCAGACCCTGGGTGCCTGGGGCTGGCGCGGCTCGCGTTACGTGGAACTGCCGTTCTTCGGCCCGCGTACCGTGCGCGACGTGTTCGGCCTGGCCGGCGACATCCCGCTGTCGCCGATCCGTACGATCGAGCAGGACCGGCTGCGCATCGGCCTGCAGGGCCTGCAGCTGGTGGACATGCGCTCGCAGCTGATGGCGCTGGACGACATCCGCGACAGCGCGGTGGACGAGTACGCGCTCACCCGCGATGCCTGGCTGCAGCGCCGCAACTACCAGATCGAGAACGACCTGCGCGGCAAGCATGCGCGCGGCAAGGATGCCGACGACACCGCACCGATCCCGGTCGATGCGATGCCGATGCCGAACTGGAGCAACTGAGCCCGGGCGTACTCACCGACGGGTGGGCAGGTGCTCGCAGGAAGCTGACAAAAACCCCGCCTTGGCGGGGTTTTTTTGGTTCCCCTCCCAATGCAGGGCGCGTCTTGTTGCAACGGGCATGATTGAGCACCGCTCTACGCGTGCGGTCAGTCAGTTCGGGCGCCGTGTTGGATCGGGCCCTCACCCTCGCTCGGGTCTGCCGCGAGGGTGAGGGCCCCTTAGCGGCCGGTAGTTCCTGGCGTAGTGTCCCCCGGCCTGGCGGCCTCCTCCTTTATTTTGCCCAGGAGCCTACCGGCCGCTAAGGGGCTCGGCTCGCGGCACGCAGATGGACGCCAGGCTTTTCTGACGTCCGTCGGTGGGTCGGGCCCTGGGCCCCCATGCCCTTGGAGGCGAAATAAAGGAGGAGGCCGCGCAGCGGCCGGGGGCGTCGCCGGAAAGGGTCTGGGGGCCCAGCGCCCGACCCACCGACTGCCGCGCAAGAAAAACTCCGAGCGCGCGAGGTGTTTGCCACACGCAGCGAGAAGAACTTCGTGCCCCCCGGCATCGCGCCACCGGCAACCGGTGGCGCGTACCGCTTACCGCTTACAGCTGCTTGTCCAGGCTGATCTGCACGCCGTGGTCGCGGTCTTCACCGCTGCCCACCAACCCGCGGTAGTCCACGCGCAGACCCCAGTCGCGACCGAAGTCGAACATCACCCCCGCGCCCAGCATCCAGCGATTGCGGTCGAAGCCATCCAGCGAGGTCCGGTAGAACGGCACCCCGACCAGATCGGCGTACTGCATCGTGGCGGTGCCACTGCCGCTGAAGTCGTGCTGGTATTCCACCCGCAGCTGCGGCGTCCAGGCGCCCCAGGCCGCGGTCTTGCGCGACTCGATGCGCAGGCCCGCGTTACCGGTGCTGGTGTCCACGTCCTGGTCGCCGTAGCGCAGGGCGAACAGGTCGCTGCCCTGCTCGACATAGCGGTCGAGCGTGCCGCGCGACGCATCCAGTCGCGCATACGGGGTGAACTGCCAGCTGCCACGCACCAGGTCGGCACCGACGGACAGCGAACCGAACCACTGGCTGCCATCGCGGCGGGCATGCACGAAGCTGCCGTCGCTGGTCACGTAGCGGCGCAGATCGTAGTCCAGCAACTGGTGGCCCAGCAGCGCATCCACGAACAGGTGCTGCCCCGGGCTGTAGCTGCCGTACACCGCCAGGGTGAAGGCCTGGCCATCGCTGCGGCTGCCGTTCTCGCCCACATCGGTGCGGTCGCGGCCGTAGCCCAGGCCGACGCCCAGGGCCAGGTCCTCGCCCACCTGCAGGTCGCTGCCCAGGGTCACGCCATCGGTATTGAAGTCACCGCCGGCGCTGCCGCGCCCGTTGGTCCGGCCGGTGCGGATCGTACCGCCCACCCACAGGCCGAGCGGTGCCTGCGCGCCCGTCCCGGCTGCGGCCGGTGCATCCAGCCCCGGCTCCCGATCGAACGGCTGGCGGCGCTGGGCGTCGCAGTCGCTGCCGGGCAGGCTGCCCACGGCCGGATCGCACCGCTGCGGCCCGTAGGCCAGGCCCAGATTGTTGCTGAAACCGTTGCTGCGGCTCGCCCCGTGCAGGCGCTGCATGCGCTGCTGGAAGTTCTCGATCTGCGAGGTGGCAAAGCGCCGCGCGGCGTCGGCCTGCGCCGACAGCAGCCCGCGCACTTCCGGGTCGCGGGTCGGGTCCGGGCGCTGGGTGACCTGCACGGTGTAATCGCGGGTGCCGGTGAAGCCCAGTGCATCGGTGGCGGTGACAGTGAAGGCGAACGCACCGGCCGCGGTAGGCGTGCCGGTCAGCGCACCCGACGCGGCCAGCGCCAGGCCGCCGGGCAGCGCGCCGGTGGTGACCGCGTAGGTATACGGCGCGGTGCCACCGCTGGTGGAGAGCTGCTGCTGGTAGGCGTTGGCGAACAACCCGGCCGGCAGGGTAGCCGGGGTCAGCGTCAGCACCGGCGCGGCCACGCTGAGCGTGTAGGCCTGCGTCACGCTGGCCGGGGTGCCGCGGGTGCTGTCGGTGGCGGTCACGCTGAAGGTCACCGTGCCCACCGCGGTGGGCGTTCCCGACAGGCGACCGGTGGCGGCATCCAACGCCAGGCCTGCCGGCAGGGTGCCGGTGGTGACGGCGAAGGTGTACGGCGCCACGCCGCCGCCGGCAGCGAAGGCCACCTGGTACGCACTGCCCGCCGTGGTCGGGGTCAGGGCGCCCGCGGCGGGTGTCAGCGTCAGTGCCGGGGTCGCCACCTGCAGGGTGTAGTTCTGCACCACGCTGGCCGGGGTGCCGGTGGTGCTGTCGGTCACGGTGAGGGTCAGCGCGAAGCTGCCCGACTGGGTCGGGGTGCCGGACAGCACGCCGGTGCCGGCGTCGAAGGCCACGCCGCTGGGCAGCGCGCCGGTCAACACGTAGCTGTAAGGCGCCACGCCGCCGCTGGTGGTGAATGCCTGCTGGTAGGCGGTGCCGGCCGTGGCCGACGGCAGCGTCGGCGGGCCCACGACCAGGGTCGGGCTGGCCACGCTCAGGGTAAAGCCCTGGCCGGCGGTGAACGGGCCGGTGCCGGTGCTGCTGTCGGTTGCCGACGCCACCAGGTTGAAGCTGCCGGCCTGCGTCGGGGTTCCGCTGACGGTGACGCTGTCGGCGGTGCTGGCGGTGATCGACAGGCCGGCCGGCAGGTTGGTCACCTGGTAGCCGCTGTAAGGGGCCGCACCACCGGACCAGGTGAAGGTCTGGCTGTAAGGCGCGCCGGCCACGGCCGAAAACACGCTGTTGGCGCTGACGGTGATGGTCGGGTTGCCCACCGTCACGGTGACCGTGGCCGGCATGGAGGTACCGGTGCCGTTGCTGGCGGTGTAGGTGAAGCTGTCACTGCCGGCGAAGCCCGCTGCCGGCTGGTAGCTGATCGCGGTCGGGCCGGTCACCGTGGCGGTGCCGTGCAACGGGGCGGTACCGATCGCCACCGAACTGGCCGCCCCGCCCGACAGCGCGAGCGCCACCGGCGCGGCGGGCGCACCGTAGGCCACCGCGGTGCTGACGTTGCCGGCCACCGGCAGGCCGTCGGCCACCGTGATCGACATCGGGGTGCCGATCGAATACGGCGCACCCACGCCGGTGCTGCTGTCGGTGGCGGTCACGGTGAAGTTGAACGTGCCCAACGCGGTCGGCGTGCCGCTGAAGACACCGTTGGCCGCCATGCTCAATCCCTGCGGCACGCTGCCGGCCGTGACCGTGTAGGCGTACGGCGCGGTGCCGCCGCTGGCCGGGCCGACGGTGGCGGTATACGGCTGGGCGAGGGTCGCCCCCGGCAGGGCTCCACCGGGCAGCACCAGCGTGGGCGCGCCCACGGTGAGCACATAGGTCTGCACGCCGGTGTAAGGACCCGGCGCTGCACTGGTATCGGTCGCGGTCACGGTGAAGGGGTAGGAGCCGCCCGCGGTGGGCGTACCGGCCAGCACGCCACCCGCGCTCAGGGTCAGGCCCGGCGGCAGCGAGCCGGTGGTGACGGCATAGGTGTAGCTGCCACTGCCGCCGCTGGCGACGATGGTCTGGCTGTAGGCCACGGCGATCGCCGGGGACGGCAGCACCGTCGGCGCGACGGTGACCGGCTGGTCATCGTTGAGCACGGTCACGATGCCCTGCGCATTGGCGAGCGTGGCATTGGTGGGGGCGGTCAGGTTGATCGCGAAGGTCTCGTCGGCCTCCGGCGTGGTATCGCCGTTGACGGTGACCGCGATGGTCTGGGTGGTCGCGCCGGGTGCGAAGGTCAGCGTCCCGCTGGCGCCGATGTAGTCGGTGGGCGCGACGGCGCTGGCATTGGCGGTGGCGTAGTTGACGGTGACCGTCTGCCCGCTCACCGCCGACAACGTCACCGTCAACGTGGCCGTGACCGTACCGCTGTTGCCTTCGGTCACCGTGGTGTCGTTGATGGACAGCGAGGGCACGGCGTCGTCGTTGACGATCGTGCCCGTGCCCTGGCCGTCGGCGACGGTGGCACCGGTGACGTTGCTGACGGTGGCGAAGAAGGTTTCATTGGGCTCGTGCAACGTGTCGCCGTTGACCAGCACGGTGAAGGTCGCGCTGCTGCTGCCGGCCGCAATGCTCTGCCCGGTCAGCGCCTGGGCGACATAGTCGCTGCCGGCGGTGGCGGTGCCATTGGCCGTGGCGATGTCGAAGCTGACCCCGCCCGGGCCCGCCGCCGCGTTGAGCGACACGGTGAAGGTGAAGGCGGTGGTGCCGCTGTCGCCCTCATTGAGGCTGACGTCACTGATGCTCAACGCCGGCTGGTCGTCATCCAGGATCGTGCCGGTGGCGTTGGCCGGTGCGCCGACGGCATAGCCGGTGCCTGCAGCCAGCGTCAGCACCACGGTCTCATTGGCTTCCACGCTGCTGTCGGCGGTGGGCGTGACGGTGATCGTGCCGCTGGTGGCCCCGGCTGCGATCGACAGCGGCGAGGACACCGCCGCGTAGTCGGTGCCGCTGGTGGCGGTACCGCCCACGGTGTAGGCGACCGACAGCGGCACCAGGCTCGGCTGGTCCAGGGTCACGGTGTAGACCAGCGGGGTGCCGCTGTCTTCGTTGACCGAGGACGGGGCCACCGTGATCGACGCGCTCGGCACGTCGTCGTTGAGGATCGTGCCGGTGGCGCTGGCCGGGGCCCCGACGGTGTAGCCGCTGCCCGCTGCGACGGTGAGGATCACCGTTTCATTGGCCTCCACGGTGGCATCGGCGGTCGGGTTGATCGTGACCGTGGCGGTGGTCGCGCCCGAAGGAATGCTCACCGTCGCCACGCCGCCGGTGTAATCCACGCCACTGGTCGCGGTGCCGCCGGTGGTCAGGTTGACCACGGTCGGCGAGGACAGGTTGAGGCTGCGGGTGACGGTGTAGACAAGGTTGGTCGCCCCGTCCTCGCTGACGCTGGCCGGCGCCACGGCGATGCTGACGCTGGGCGCCGCGCTCACGGTCAGGGTGAAGTTCTCCACCTCGAAATAGCTGCCGGTGCCGGTGCTGCTGTCGGTGACGCGGATGGTGACCGGATAGGCGCCGGGGGCCACGGCGGTGGTACCGCTGATCACGCCTGCATCGAGCGTCAAACCGGCGGGAAGGCTGCTGGCTTCCATCGCGTAGGTGTAGGGCGCAACGCCACCGGTGGTGGCCAGCGTCTGCGAGAACGGTACGCCCTGGATGGCCGTGGCCGCCGCCGGGGTGAGGCTCAGGCTGGGGTTCTGCACGGTGCCGCTGTAGGTCTTGTCGGCGGTGGCCGTGGTGGCATCGGTGGCGCGTACGGTGAAGGTGTACGCACCTCGCTGGGTGGGCGTGCCGCTGATCACTCCGGCGTTGAGGGTAATGCCAGGCGGTGGGGTACCGGCTTGCAGCGTGAAGGTGTACGGCGCGGTGCCGCCGCTGGCGCTGAGCGTCTGCGATACCGCCGTGCCGGCGGTCAGGGTGAGCGCGGCCGGTGCGACCACGATCGTGGAGTTGGCCGGGGTGATGGTGACCGTGACGCGGACGGTGTCGCCATCGGTGTCGGAGAATTCGAAGACATCACTGGTGGCGGTGTCGCCGCCGTGACCATAATCGACGAACCAGTTGCCGCCGGTGATGCGCAGGTTGGCGGTGCCGTGCTGCGGCAACTGCGGACCGTCCACGGGGCCCTCGCCGGCCAGGGCGACCGGATTGGCGCAGGCCGAGACGTTGATCGCCACCGTGCCGCCATTGCCGACGGTCGCCGACTGGGCCGGACAGATCAGCGAGGTGTGCGCGGCCCACGCGGCGGTGGACCACAGCGCGGCGCAGAACAGGACGAACAGAGTCGAGAAAACACGCGCGGTACGCGCGTATCGGGTACGGAATGCCATGACCTTTCCCCCTTGGAAAGAATCCACCTGGATGCAGAACACCATCGAGGTGCGCGTCCCGTGCCGGCTGCCCCGGGAGCATGCTGCTCCCGTCGTTCCCTGACGTCGCCAGCGGCAGGCATTCCACGCCTCCCCCCTTTGGCGCCATTGGAACAGAGTCCCCGTGGCGAGGAAAGGGGCGCGGCGGCGGGACTTGTGAACAGCCTGAATGGCGTTCAGAGTAGTTGCGCGCCAGTCCGGCGCCGCGCTCAGCATCCAAGGGGGATCAGATGAGCGAATTCTTCGTCGGCCAGATCATGATGGCCGGGTTCAATTTTGCACCCAGGTATTTCGCGCAATGCAACGGGCAATTGCTGCCCATCAACCAGAACCAGGCCTTGTTTTCGCTGTTGGGCACGCAGTACGGCGGCGATGGCGTCACCAACTTCGCCCTGCCCGACCTGCGCGGGCGCACACCCGTCGCGTATGCGCCCTCGGTCGATGCGACATGGCAGCCACCGACCCTGCAGATCGGTCAGCGGGCCGGGACCGAGAACGTGACCCTGTTGCCCACGCAGTTGCCCGCGCATGGCCACCAGGTGGTGGGCGTGGCCGCCGCGGGCGACAACCGCAACCCCACCGGGCGCACGTTCGCCGGCGGCGGCACGGCCAAGCTGTATGCAGCCCAGGGCGGCGCCCTGGTTGCACAGGCACCGTCGTCGGTCGCCCCGGCAGGCAGCACCCAGGCCCATCCGAACATGCAGCCCTACACCACGCTCAACTTCTGCATCGCGCTGCAGGGAATCTTCCCCTCCCGCGGTTGATCACGGGGCCGGCCGTGGCCGGCCATGCGTTACTCACAAGGAGCATGATCAGATGAGCGTACCTTTCATCGGCGAAATCCGGATGTTCGGATTCAACCGCGTTCCCAGTGGATGGCTTGCCTGCAACGGCGCAGTGGTATCGATCGCAGACTACGACGTGCTCTTCATGTTGCTCGGCACGACCTACGGCGGTGACGGCCAAAGCACCTTCGGCGTGCCGGACCTGCGCGGCCGCGTGCCGCTGCACATGGGCCAGGGCCCGGGGCTGAGCAATCGCCTGCCCGGCATGATGTCCGGGTCCGAGACGGTCACGCTGACCCTGCCACAGATGCCGGCCCACACCCATGCACTGTCGGTCAGCACCGCGGCAGCCACCCTGGAGACGCCTGCCGCCACCGCATTGCCGGGCGCCGTCAGTGGCGAGACCTTCTATGTCACCGACACCAACGGGGCGACCCCACTGGCGATGGAGGCGTTGGCCGTGACCAGCAGTGGTGGCAACCAGGCGCACGAGAACTGCATGCCCACCCTGACGGTGCAGTACTGCATCGCCTGGGCCGGCGTCTTCCCCTCGCAGTCCTGACCCTTCCTTCGTTACGCGCAGAGAACCGACATGACCGAACCTTACATCGGACAGATCCAGCCGTTCGGCTTCAACTTCGCCCCGAACGGGTGGGCGTTCTGCAACGGCGCTACGCTGGCGATCCAGCAGAATACCACCCTGTTTTCGCTGCTCGGCATCCAGTACGGCGGCAACGGCACCAGCACCTTCCAGCTGCCCAATTTGAGCGCCCGCGCTGCCGGAGGGACGGGCACCGGCAACGGCCTGACCCCCCGCTTGATCGGCGGCACGTTCGGCGTCTCCCAGGTGGCGTTGAGCACATTGGAAATGCCCGCCCATCAGCACACGCTGACCGCGTTCGCCCAGACCGACACCAGCAAGCGCAGCGGCGTACCGGTGGCCGGTGGTGGTCTTTCCCAGCCCGGGTCCAACGCCGTCAAGCCCTTCAGCAATGCGACGCCGGATACGCCGCTGTCCCCGTCCATGCTGCTCCCCAGCAGCGGTGGCAACCAGCCACACGACAACCAGCAGCCCTACCTGGCGGTGAACTTCTGCATTGCCCTGCAGGGCGATTACCCTGCGTTCGACTGATGTTGCCCGCGACGCTGGCGCCGTTCCCTCCGGAGCGGCGCCCGGCGCTGGCCGGGGTCGCCGACGGCACCGGATGGCAATGGCGCGCGCTGCGCGACGATGACCTGCCCTGGCTGGTGCCGCTGTATGCGAGCACGCGCGAGGAGGAACTCCGGTCGGTGCCCTGGCCGGACGCTGCCAAGCGGCAGTTCCTGTCGCAGCAGTTCGTGGCCCAGCACCAGCACTATCTGGCCCACCACCCGCGCGCGCATTACCTGGCGATCCTGCGCGAGGGCCAGCCGGTGGGGCGCTTCTATGTCGATGAAGACGGCGAGGAGGATCTCATCGTGGACATCAGCCTGTTGCCGTCATCGCGCGGCACCGGTACCGGCACGGCGGTGATCGGTTGCCAGCAACAGGCCTGTGCGGCGCGAGGTCGCGCGCTGCGGCTGCACGTGATGCAGCACAACCACGCTGCGTTGCGCTTGTACCAGCGGATGGGGTTTGTCGCCAGCGCGGCGGCGACGACCGGCGAGCTTTACCTGCCCATGCGCTGGGAGCCCACGCACCGTCCCCTCAGTTGAACACGGCCTGGTAGAGGAACCCGGCACGTTCCTGCGCGATGGGCACCAGGAAGATGCCAACCTCACCCACCCGCGCGTGGCGCATCGGGTAGATCTGCTGCGGGAACACGATCGCCGCGACATTGCGGAACAACAGCGAGAACGGCGCGCGCGCTGTATTCGCATGCGTCTGCTGCAGCGGCCGCGCCTCGACCAACACGAACTCCATCTGCATGCCATCGAACTCGGCGGCGAACGTCTCGTTCACGCAGCCGGCAAAGTGTTCCAGCGTCAACAACTCCATGTCCCCTTCCCCGGGTGCGCACCGCAGGCATAGCGGCGTGCGTCATCCTCGCCGCATCGCGTGGCGCGCACAAGCGCCACGCGATGCACGGCGCCTGGATCAGGCCGCCAGCGCCGCGTCGATCGCCGCCACCAGCCGCGCGTCGTCCGCCGGCACGTCCGGGGCGAAGCGTGCGATGACCTGGCCGTCGCGGCCGATCAGGAACTTCTCGAAGTTCCACAGCACGCCCGGCGCCGGGTTGACCACCAGCTCGGGGTACTTGGCCACCGCGCCCTGCAGCTTTTCGCGCATCGGGCCTTCGCCGGTGGCGGCCGGCTGGGCGGCGGTCAGCTGCTGGTGCAGCGGGTGCACGTCATCGCCGGCCACGCTGATCTTGGCGAACAGCGGGAAGCTGACGTTGTATTCCAGCTGGCAGAACTGCTGGATGTCCGCTTCGCTGCCCGGCTCCTGGGCCAGGAAGTTGTTGGCCGGGAAGCCCAACACTTCCAGGCCGGCGTCGTGCTTGTCGGCGTACAGCTTCTGCAGGCCTTCGTACTGCGGGGTCAGGCCGCACTTGGAAGCGACGTTGACCACCAGCAGCACCTTGCCGCGGTAGTCGGCCAGCGAGGACGGCTGGCCTTCGATGGTGGTGACGGGGATCTCGTAAACGGTCTGGCTCACTGCAGCTTCCTTGGGTTGGGACGTAGGTGCCACGGGCGGACCCGTGGCTGGAAAGAATCAATCGACGCAGATCGTGCCCAGGGCCACGCCGCCATCAATGCGCTGGCGGCAGCCGAAGTTCTGGCGGATGTCGGCCTGGCAGGTGCCACGCGCCTTGGCACCCGGGGCGATCTCGCCCTGGGCCAGGCACTGGCCGGTGCAGTCGGCCTTGGCGCTGCACGCCTTGCCGGCATCGGCGTAGGGCACCACGCACTGCACGCGCTGCAGGCGGCCCAGCGGCGCGAGTTCACCGCCGGCCTGCCGGCAGGCGGCCGCGTCGGTGGGCGCGGTCACGGCGCCATCGGCAGGCACGGGGGCAACCGGCGGGGTGGTACTGGCGCAGCCGGCCACGGCCAGCAGCAGGGACAACAACAGGGTCAGGCGCATGCGGTACTTCCTCGAACGATCGACAGGGGCACAGCATGCGCGATCACGTGCATGCGTTGCATGTACGCCAGGTGTCAGTCCTGTGCGGCGCTGCCCTCGTCCATGCCGCCGTCCTCGTCCTCGCCCGTGGCGTCTTCCAGCAGGTCCTGGGTCTGTTCGGCGGTCAGCGACTCCACGCCGCGCAGGCGGCGCTCGATCGTGCGCGTCTTGCGGCTGGCTTCGCCCAGGCTGCGGCCGACCGTGCTGATCTGTTTCTCGGCTTTTTCCAGGATGCCGGCAAACTTGCCGAACTCGCTCTTGACCGCGCCCAGCAGGCTCCACACTTCACTGGAGCGCTGTTCGATGGCCAGCGTGCGGAAGCCCATCTGCAGGCTGTTGAGCAACGCGGTGACGGTGGTCGGCCCGGCCACCACCACGCGATGTTCGCGCTGCAGCAGGTCGACCAGGCCGGGGCGGCGGATCACTTCGGCGTACAGGCCTTCGGTGGGCAGGAACATTACCGCGAAGTCGGTGGTGTGCGGCGGCACGATGTACTTGTCGCAGATCGACTTGGCCTGGATGCGGATCGCGCGTTCCAGCTGCGCGCCCTGCACGCGCACGCCATCGGCGTCGCCCTGCTCCTGTGCATCGAGCAGGCGTTCGTAGTCTTCGCGCGGGAACTTGGAGTCGATCGGCAGCCACACCGGCGTGTCGTCGTGGCCGCGCCCGGGCAGGCGCACGGCGATATCGACCATCTCCCCGCTGTCCGGGCGCACTTTCACTCCGCGGGCGTACTGTTCCTGGGTGAGGGTCTGCTCGAGGATGTTGTCCAGCTGCACTTCGCCCCAGCTGCCGCGGTTCTTGACGTTGGTCAGCACGCGCTTGAGGTCGCCCACCCCGGTGGCCAGCTGCTGCATCTCGCCGAGCCCGCGCTGCACCTGCTCCAGGCGATCGGAGACCAGCTGGAACGAGGCGCCGAGGCGCGCTTCCAGCGTGGTCTGCAGCTTTTCGTCCACGGTGACCCGCATCTGGTCGAGCTTCTCGGCGTTGTCGGTCTGCAGGCTCTTGAGCTGCTGCTCCAGCGTGGCGCGCATCTCGCCGATGCGGGCCTCGTTGCGCTGGGTCAGCTCCTGCAGGCGCAGGCCGAGCGATTCGGCCAGGCGCTGCTGCGACTGCGCGGTTTCTTCGCGGCCCTTGCGTGCATCGTCGGCCAGGGCCTGGCGCAGCGCGGCCATGTGGCCATCGGTGCGGGTGGTGAGCTCCACCAGCTGCTGGCCGAACGCCTCGATGCGCGCCTGCTGCTGCTGGCCGAACACTTCAAGCTGCGCGCGCATGTCGTGCAGGCGCTGGGCCAGCAGTTCGCCGGTGCGCTGCTGGGCCTGCGCGCTTTCTTCGCGCGCCTTGCGCGCATCATCGCCGAGCGCGTCGCGCAGCTGGTCCAGGCGCTGGTCGGTGCGGGTGGACAGGTCGGTCAGCGCGCGCGCGAAGCTCTCCAAGCGCGCGTCCTGCTGCCGGCCCAGGCCTTCGAGCTGCTCGCGCAGTTCACCGCGCCCCACCCGCGCTTCATCGCGCAGGGCCTGCTCCAGGCCACCTTGCTGGGAACGCCGCAGCAGGACCACCAGCTGCAGGACGAGGACGGCACAGACAAGGCCGCCAAGGATCAGGAATTCGGTTTGCATGTGCACAAGTGTAGGCTGAGCCGGTCTCATTGGCTGCGCCGGACGGGTACATGCTGGAGTTGTACGGAAAGCCCACCTCGATCAACGTGCGCAAGGTGCTGTGGGTGCTTGCCGAGCTGGGGCTTGAGTATCGGCACGACGCGGCCGGGGCATCGGCCGACGCGGCCGGGGCATCGGCCGACGCGGCCGCCGATGCCCGCCTGCGCAGGCTCAACCCCAACGCCCAGGTGCCGGTGCTGTGCGATGGCGACTTCGTGCTGTGGGAGTCCAACAGCATCTGCCGCTACCTGGCGACCCGCGCGGAGCGGGCCGACCTCCTGCCGCAGGCGCCGCGGGAACGCGCGCGGGTGGAACAGTGGATGGACTGGCAGGCCACCGATCTCAACAGCGCCTGGCGCTATGCGTTCATGGCCGGCGTGCGCCGGCACCCGGATTACCAGGATGATGCGGCGGCCGCGTCCAGCCAGGCGCATTGGAACCGCTTGATGGGCGTGCTGGACCGGCAGTTGGCGCAGACCGGCGCCCACGTGGCCGGCGAACGCTTCAGCCTGGCCGACATCGTGCTCGGCCTGTCCACCCAGCGCTGGCGCATGACGCCGGGCGACAAGCCGGTGCTGTCCTGCGTGGATGCGTGGTTCGCGCGCCTGCGCCCCCGTGCGGGCTTCGCCCTGCACGTGGACAACGGCGTGCCCTGAGCGCCTTCAGAGCCGGGTGAACACCTGGTTGCGCGGCAGCCGCGACTTGGGCAGGCCCGCATTGAAATTGGCCGCGCTGCCGTAGCCCAGCGCCACCAGCACCACGCTGGTCAGGCCGCGCTCGCCCAGGCCCAGTTCGGCATCCAGTGCCTGCGCATCGAAGCCTTCCATCGGCGTGGCGTCCACGCCATGCACGCCGGCGGCCAGCAGCAGCGTGCCCAGCGCCAGGTAGGTCTGCTTCTGCATCCAGTGCTGCACATCGCCCAGCGTGTGCCGGTGCAGGTCGACGTAGTGGTGCAGCGCGCCGCGCTGGCCTTCGCGGGCCTCCGGGGTGGGGTAGCGGCCATCGGCGCTTTCCTGGTCGATCACCTGGGCCAGGTACGCGTCATCGATGGCGGTGCGGGTGGCGAATACGATCACGTGCGAGGCATCGGTGATCTTGGCGGTGTTGTAGGGCTGGCCGGGCTGGGTGGCGCGGGCGATGCGCGCGCGTGCCTCGGCGCTGCCGGCCACCAGGAAATGCCACGGCTGCGCGTTCACCGACGAGGGCGCGTGGTGCAGCACGTCGAGCAGGTCATCCAGCACCGCCGGCGGCAGCGTGCGGGTGGGGTCGAAGGCCTTGGTGGTATGGCGGCGGCGGGCCACCGGTGCGAGGGTCATGTGCGGGTCGTCCATCGGATGGGGGTCAGAAGCCTTCGAGGACCAGCTTGCCGCGCGCGCGGTGGCTCTCGAGCAGGGTGTGCGCCTGGCGCAGGTTGGCGGCGTTGATGCGGCCGTAGTGTTCGCCCAGCGTGGTGCGCAGGACGCCGGCATCGACCAGCGCGGCCACGCGTTCCAGCAGGTCGTGCTGGCGCTGCAGGTCCGGGGTGCTGAAGCTGGAGCGGGTGAACATCGACTCCCAGTGCAGCGACAGGCTCTTGCGCTTGAGCGCCATCACGTCGAGCTGGCCGGGGTCGTCGATCAGCGCCAGCTGTCCCTGCGGGGCCAGCGCGGCCACGATCTGGTGGTAGTGCTGGTCGGTGTGGGTGAGGCTGGCCACGTGGCTGACCTCGGCGATGCCCAGCCGCTGCAGGCCGTCGGTGAGCGGCTGCGAATGGTCGATCACATGGTGCGCGCCCAGGCCGTAGACCCAGTCCTGGGTGTCCGGGCGCGAGGCGGTGCCGATCACGGTCAGGCGGGTCAGCTGGCGGGCCAGCTGGACCAGGATCGAGCCCACCCCTCCGGCCGCGCCGATCACCAGCAGGGTCTGGCCCTCGCCGCCGCCTTCGGGGATGCGCAGGCGGTCGAACAGCAGCTCCCAGGCGGTGATCGCGGTCAGGGGCAGCGCCGCGGCCGCGGCATCGTCCAGGCTGGCCGGCTTGTGCCCGACGATGCGCTCGTCCACCAGCTGGTACTCGGCATTGCTGCCCGGGCGACCGATCGCGCCGGCATAGAAGACCGCATCGCCCGGCTGGAACAGCTGCACCTCGCTGCCGACCGCATCCACGATCCCGACCGCATCCCACCCCAGCACGCGCGGTTCGTCCACGGCCACGCCGTTGCGCACCTTGGTGTCCACCGGATTGACCGAGATCGCCCGTACCTCCACGCGCAGGTCGCGCGGGCCGGGGCTGGGGATCGGCAGGGTGATGTCCTGCAGCGCGAGCGGGTCGCTGATCGGCAGGCCGTGCTGGGTGTAGGCGATGGCTTTCATCGGGGCAGGTCCGTTCGGGAAGAAACACAGCCTGCGCTTCGCCGCCGCCGTCGGAAAGGCGCAGAATCGGTCAGCACTTTCACTGCAGGAATGAAAATGATCCGAATCGACGATCTCGGCCTGTTCGTCCGCACCGCCGCGCTGGGCAGCTTCTCCAACGCCGCGCGCGAGGCCGACCTCCTGCCCGGCCAGGTCGCCGCGGCCGTGGCCCGGCTGGAACGCGAACTGGACCTGCGCCTGTTCGTGCGCTCCACCCGCAGCCTGCGCCTGACCGCCGAAGGTGCGCTCTACCTGCCCTATGCGCAGGAAGTGCTGGCCACCCTCAGCGAGGGCCAGGCCCGGGTCCGCGGCGAAGATGCCGAACTGCGGGGGGTGTTGCAGGTGGCCGCGCCCTCGGACCTGGGCCGCAACGTGCTGCTGCCGTGGCTTACCGAGTTCCGCACTGCCCACCCGAAGCTGCAGCTGCGATTGCAATTGTCCGACCAGGTCGCCGATGTGTTCCGCGACCCGGTCGACGTCGCGTTCCGGCTCGGCCGCTTCGACAACGCCAGCTACGTCGCCCTGCCGCTGCTGCCGGGCAACCGCCGGGTGCTGGCGGCCGCGCCGGCGTACCTGGCCCGGCACGGCACGCCGGATACCCTGGAGGCGCTCAAGGACCACCACTGCCTGCTCTACCAGTTGGCCGGGCGCGCCTACGACCGCTGGAACTTCGAGGTTGATGGCCGCCGCGTGGTGGTGCCGGTGCGCGGCAACATGGTCTGCGACGATGCCGACGTGGTGCGCCGCTGGGCCGTGGCCGGCGAAGGCATCGTGTTCAAGTCCTGGCTGGACGTGTGCGGGGACGTGCGTGCCGGCCGCCTGCAGGTGCTGCTGGGCGGTGCCGGCGACAGCCTGCCGTTGAACCTGGTGTGCCCGCACCGCAAGCAGTTCTCGCCGGCCATCCGGCAGTTGCATGCCCTGTTGGCGCAGCGCCTGCAGCCGTTGCTGGCGGACTTGCCGCGCTTGGACGCCTGACGCTATCGGTACGCCGGGCGGTGCCGGACAATGGCGCTCCCCCCGTAGTCGAGTCGCCGCCATGCCGTGGATGGGCATCCAGGACCTGTGGACCTTCATTGCCGCCGTGCTGGTGTTCCTGGCATTGCCGGGCCCGGGCACCTTCACCCTGCTCACCGCCACCGGCCGTGGCGGCGTGCGCGGCGGCTATACCGCCTTGTTCGGGCTGCTGCTCGGCGACCAGATCCTGATGTGGCTGGCGGTGGCCGGCGTGGCCGCGCTGCTCAAGGCCAACCCGCTGGTGTTCCACGCGGTGCAGTACCTCGGCGCCGCCTACCTGGTGTGGATCGGCATCGGGCTGCTGCGCGCGCCGCGCAGCAGCGGCGAGGAGGGCGGCATCCGCCTGCAGCCGGGGCATTACTTCCGCCAGGCGGTGCTGATCAACCTGCTCAACCCGAAGGCGATCATCTTCTACATGGCCTTCCTGCCGTTGTTCATCGACCCGGCCCGCCACCAGGGCATGGCCACGTTCGCGACCATGGCGGTGATCATCTTCGTCATGGGCCTGGCGTACTGCTCGGTGCTGATCGGGGTCGGCAACCTGCTCCGCCGCCGGATTCTCCAGCATCCGCGTGTAGGGCTTTTCCTGCGACGGATCGCGGGTGTCTTCCTGATCGGGTTCGGCGTCCGCCTCGGCGTCAGCGGCTGACACCCCTGCGCTGCATGCGTCTGCGGCGATGCAGCCAGGCTCTCGTGCCGCTGCGCGAATAGACCGTGCCATGCAAGCGCGGCACCTCAATCAATAATTTCAGATTCCGCAGCGCGTGTCCGACGTGTCCAATCGGCCCATCGCCGACGGGCGCCCCGCGTCCGCGCGCTACACGGAGATTGGAGCGATGCCCCCTGTGTATTTCGTCCAGCACCTGATCGGCCATGACGAACGACTGCTGTGCATGGCCACCGGCCGCACCGACCTGGCCAGTCCTGCGGTGGGCCGCATCCTCGCCAGCCTGCAGCCACTGGACCGCATCGACCTGAGCACCTGGCGCTTCGACTGCGATGCCAGCCTGGAACGGGCGCTGTGCCGGCACATCGGCGAGGCCGAGCGTGCCGGCCAGGGCTGGCGGGTGTTCGATGCGCACGGCACGCTGCGCTGCAAGCGCTTTCCCGAGGATGCCCACGCGGTGTTCCCGCAGGGCCCCTCGAGCCTGGATGAGCGGCTGCACGCGCTGGTCAGGGGCGCCTCGTGCGCCCACCCGGCCTGAGCACGCGGCTCAGCGATTGCGCAGGGCCTGGCGCAGGTAGTCGATGAACACCCGCAGCTTCGGTGCCATCTGCTCGCGCGCCGGGTAGTACAGGTGGAAACCGGCGAACGGCGCCTGCCAGTCCTGCAATACGCACTGCAGCCGCCCGGCCGCGATGTCGGCCGCCATCAGCGCCTCGAAACCCTGGGCCATGCCCAGGCCGGCGCGCACGGCGGCGTGGATCAGCCCCGCATCGTTGAACACCAGCCGGCCGGCCACTTCCACGTCGAAGTCGCGGCCGTCGCGAGTGAACTCCCAGGGCATCGGCCTGCCGTTGCTGAGGCGGTGCACGATGCACTCGTGCCCGACCAGCGCGGCCGGGGTGGCAGGCACGCCATGCCGGGCCAGATAGGCGGGGGTGGCCACCACGACCTGGCGCTCAAGTGGCCCGATCGGCACCGCGATCATGTCGCGGGCGAGGCTCTCGCCCAGCCGGATCCCGGCATCGAAGCCGCCGGCGACCAGGTCGGTCAGCGCCGTCTCCACGAACAGCTCCACCTCCACCTGCGGGTACCGCGCCAGGAAGCCCGGCAGGTGCGGCAACACCAGCAGTTCGGCGGCAATCCGGGGCACGTTGATGCGCAGCTTGCCGGCCGGGACATCGCGCACGCTGTCCAGGTCCTCGAACGCGGCGTCGATCTGGGCCAGGCCCGCGCGCACGCGGTCAAGGAAGCGGGCGCCGTGTTCGGTCAGGCCCACCCGGCGCGTGGTCCGATGCAGCAGGCGCACGCCCATCCCGGCTTCCAGCGCGCGCACCGTCTGCGACAGCGCCGATGGCGATACACCCAGCTCGTCGGCCGCCCGGGTGAAGCTGGCATGGTGGGCCACGCGGGCGAAGGCGACCACGGCGGACAACGGGCGTTGGGCGCTCATTATGAAGACCAGCTTCATGGCAGATGAAGGAACGGGCAGTTTATCCACATAGTCCACGGGAGGATGCTGGACCTCCGCGCCGCCCTGCCCCGGCATGGCGGCCACCCGCGTCATCCTGTCCCCCGCTTCCCTGGAGATTCCCCCATGCAGACCCGCACCCTCGGCCGCCACGGCCCCACCGTTTCCGCGCTCGGCCTGGGCTGCATGGGCATGAGCGCCTTCTACGGCGGGCGCGGCAGCGATGCCGACGCCACGGCGGTCATCCACCGCGCGCTGGAGCTCGGCGTCACCCTGCTCGACACCGCCGACATGTACGGCCCGCACACCAACGAAGTGCTGGTCGGCAAGGCGATCGCCGGGCGCCGCGACCAGGTCTTCCTGGCCACCAAGTTCGGCATCCGGCTGGAACCGAGCGACAGCGCCGCACGCAGCGTGGATGGCCGCCCGGACTACGTGATCGCTGCCTGCGAGGCCAGCCTGCAGCGGCTGGGCGTGGACCACATCGACCTGTACTACCAGCACCGGGTGGATGCGAGCGTCCCGATCGAGGACACGATCGGTGCGATGGCGCGCCTGGTCGAACAGGGCAAGGTGCGCTTCCTCGGCATGTCCGAGGCCTCGGCGGCCACCATCCGCCGCGCGCATGCAGTGCACCCGATCACCGCGGTGCAGACCGAGTTCTCCCTGTGGTCGCGCGAGCCACAGGACAACGGCGTGCTGGACACCGTGCGCGAGTTGGGGATCGGCTTCGTGCCTTACTCGCCGCTGGGCCGTGGCTTCCTCACCGGCGCCATCCGCAGCCCGGACGACTTCGACACCGACGACTACCGCCGGCAGTCGCCGCGCTTCCAGGGGGACAACTTCGGCCGCAACCTGGCGCTGGTGGACGCGGTCACCGCGATGGCGCGCGCCAAGGGCATCACCCCCGGCCAACTGGCGCTGGCCTGGGTGCTGGCCCAGGGCGAGGACCTGGTGCCGATCCCGGGCACCAAGCGGATCGCCTACCTGGAAGAGAACCTCGGCGCACTGCAGGTGCAGCTGAGCGCGGACGAACGGGCGAAGATCGACGCGATCTTCCCGGCCAACGCCGCCGCGGGCATGCGCTACGCCCCTGCGGCGATGGCCACGCTGGACCGCTGAGTTCCGGTGGCACGCGGGCAGCGAGGGGTGATGGGCGACAATGGCGCGCCCATCGCCTGCGAGTAACCGGATGTCCGACCACGATGACCTGCTGAGCCGCGCCTGGAAACAGCGCGAGGAAACCCTCTACCCGTCATTGCTGGGCGCGTTGGGGCCGGGCATCCATCCGCTCGACCCCGCGTTGTTCTCCGCGGTGTTCGGCCAGGACGATATCGACCCGCGCTGGCTGCACATCGGGGTGTTCGAGTGCCCGCCCAGCCCCACGCGTGCGGGCTGGGCGTATGTCAGCTCCGGGCTGTCCAATCCCTGGGAGGCGACCCAGGCCGACCCCGATGACGTCTCCGGGCTGGGCATGGAGTTCCTGCTGCAGACCCGCGAGCGTGCGCCGTGGGCAATGACCCTGGTGCAGCGCTTCTGCGCCTACCAGCTGCTGCTGGCCGCCGGCCGCATGGGCGACCACGCGCCCTTGGACCTGTGGGACCGGATGCGCATCGGCAGCCCGATCGACCACGCCGACAGCGTGCTGCAGGCATTGGTGTTCGCCCCGGCCCATCACCTGGGCGACGTGCAGCGGCTGCACAGCGGTCAGTTCCGGTTCCTGCAGCTCATTCCCCTGACCCTGGACGAACATGCGTTCGGCCAGCAGCACGACTTTACGTGCGTGGTCGATCAGCTCCAGGCGGCCAACGCGGCGCCGGTCATCGATGCCGGTCGCCGCGGCATCGTGCTGCAGCCGCCCGGTTGATCGGCTACCGTGCCCCCGCCTGCCCTGCCTGCCGGATACGCCCACATGCGCCTGCCCGCCCTGCTCCCGCTGCTGCTGGCCATCGCCCCGGCCCACGCCGATGAAGTCCGCTGCCTGACCGGCGGCGACGGCGACCGCATCCACCTGGCCTGGAAGCTGCCCGAGGCCGGCGCGGGCAACGAACGCGTCAGCTACGTGCGCTACGCCGGCAAGACCCAATGGCTGCGCCTGACCCTGCTGTCGCAGGACAGCACCGAGATGGCCGAGGGCCGCCCCTGGCAGTTCGATTCGGTGTGGCTGGAACACCTGGACGGCACGGTGAACGGCCGTTACCTGATCAGCACACAGGGCGCGCGGATCTACGGCTTCGACTACGTCCATGCGCGCAGTGGCCGGCAGACCGCGTTCCACGAGGACATCGGTGCCACCACCGACAACGGGTGCCAGTGGCCGTGATCGGCGAGTTGTGCCGATTTCGTCACCCCTGCCCCAGTCAGATGCGCCATGCGGCTTGCCGGGACGCTTGGCAGTAGTAATGCTGCACCGCGTTCGGTAAAACTCGCTGACTTGTCTTTAACAGTCATTCCCGCGAGGCCCCATGTCATTGCTCCGGCGCAAGTCCATCGACCAGGTCACCGTCCACGAAGCCGGCAGGCAGCTGGTCCCGACCCTGAGCTGGCCGCATCTGATCGCGTTGGGCATCGGCGCCATCGTCGGCACCGGCATCTACACCCTGATCGGGGTGGGCGCCAACCTGGCCGGCCCGGCCGTGCTGATCTCCTTTGCGATCGCCGGCGCGGTCTGCGCCTGCGCGGCACTGTCCTACGCCGAACTGGCGACCATGATGCCGGCCGCCGGCAGCGCCTACACCTACAGTTACGCCGCGCTCGGTGAGACCGTGGCCTGGGTGGTGGGCTGGAGCCTGATCCTGGAATACTCGCTGGTGGTCAGCACGGTCGCGGTCGGGTGGTCCGGCTACGCGGTCGGCTTCCTGCACGGCTGGGGCATCGACCTGCCGTTGACGTTGACCGCCGGCCCCCATGTCGAGGGCGGCTTCATCAACCTTCCAGCGGTGCTGATCACCTTCGTGGTGGCCGGCATGCTGATGGCCGGCACCAAGGAGAGCGCCACCCTCAACGCGATCCTGGTGGTGGTGAAGATCATCGCGCTGACCGTGTTCGTGGCCATTGCGCTGCCGCACTTCGACACCGGCCACATGGAGCCGTTCATGCCGTTCGGCTTCGCCAAGTCGGTGGGTGCCGATGGTGTCGAGCACGGTGTGATGGCGGCCGCGGCGATCATCTTCTTCGCCTTCTACGGCTTCGACGCGATCTCCACCGCGGCGGAAGAGACCAAGAAGCCCGACCGCGACCTGGCCATCGGCATCATCGGCTCGATGGTCGGCTGCACCATCATCTATGTGCTGGTGGCGCTGGCCGCCGTCGGCGCGATGAGCTACACCCTCTTCGGCCAGAGCGCCGAGCCGCTGGCGCTGATCCTGCGCGAGCTGGGCAGCCCGGGCGCGGCCAAGTGGATCGGCGCGGCGGCGGTGATCGCCCTGCCGACGGTGCTGCTGGCCTTCCTGTACGGGCAGAGCCGGATCTTCTTCGTCATGTCGCGCGATGGCCTGCTGCCGCGTGGCCTGTCCAAGGTCAGCGCCCGCACCGGCACGCCGATCGCGACCACGCTCTTCACCGCGGTGCTGGTCGCCGCGCTCGCCGGCGTGGCCCGCCTGGATGAGATCGCCGCACTGGCCAACGCCGGCACGCTGGCCGCGTTCACCGCGGTGGGCCTGTGCCTGGTGGTGCTGCGCAAGCGCGAGCCGAACCGCGTGCGCAAGTTCCGCACCCCGCTGGCCTACGTGGTCGGCCCGCTGGCGGTGATCGGCTGTCTGTACCTGTTCTTCAGCCTGCCCAGCAAGACCCAGCTGTATTTCCTGGCCTGGAATGTCCTGGGCCTGATCGCCTACTTCGCCTACGGGCGTCGCCATGCGGTGCTGGGCAAGGCCTGATCGGTGCGGGTAGCGCCGAGCCACGCGCGGTTGCGCTTCGTCCGGTCGTCATGAAGGGCTGGCCGGCGGCGTCGGCCGCTGTCCACTGGATGTCCCGGCACCGCATGTGCGCGTGCCGGGAGCTTTCACCGCGCGGTTGCTGCGATTGCTGCGGTTGCCGGGCATGGCTCGGCACTGCGCGTGTCAGGGGGTCGCTGCGGTCGCTGCCTTGTCGGCATGCGCCTGCGCCTGCTGCATGACGCGCAGCAGGTTGCCGCCCCAGATGCCGGCGATCTGCTTCTCGCTGTAGCCCTTGCGCAGCAGCCACGCGGTGATCTTCGGCAGCTGGCTCACGTCCTGCAGATCGGCCAGGCCACCGCCGCCATCCCAGTCCAGCCCGATGCCGACATGATCGGGGCCGACCACCTTGAGGATGTGCTCGAGGTGGGCGAAGAAGTCCTCCAGCGTGGCCTTGCGCAGCGGGATGCGCGTGTCGATCTCCTCCAGCCCCTTCTTCAGCGCCACGCCCTGCTGGATGCTCATCCCGTCGTAATCGGTGCCGAGCCGCGCCATCAAGGCCGTCTCGGCCGCCTTGCGCGCCTCGCTCTTGCCGGTGTCGATCAGGTAGCCGCCGTAGGCGTTGACCTGGATCACCCCACCGGCCTGGGCCAGCCGCTTCAGGCGCGTGTCGTCGAGATTGCGCGGGTGGTTGTAGATCGCCTTGGCCGAGCTGTGCGACAGCACGAACGGCACCGGCATGCGCTCGATCAGGTCATCGAACACCGCGTCGGACGCGTGCGACTGGTCGATGACGATGCCCAGCCGCACCGCCTCATCCACCAGCGCCTTGCCGGCCGGGCTCAGGCCCTTCCATTCGGCGCCCTTGGGATCGGTGGCCGAATCGGCGAACTCGTTGTTGGCAAAATGCACCGTGCTGAGCAGGCGCAGGCCGGCCAGATGGTAGTAACTGAGCAGCGAGGGATCATCGACCAGCGGGCTGGCGTTCTCCATGCTGATATAGACCACGCGCTTGCCGGCCGCCTTGATCCTGGCCGCATCGGCGGGGGTCAGCGCGAGCTGGAAGCTGTTCGGGTGCGCGGCGAGCATCTCGCGGATCTCGGTCAGCCGCAGCAGGCCGGCATCGCGGTCGTGCTGGTGCGCCCGCGCGCTGCGATCGCCCTGGTCGGTGTAGATCGCGAAGAAGCCACCATCCAACGCGCCCTCGACCATGCGCGGGTAATCCACCTGCGACAACGCGTTGCGGTCGTGCCGTTGGCGGATGTCGAAACCGTCGCGGTGGAAGTTGGCCGGTGTATCCAGGTGGCTGTCCAGCGTCAGCAGCCGCTGCTGCAGCGTGGACGCCCTGGCCAGTTCCTGCGGGGTGAACTCGATGGCGTGGGCGGCCAGCGGCGTGCACAACGCCAGCGATACCAGCAACGACAGACTGCGCAGCGTCATGGATGCCTCACCTTGGATGGGAAGCGTAGGACGATAGCGCTGTCGGAAGACACGCGGTAGAGCCGCGCCATGCTCGGCTGCTGCGTGGCGCATTGCCGCGCTGCGCGCGGCCAGCCGAGCATGGCTCGGCTCTACCCGTTCCCAACGCCGTGGACCATCGGCAGGCACACCGCCAGGCGTGCCGAACGCCGTGGACCAATCGGCAGGCACACCGTCAGGCGTGGGGAACGCCGTGGACCATCGGCAGGCACACCGGCAGGCACACCGTCAGGCGTGCCGGTCGTTGGGTCGGTCGGCCGGCAGACCGGCCGGCGTATGCCGACCGCCGGTCGGCATACGCGGTGCCATCAATCCAGCACGCGGCAGAACACGGCCTTGAGGTAGCGCGATTCCTGCACGTGGGCCATGAACGGATGGTCCGGACCGGCGCCGGCGACCTTCAGGATCTGGATGGTGCGGCCGGAATAGAACGCGGCACGGCGCAGCATGTCCAGGAACTGGTCCTCGGCCACCAGGCCGGTGCAGGAGAACGTGGCGAACAGGCCACCGGGCTTGACCACGCCGAGCGCCAGCTTGTTCATGTCCAGGTACTTCTTCAGCGCCGTGATCACCTGGTCGCGGTCGCGGGTCATCTTGGCCGGGTCCAGGATCACCACGTCGAACTGCTCGCCGCGGTTGGCCGCATCGCGCAGCCACGGGAACACGTCGGACTGGATGAACTTGGGGCGCACGTTGTTGAGGCGCGAATTGCCCTTGGCAATCGCGATCACGTCCTCGTCGATGTCGATGCCGACCACTTCCGAGGCACCACGCGCGGCCGCATACACCGCGAAACCACCGGTGTTGCAGCACAGGTCCAGCACGGTCTTGCCGTCCACCTGCTCGCTCAGCCACTGGCGGTTCTCGCGCTGGTCGGCGAAGAAACCGGTCTTGTGCGCACCGGCCGGATCGGCGCGGAACTTCACGCCGTACTCGGTGATCACCGACGCTTCGGTGGTGGTGTTGCCGTGGAAATCGAAGCTTTCCTGCTTCTGCACGTGTTCGTCGGCGAAGCTGTGGAAACGGCAGCCGGGGAACTGCTCGCGCAGCGCCTCATAGATCCATTCGCGGTGGCGGAACATGCCGGCGGCGAAGAACTCCACCACCACCAGGTCGTTGTAACGGTCCACCACCAGGCCGGACAGGCCATCGCCCTCGCTGTGGACCACGCGCCAGGCGTCGGACACCGCATCCAGCTTCAGCACGTCGCGACGCAGCGAAACGGCCTGGGCGATCTTGCGCGAGAACCAGCCCGCGTCCACCGGAACGGCCTGGTCGGTTTCCAGGATGCGCACGGCAATGCGCGAATGCCCGTTGTAGAAGCCGCGGCCGATCCACTCCCCGTCCACGCCGACGACGTCGACGATGGCACCGGGCTTGGGACGGACGGCGGGCTTTTCGACCAGTTTCTGGAAGATCCACGGGTGGCTGGAGCGCCAGGCGTTCTTGAGGCGGACTACGGGCAGGGGGGTATTCATCCACCTATTGTATCCGGGAAGCCCACACCCCTCGGCACTGCGGGCGATGCCGCCCGCCCTCGCGCGGGCCGCAGCCGCACGCCGGTGTGCCCCGCGGGCAGGCGGGCACGGGGCCTTCCCATCCAGTTGACGGCGGCCCGGCCACCCCGCAGAATCGGCCCCAGAAGGGGAGTAGCTCCCAGACGTTGTCGCCGTCAATTCGAGCCCGCAGGCTCCGGTGCAACGGCAGTCCCACCCATCGGGACTGCGAGCGAGACCTTCGCCGTATGGCGAAGCTCTGTCTCCCCGGATCCCCCCGATCCTCCGTTGCAGATCCTCGCCGTCCGGCTTGAGGCATTCATTTTTCCAACGGATAAACCCAATGCAGACGATCGGTAATGTGTGGTTGTGGGGCGGCTTCGGCGCGGTGGTGGTCATCGCGCTGCTGGTCGATCTGGTCTTGATGCGACACGGCGGACCACACAAGGTCACCTTCAAGGAGGCCCTGTGGTGGTCCATCGGCTGGGTCGTGCTGGCCCTGGCCTTCAACGGTGGCCTCTGGTACTACCTGAACGAGACCGCCGGCCAGGTGGTGGCCAACAAGGTCGGCCTGGAATTCCTGACCGGCTATCTGGTCGAGAAGGCCCTGGCGGTGGACAACATCTTCGTGTTCCTGATGATCATGGGCTACTTCGCGGTGCCCGAGGAACAGCGGCAGAAGGTGCTGATCATCGGCATTCTGGGTGCGATCGTGCTGCGTACGATCATGATCTTCGCCGGTAGCGTGCTGCTCACCAAGTTCCACTGGCTGCTCTACGTGTTCGGCGCGTTCCTGCTCTTCACCGGCTGGAAGATGTGGTTCTCCGCCGGCAGCGAGCCGGACCTGGAGACCAACCCGGCGCTGCGCTGGATGCGCAAGCACCTGCGCCTGCTGCCGGACTACGCCGGCAACGCGATGAGCGTCATGCGCGACGGCAAGCGCTGGTTCACCCCGCTGTTCGTGGTGCTGATCCTGATCGCCGTGACCGACGTGATCTTCGCGGTGGACAGCATCCCGGCGATCTTCGCGATCACCACCGACCCGTTCATCGTGCTCACCTCCAACGTGTTCGCGGTGCTGGGCCTGCGCGCGATGTTCTTCCTGCTGGCCGGCATGGCCGATCGCTTCCACCTGCTGCCGTACGGCCTGGCCCTGGTACTGGCCTTCATCGGCATCAAGATGATGCTGATCGACATCTTCAAGATCCCCACCCCGATCTCGCTGGGCGTGGTGGCCGTGATCATCGCCGCCACCGTGGTGTTGAGCCTGAAGAACCCGCCGAAGGAAGGCGGCCACGCCTGACCGATCGTGCCGCCTGCGGGATTGTCCCGCAGGCGGTACCTCTCTCTCCCACTGCGTTGCCCTTGTGTTCAGCCCGGGCGACGCAATCCCTAAGGCTATGAACGCCAACCTGCCCCTGCCCGCCGGCGACACGCCGGACCCGCCCCGCAACGACCGAGGTCGCGTGATGCGGGCGTTCAACCTGAGCCTGGCCTTCGTGCTGGTGCTGGTGGCGGTGTTCACCGCCCAGGGCCACTTCGACTGGCGCCCATGGTCGGTCGCCCCGCTGGACAAGGCCGGGCTGCTCGGCATCCTCGGCGCGCCCCTGCTGCATGGCTCGGTCCAGCACCTGGGCGCCAATGCTGTCGCCCTGCTCATCCTCGGCACCCTGGCCGGCAGCGTCTATCCCAAGGCGACCCTGCGCGCGCTGCCCTTGTTGTGGGTCGGCTCGGGGCTGGGTGCCTGGTTGCTGGGCGACCTGGGCAGCCACCACCTGGGCGCCAGCGGCATCACCCACGGGCTGATGTTCCTGGTGTTCGTGCTGGGCCTGCTGCGCCGTGATCGCCCGGCCATCGCCGCCGGCCTGATCGCCTTCCTGTTCTACGGCAGCATGCTGATCACCATCCTCCCGCACGAGCCGGGCGTGTCCTGGCAGTCGCACATGGGCGGCGCCCTGGCCGGCATCGTCAGCGCACTGCTGTTCCGCCTGTCCGACCCGATGGCCCCGCGCAAGCGCTACAGCTGGGAGGAGGAAGACGAGGACGAGCTGGACATGCAGCGCGATGGCGACCTGGAGCCGCCCTCGCCGCAGCGCGTACCGGTGCTGTGGCAACCGCGCGAGGGCCAGGACTTCGTGGTGCTGCCGTTCCGGCCGCGCGATCCGGCCGGGCCGCGCGAGTAGCGCTCACCTGGCGGATCCGAGCCGGCCGAACAGCGCCAGGCGCAGGCAGCCGATGGCGAACATGCCGACCAGCCCCACCATCGCCACCCCGAACAGCACGTTGAACGCATAGGCGAGCGGCTGCTCGCTCCAATAGTAGGTGTGCGCGCTGACGCGATAGCCGCCTACCCGGATCCGCGCCGTGGCCAGGGCGGTGAGCAGCGAGAGCAGCTGCGTGAGTTCAAGCACTGCCAGGAACGCCCCCAGCAGGCCGAAAAGAAGGCGGACGCCAGCGCCGGCCTTGTCCGCCGATGCTGGCGCAGGGGCCACCGTGTCCGTGTCCTCTTCCGCCGCCCGCGCCGGCGCGGCGCGCGGTGCCTCCAGCACCGCCACGGGCACGGGCAGCTGCAGGTAATCGGCCAGCACGCCCAGCCAGCGGTTGGTGCGCCGGGTGCCGGGCAGCACGGCGACGTTGCCGGGCGTCAACAGGGTCTCGCTGCCATCGTGATGCACGAGCCACAGCTGGGTGGTCCCGCGGTGCAGGGTGCCGTGCCAGCGCAGTTGGAGTCCGGACAGCCCGTGCAGGGCGAAGGCGGCATTCACCGGCGTGCGGCGCCCGGACAGCGTGCGGGTATGGCGCTGGCCAACGCCGTCGCGGCGCGACAGGGTCAGCGTTTCGCTGGTCTCGGTGTACACCAGCAGGACCACCGCCAGCGCGACCAGCAGCAGGAACGCCAGCACCACCAGCAGCCAGGACAGCGGGGCCAGGCGGGCCAGCGGTGAGCGATCGTCGACCAGCGCCCCGACCACGAAGGCGCCGGGAACCGCCAACGCGACGATGGCCACGAACAGCACCAGGCCTGCCTGCACGCGATTGTGCGAATGGATGTGCAGGTCGCCGCCTGGCGTGCGTTCGTAGCGATGTCCGATCAGCATGCAGACCTCCTTGTCCAGCGACCACGGTAGCCGTGGCCGTCTGCCGCAACAAGGTCACGCGCGGCGGATCCGCGCAGCGCAGCGCCCTGCGTGGCCGCGGATCACGCGCGATCGCGGCCGGTCAGTTTCCGGCGGTCGCGGCGCCGTCCCCATCCACCGCACGCCGGCCCAGCGCGGGGTCGTCGGTGAAGAACGCATCGATGCCGGTGGCCAGGTAGGCGCGCATTTCGGCCACCGAACCGGCGGCATTGCGTGCGTTGGCCTCGCCCTTGCGGAACTCGGCCGCCTGGAAATAGTTCTCCGGGCGGAAGGTGTACGGGATCACCATCAGGCCGGCGGCGTGCGCGTCGCGGACCAGGGTGGTCGGCGCGCCCAGCTTGCCGGCCGCATCCAGCGGAATGACCTGGCGCAGGCTGGGGCCGATGCCGTCGGCATAGGCCGCCACCTGCTCCAATCCGGCCGGGGTGAGCATGTCGGCGTAGCGCTGGCTGCCCTTGGCGGCCAGCACGTCGCCCGGCTGCTGCTTCGGATCGCCGAGCAACTGCAGCAGGCGGATGTTGGACTCACGGCCCAGCGTGCTGCGCAGGTAGCGCAGGTTGCCGACCTCGAACGACTGGATCGTCACCGGTGCCACGCGCGTGTACGCGTTGCCCTGCAGCGCGGCCAGCAGCTTGTCTTCCATCGGCAGGCCGATGCCCTTGAAGTAGGTGCCGTGCTTGATCTCCGGCACCAGTCCGATGCCGCGGTTGGCGCGGCCGGCCTGCTGCACCAGGAAAGCAAGGATCTCCTCCAGCCTGGCGATGCGGAACTGGCCGTCATAGGCGGTGCTGCGCAGCTGCGGCAGGCGCTCGCGGGCGTACAGCGTCTTCAGCTCGGCCAGGGTGAAGTCTTCGGTGAACCAGCCCTCCACGCGCTCGCCGTCGATGGTCTTGACCGTCCTGCGGCTGGCGAACTCGGGGTGCGCGGCCACATCGGTGGTGCCGCCGATCTCGTTCTCGTGGCGCGACACCAGCACGCCGTCCCTGGTCATCACCAGGTCCGGTTCGATGTAGTCGGCGCCGTCGGCGATGGCCTGCGCGTAGCTGGCCAGGGTGTGCTCGGGCAGCAGCGCACTGGCGCCACGGTGGCCGTAGACGGCCGCCTTGCGCGATGGGGAGGTGGATTCGGCACTCATGGCCACCGATGGTGCCACGGCCAGCGACAACAGCAACGCACAACCCCACAACGACTTCGACACTGCAAACCCCTGTTTGATGCGGCCCGCGCCGACGCGGCGGGGGCGTGGAAAGGACCGGCGCATTGTGGTGGTGCGGTGTGACAGCGGGAAGTAACGCCCCCTACTTCCCGATGCAGAAGCTGGAGAATATCCGCCCCAGCAGGTCATCGGCGCTCATCCGCCCGGTGATCTCGCCCAGCGCCTCATGGGCCAGGCGCAGTTCCTCGGCGGCCAGCTCCAGGTGTTCGTGGACCAGCTCGGCATCGGCACGCTCGACGTGGCCGATGGCCAGCACGATCGCCTCCACGTGGCGGGCACGCGCGGAGAACTCGCCCTCCACGCTGTCGCCGGCGCTGCCGCTGGCCAGTTCACGCAGGCGGGCATGCAGGTGCTCCAGACCCTGGCCGGTGGCGGCGGAGACGTGGACGACGTTCGCATCGCTATCGGCGGGACACTGCGCCAGCAGATCGCTTTTGTTGTGGATCCACAGCTGCTGCGGCACGCCGGCCAGGGCGTCGGCCACCGCGGCACGCCCGGCCTGCGGGTCGCGCGCGTCCAGCACGATGATGGCCAGGTCGGTGCGCTGCATCTCCAGGTGGGCCCGGCGCATGCCCTCGCGTTCGATCGCATCGCCGCCGTCGCGCAGCCCGGCGGTGTCCACCAGGGTCAGCTCCAGCCCGTCGATGCGGATGGTCTCGCGCAGGGTGTCGCGGGTGGTGCCGGCGATGTCGGTGACGATGGCGCGCTCGCTGCCGGCCAGCGCATTGAGCAGCGAACTCTTGCCCGCGTTGGGGGGCCCCACCAGCACCGCGTGCAGGCCATCGCGCAGGCGCCGGCCGCGCTCGGCATCGTCGCGCAGCTGCGCCAGCGCGCGCAGCGCCTGGCCCAGGCCGGCGCGGACCTGGTCACCGCCGAGGGTGTCCAGCGGCTCGTCGGCGAAGTCGATCGCCGCCTCGACGTGGATGCGCAGCAGCACCAGCTGTTCGCCGGTTGCCTCCACCCGCTGCGAGAACACCCCGTCCAGCGAGCGCCGTGCCGCGCGCGCCGCGCGGGTGTCGCTGGCCGCGATCAGGTCGGCGATGGCCTCGGCCTGGGCCAGGTCGAGCTTGCCGTTGAGGAAGGCACGCTCGCTGAATTCACCGGGCCGCGCCTGGCGCGCGCCGAGCGCGATGCAGCGCGCGACCAGCTGCTGCAACACGACCGGGCTGCCATGCCCCTGCAGCTCCACCACCTCCTCGCCGGTGAAGCTGTTGGGCGCCGGGAACCACAGGGCGATGCCGTCATCGATTACTTCGCCATCCGCATCGCGGAAGCGCGCGTAGTGCGCGTGCCGCGGGCGCATCGTGCGCACCCCGATCCGCTGGGCGATGTCGCGCGCACGCGGACCGGACAGGCGCAGCAGGCCGACGCCGCCGGCGCCGGGCGCGCTGGCGATGGCCACGATGGTGTCGATGTTGGCGGAGGCGTGCATGGCTTACAGCTTCTCCAGCTGGGCGCGCGCCTGGGCGGCACCGCTGCCCTGCGGCTGCAGGGCCAGGTAGGTGGTGTAGGCCTGCTTGGCCTTGGCCGTGTCGCCCACATGCAGGTAGGCATCGCCCAGGTTGAGGTGGGCCACCGCGCGCGAGGGGTCGATCTTCAAGGTGTTCTCCAGCCAACGCGCCGCCTCGGCGTAGCGCTGCTGGCGGTAATAGACGAAGCCCAGATTGTTGGCGGCCTGGGCGAAGTCCGGGCGCAGCTTGAGCGCCTCGGTGAACTGCGCGGCCGCCGCGTCGTAGCGCTTCTCGCGGTAAAGCTGCAGGCCGCGGTCGTTGGCCTGTTGCGCGCGCTGGCGGTCGGAGGTGGGCTGCGCGGCCGGCACGACGAGCGTGCTCTTGCCGCCCTGCAGATCGGCCACGGTCACCGGCGCCTCGCCTTCGGCCTTGCCCCCCTGGGCTGCATCGACCCGGGTATTGAGCGCGATGGCGTCGGCCGACAGCTGGCGGGTATCGGCGGTCAGGTATTCCTGGCTGTCCGGCACCTGGAACACGAACTCGCCGCCCTGCGACCCGGGCAAGCTGCCGAACGCCGGCGTCTGCCGCGACACCGCCGACACCGCCGGGGCCACGTAGGCGGCCAGCTCGGTGCCGGTGATCAGCCCGTCGCCGTTGAGATCGCCCTTGCCGGCCAGCGCCTGCAGCAGCACCCAGGTGAACACCGAATGGCCATTCGGGCCGCTGTCGGCCACCTGCTGGTCGGCGCCACCGGCGGTGAGCATCTGGCGCGCGCTGCGGCGCGCGTTTTCGCGCAGGAACGCCGACGACGATCCACCGCCGCGGGTCAGCCCGAGGCCGCTGTAGCAGGCATCCATCACGAACATCACGTGCTTGGCCTGCAGGCTCTCGGCGATGTTCTGGATGTCGGTCATGGCGATGGCATCACTGGCGAACTCGTTGGGATCCGAATCCACCGGGATGATGTAGCCCAGGTCTCGCCCCGAGGCCAGCCGCCGGGTGGCGCCGTGCCCGGCGAAGAACACGAACACGCGGTCGTTCTTGCCGGTGCGCTCGTCGGCCAGGCGGTCGTGGAAGGCGGCCAGGATGTTGTTGCGGGTGGCCTGCTGGTTCTTCAGCGTCATCACCTGCGATGCCGGGAAGCCGAATTGTCCGGTCAGGGTGTCGGCGATCGCCTGGGCGTCATGGCTGGCGTATTCCAGCTTGGGCCACTTGGCGTAGTCGTCGATGCCGATCACGATCGCCCACGACTTCTCGTAGCCGCTGGTGACGGTGGCATCGGTGGCGGCGCCCTTGCGCGGCCGCGCCACGCTGAAGTCGCGCCCGTTCCAGCCGGCGAACTGGTACCCGTCGGCGATCAACCGGTCCAGGATCTGCGGCAGCGCCTTCACCGCGCGGTCGTGGATATCGTGGAACAGGATGATGCCGCGCTGTTCCTTCTGCACCTGGTCCACCACGCGCTGCACGATCGACTCGGGCACCGGGTCGGCCCAGTCCATCGAATCGATGTTCCACATGATCGACTTCAGCCCGGCTTCGTTGAGCAGCTGCAGGCCTTCGGCGTTGCGGGCGCCATACGGGAAGCGGAACAGCGGCGCGCGTTTGTCGTCCACGTCCTTGAGCAGCGTATCGGTGGACAGCACCTGTTCGCGGAGTGCATCGCCGGTGGTGCGCGAAAGCTGGGCGTGGGTGAGGCTGTGGTTGCCCACCGCGTAGCCCTGCTCCATCAGGTTGCGGCTGATCCCCGCCATCGGGCCCAGCTTCACCGTGCCATCGGCCTGCACCTCGCCGAGGTTGCGGCCCACTTCGAAGAACACCCCGGGCACGTCGTAGCGCTTGAGGATGGCCACCACTTCATCGGTATAGGCCTTGTGCGGGCCGTCGTCGAAGGTGAGCACCACGGTCTTGGGCGGCAGGTCGCGGCCGAAGATCTCGCGCTCGCTGTCCTGCATCGACATCGGGTACGGCTCGATCACGCCGTAGTCGCGCAGGATCGCCTCGCGGCTGTACTGCGCATGCAGGTGGGCCAGGTAGTCGTCCCACTTCTCGCGCTTGAGCGCGATCGCGCGGGTGCGGTCGAAGCGGCTGAAGATGCGGGTGATTTCCTGGTTGTAGTTGCGCTCGATCTCGTCCAGCGCCTCCAGGTCCTCGCCGATGCGCTGGTGCAGCTTCACCGCAGGCAGCGACGAATCCTTGCCGACCCGCTCCTGCAGGTCGCGCAGCACCTCGCGGAAGGCCAGGCGGTCGGCATCGAACAGCTCCGGTGCCGATTCGATGTAGTCCAGCACCGTGCCCAGGCTGGCGAAGCGCTGCGGACGGGTGTCGCGCAGCAGCGTGTCGAACTGCGCGGCGATCGCGCGGCGCTGTTCCAGGCCATCGTGGAACAGCTGCTGGCCGATGCGGCTGGAGGTGGCGCGGTCGGCCGGCGACTGCCGGGCCTCGTCGGCCAGCAGCACGATGATGCGGCGGTGGCCGTCGAGCTGTTTCTGCAGCGCGGCCAGCAGTGGCGCGGCGGCCGGGTCTGCCGCGGCGGCGGCCTGCGCGCTGGGCTGGGTCATCGCGCCGCTGTCGGCCGCCTCCTTGTCGCCACAGCCGGCCAACGCCAGGGTGAGCAGCAGCAGGGGCACGGGCAGGCGGAGCAGCGACGACGCAGGGGGCATGGGGTGGCTCGGGGCAACGGGGCAACGGTGGCGGCGATTGTATCGCCGCCAAAGAAAAACCCGCCGGATGGCGGGTTTTTCAGGGCAGCCGACCAACGGTCGGCGCTACGTCCTGGTGCAGCCGACCAACGGTCGGCTCTACGTCTTCTTGCAGCCGACCAACGGTCGGCGCTACGTCCTGGTGCAGCCGACCAACGGTCGGCTCTACGTCTTGGTGCAGCCGACCAACGGTCGGCTCTACTTCTTTTTGATGGGGGCGGTGGTGGCCGGCACCGGGTCGCTGCCGTGGCGCTTGGTCATCCACCACTGCTGCAGCAGGCCCAGGCCACCGTTGACCACCCAGTACAGCACCAGGCCGGACGGCATGAAGGCCATCATGACGCCGAACACCAGCGGCATCATCTGCATCATCTTGGCCTGCATCGGGTCCATGCCCGGGGCCGGGGTCAGCTTCTGCGTGGCCCACATCACCGCCACGTTGATCACCGGCAGGATGAAGTACGGGTCACGCGCGGTCAGGTCCTGGATCCAGCCCAGCCACGGCGCCTGGCGCAGTTCCACCGACTCCACCAGCACCCAGTACAGCGCGAAGAAGATCGGCATCTGGATGAGGATCGGCAGGCAGCCGCCCATCGGATTGATCTTTTCCTTCTTGTACAGCTCCATCATCGCGGTCTGGAACTTCTGGCGGTCATCGCCGTAGCGTTCCTTCAACTGCGCGATGCGCGGCTGGAAGCGACGCATCTTGGCGCCGCTCTTGTACTGCACCGCCGACAGCGGATACAGCACCAGCTTCAGCAGCACCACCAGGCCGACGATCGCCCAGCCCCAGTTGTTGACCACCTTGTGGACCTGGTTCAACACCCAGAACAGGCCCTGGCCGATCACCGCCATCAGCGAGAAGCGGCTGTAGTCGACCACGCGGTCCAAGCCCTTCACGTCTTCCTTGGCAATCAGGTTGACCAGCTTCGGGCCGACCCACAGGCGGGCCTCGGTGCTGGCCTGCTGGCCCGGCGCGACGGTGAAGGCCGGGCCGGTGGCCTGGATCTGGTCGCGACCGTCATGCTGGGACAGCGCGTAGTTCGCGGCCTGGTCGGCCTGCGGGATCCACGCTGTGAAGAAGTGGTGCTGCAGCATCGCCAGCCAGCCGCCGGTGATGGTGCGGTTGAGGTTGCCGTCGTCCAGGTAATCCTTGAACGCACGACGCTCGTAGCCGTCCTGCGGGCTGAACCAGGTCGCGCCGTTGAAGCTGAACGAGTCCGGGTTGGTCATGCTGCGCGACAGGATGGTCGGGGTGCGGTCGAGGGTGCGGAACACGTAGCCGTTCCACGGCGCGGTGCTGCCGTTGATGACCTCATCCTTCACCTTGATCGCGTACTCGTTGCGGCCCAGCGTATAGGTGCGACGGATGCTGATGCCGTTCGGGCCATTCCACACGAACGGGATCTGCAGTTCCTTCTGGCCCTTGGCGAGCACGAAGTCGCGGCTGTCGCCCACCAGCGTGAAGCCATTGGCTTCCGGCACCGGCATGCTCTTGTCCTGGCTGGTCCAGCCGCTCACCGCGCGATACGGGTGGGTGGCCTCTTCAGTGAGCAGGCGCACGGGCGGGCTGCCGTCGTCCTTGGTCTGCGGGAACTGCAGCAGCTCGGCATCCAGCACCGTGCCGCCATCCAGCACCAGGCGCAGCACGTCGGTGGTGACGGTCACACGTGCGGCACCGGCCTGGGCCTGGGCGGCCGGCTGGGTCGCCGGCGTGCTGCCCGGGGCCTGCGGCACGGTCGCGCCCGGGATCGCGCCCGCCGCGCCCGGCACGGTTGCCTGGGTCTGCGCGGCAACCGGCGGCGGGGTCGGTGCGGCCTTGTCGCGGCCCCACTCCATCCACAGCAACACGGCCACCATCAGCCAGGCAAAAATCAGGAAAACGCGGGTCTGGTTCATCAGCGGGCAGGCTCGACGGGGCCGGCAGGTGATGCCGGCTCGGACTGGGAAAGGGATGCAACGCCCAGGGGCGGCGGCATTGTGCCGTCCGCGCCCGGCATGGGCAATGCGCCAAGGCGGCGCAGCAGGCGTTCGAAGGCCTGGCGGATCTCGACATTGCTGGCGGTACGGGCTGCGCTACGGGCCACGACGACAAAATCGCCGGCACTCATCCACGGCCGTAGGTGGCGTGTGGCATCGCGCAGCACACGCTTCACTCGGTTGCGACCCACGGCTCGGGGATCGACTTTGCGCGACACCGCAAGACCCAACCTGGCTGGCGTATCGCTCTTCAGCCAGTGCAGGGTCATCAGCGGATCGGACACACGGCGGGCGCCGTTGAAGACCGTTGTATATTCGGCACGCGTACGAACCCGCGCAGAGCGAGGAAATCGCTTGCGCGGGTCGGAACTGCTCACAGTCAGGATTGCGTCTGCCGCAGGAAGCGGCATTGCAATCAAGCGCTCAGGACTTTACGGCCCTTGGCGCGGCGACGCGACAGGATCTTGCGGCCGTCAGCGGTCTTCATACGGGCACGGAAGCCATGGTCGCGCTTACGCTTGAGGTTGCTGGGTTGGAAAGTGCGCTTGGTGGCCATGCGGGCCTCTATATGAAGGGGACGGAAAGAACCGGAAATTCTATAGACCCTCCCGAGGTGCCGTCAAGTGCTTGGCACTACGGGAATTCATCGGGCTGTGCAATAGCTGTGGATCATTTTGTGAATAACTTCGGGACAACCATTCCCGGCCCCTCTCGTCGGTGGTAGTCTGCGCCATCCATTCTTCCCCCTTCCGGCCTGCGGTGCGGCGGTTTTTGACGCCTGCGCACTGGCCCCAGACGATTATTGCCGATGGATGCCTGGTCCCGTTGTCTCGAACGCCTTGAAGCGGAGTTCCCGCCCGAGGATGTTCACACCTGGTTGAAGCCGCTGCAGGCCGATCTGCGCGTGGACAGCCTGGTGCTTTATGCGCCGAATGCCTTCATCGTCGACCAGGTGCGCGAGCTGTACCTGCCGCGCATCAAGGAACTGCTGGCGCACTTCGCCGGCTTCGGCGACGTTTTTCTTGAAATCGGCTCGCGTCCGCGGGCCGTGGAGGCGCAGATTGCGCCGAATCCGGGCGTTGCTGCGCCGGTGGTGGCGGCCGAGCCGCTGGTGCCGTTCGCCGGCAACCTCGATTCGCACTACACCTTCGCCAACTTCGTGGAAGGCCGCAGCAACCAGCTGGGCCTGGCCGCGGCGTTCCAGGCGGCGCAGAAACCGGGCGACCGGGCGCACAACCCGTTGCTGCTGTACGGCGGCACCGGCCTGGGCAAGACCCACCTGATGTTCGCGGCCGGCAATGCGATGCGCCAGGCCAACCCGGGCGCCAAGGTGCTGTACCTGCGTTCGGAACAGTTCTTCAGCGCGATGATCCGTGCGTTGCAGGAAAAAACCATGGATCAGTTCAAGCGCCAGTTCCAGCAGGTGGACGCGCTGCTGATCGATGACATCCAGTTCTTCGCCGGCAAGGACCGTACCCAGGAAGAATTCTTCCATACGTTCAATGCCCTGTTCGACGGCAAGCAGCAGATCATCCTGACCTGCGACCGGTACCCGCGCGAAGTCGAAGGCCTGGAAGCACGGCTGAAGTCGCGCCTCGCCTGGGGCCTGTCGGTGGCCATCGAGCCGCCGGACTTCGAGACCCGCGCCGCGATCGTCCTGGCCAAGGCACGCGAGCGTGGCACCGAGATCCCCGACGATGTGGCGTTTCTGATTGCCAAGAAAATGCGCTCCAATGTCCGCGACCTCGAGGGTGCGCTGAATACCCTGGCCGCACGCGCCAACTTCACCGGCCGTGCGATCACCACTGATTTTGCGCAGGAAACCCTGCGCGACCTGCTGCGCGCCCAGCAGCAGGCGATCAGCATTCCCAACATCCAGAAAACCGTGGCCGACTACTACGGGCTGCAGATCAAGGATCTGTTGTCCAAGCGCCGGACCCGGTCGTTGGCCCGTCCGCGCCAGGTCGCCATGGCGCTGACCAAGGAACTGACCGAGCACAGCCTGCCGGAAATCGGCGACGCCTTTGCCGGCCGGGACCACACCACGGTGCTGCACGCCTGCCGGCAGATCCGGACGTTGATGGAAGCGGACGGCAAGTTGCGGGAAGACTGGGACAAGCTGATCCGGAAGTTGAGCGAATGATGCATGTACGCCGCTAAGGCGTCATCGCATAAAACGGTGCAGAATCCGGTAGCAAGCAGGGGACAGGGTGTGGATAAAAACGCTGTTCGATTCGAACGCAGATTTATCCACAGGTTTGCCCTCCCCCTTGGGGCTAGTAATGCAGAGGGTTTCGAGGTCTGAAACCTGTTTGTTTACAAAGACTTAGCTGTGTTTTCCCGCGATTCTGGCGCTACCAGCACCACCAAGCTTTTGATTTATTCCACATTTTTTTAAAGCATAGGGGCACGGAACCACATGCGTTTCACACTGCAGCGCGAAGCCTTTCTCAAGCCGTTGGCACAAGTCGTCAACGTGGTCGAACGCCGCCAGACCCTGCCGGTTCTGGCTAATTTCCTGGTCCAGGTGCAGAACGGGCAGCTGTCGCTGACCGGTACGGACCTGGAAGTGGAAATGGTGTCGCGGATCGCGGTGGAAGATGCCCAGGACGGCGAGACCACCATCCCCGCCCGCAAGTTGTTCGAGATCATCCGCGCCCTGCCCGATGGCAGCCGGATCACCGTCTCGCAGACCGGTGACAAGATCACCGTGCAGGCCGGCCGTAGCCGCTTCACCCTGGCAACCCTGCCGGCCAACGACTTCCCGTCGGTGGACGAAGTGGAAGCCACCGAGCGTGTCGCCATCGGCGAAGCCACCCTGAAGGAACTGATCGAACGCACCGCGTTCGCGATGGCCCAGCAGGACGTGCGCTACTACCTCAACGGCCTGCTGTTCGACCTGCGTGGCGATGCCCTGCGCACCGTCGCAACCGACGGCCACCGCCTGGCGCTGTGCGAGACCGAGCTGGAAAAGGCCAGCGGCGCCAAGCGTCAGATCATCGTGCCGCGCAAGGGCGTGACCGAACTGCAGCGTCTGCTGGAAAGCGGCGATCGTGAGATCGAGCTGGAAGTCGGTCGCAGCCACGTGCGGGTCAAGCGCGACGATGTGACCTTCACCTCCAAGCTGATCGATGGTCGCTTCCCGGATTACGAAGCCGTCATCCCGATCGGTGCCGATCGCGAAGTGAAGGTGGACCGCGAAGCCCTGCGTGCCTCGCTGCAGCGCGCCGCGATCCTGTCCAACGAGAAGTACCGCGGCATCCGCGTGGAAGTCTCGCCGGGCAACCTCAAGATCAGCGCGCACAACCCGGAGCAGGAAGAGGCCCAGGAAGAGATCGAGGCGGACACCACGGTCAGCGACCTGGCCATCGGCTTCAACGTGAACTACCTGCTGGATGCGCTGTCCGCCCTGCGCGATGAGCACGTCGTCATCCAGCTGCGCGATTCGAACTCGTCCGCCCTGGTTCGCGAGGCCAGCAGCGAGAAGTCGCGTCACGTGGTCATGCCGCTGCGTCTGTGACCTGAAGGACTTGGTTCCACGTGGAACCGACGTCTGAAGAAACCCGGCCATGCGCCGGGTTTCTTTTTGCCTGGTGATCTGCGGTGTTCCACGTGGAGCATGTCGGGAAATTCGGTGCGTATCCCGCAGATGGGTTCGTTCGCGAGTTCCGATGCTTCGTCGCCGGCACCCGCATGGATGTGCGTTCCTCCAGCCTAGCCAGTACACCGGCCATCGCCTTCCAGATCGGCGCGGCTGCACGCTATCGAGCCATCGTGTTTCTGGATTTCTTCGCTGCCAGTTGGTTCGTCTGGGACCACGTCTTTGAGTGCCTTCGTTGCCCGCTGGATCACAGCTCTATGCTTTAAAAACTGTATATAAATCTAAAGCTAGGTGGTGGTGGTAGGGCCAGATTTGGTTGAAAAGTACCTTATCTCGTTGAATATAAAGGGTTATTTGGCCTCGAAACCCCCTGTAAAACAGGCCCTGGGGCTGGGGGTGAGCCTGTGGATATCTTTCAGGCGTGTGCGAGGTGCTGTTTTTATCCACAGGTCGTACATGGGTTGTGCATACGTCATACATGCTCTGTGTGGACATTCACTTCCACGCCCGCTCGTGGCGTCAGATCTGAATACGAGTGGCTTGCCAGGGCATGCAGATTTCAAGGAAAGCACGCGGCCATCCGCAACGCGGGTCCGCTCGGTCACTGAGAGTGGCGGGAATTTCTTGAAATCTGCACGGCTCCAGCCCTGCCCGCTGTACAGATTTCAAGGAATTCACGGGTCGAAATGGGGTGACCGGCAGCACCGGAAGGTGGCCGTCCGCAGATCCAGTGCGGTAGCGTCGCTTCCGGCATGGCGGTATCGAGTCCACGTGGAACCAGTGCAATGCAGTAAGCTGATCGATTCCCCCTACCCGACTGCCGCCTCGCGCGGCCTTGATCGACCGCATGCATATCCGTCGCTTGTCCCTGCACCAGGTTCGCCGTTTCGACAGCGTGGAACTGGCGCCCCAGCCGGGCATCAACCTGATCACCGGCGACAACGGGGCTGGCAAGACCAGCGTGCTGGAGGCATTGCACGTCATGGCCTATGGGCGCAGCTTCCGGGGCCGGGTGCGGGATGGCCTGGTACGGCAAGGCCGCGAGGCGCTGGAAGTATTCGTGGAATGGGATGAACAACGCGAAGGCGCGGCGAGTTCCACGCGACGCAAGGCCGGGCTCCGTCATAGCGGCCAGGAGTGGAAGGGCCGGCTGGACGGCGAAGACGTCGCCCAGCTTGGGAATCTCTGCGCGGCCTTGGCCGTGGTGACCTTCGAGCCGGGCAGCCATGCCTTGGTGAGTGGTGGCGGCGAGCCGCGTCGGCGCTTCCTCGATTGGGGCTTGTTCCACGTGGAACCAGATTTCCTGGCCTTGTGGCGCCGCTACTCCCGTGCGCTGAAGCAGCGCAATGCGCTGCTCAAACAGGGGGGCCATCCGCATGCCCTGGATGCCTGGGACCACGAGCTGGCGGAAGCCGGTGAGCCGCTTACCACCCGCCGCCAGCACTACCTGGAGCGGCTGCAGACGCGGACCATCGCGCTGGCCCAGGTATTGGCGCCGAATCTGGACATCCAGTCACTGACCCTCAGTCCCGGCTGGCGCAAGCAGGAGGTGTCCCTGTCCGATGCGCTGCTGCTGGCGCGGGAGCGCGACCGCCTGGCCGGGTATACCTCGGTCGGACCGCACCGGGCGGACTGGAGCGTGGGTTACGCGAGCATCCCGGGCCGGGATGCGCTTTCGCGTGGTCAGGCCAAGCTCACCGCCCTCACCTGCCTGCTGGCACAGGCGGAAGACTATGCCGAGCAACGCGGGGAATGGCCGGTCATCGCACTGGACGACCTCGCCTCGGAGCTGGACCGCAATCACCAGGCACGCGTGCTGGAGCGGTTGAAGGCTGGCCCGGCACAGGTCTTCATCACCGCTACTGAACCACCTGCCGCGTTGCAGGGCGTTGCCGATGTCACTCGGTTCCACGTGGAACATGGGCAGGTCCTGCCTGTGCCATAGTGGGGTCCCAAGGGCCGGCAGCGCCCGGCTGGTATAATTTCTGTTGCAACCCCTTATCCCTCGGCGCCCTGCCTCACGGCGGTGGCCCGACCTGCGGAGCCTATGGCAAGCGCAATGACTGAAGAACAGAACACCCCGGCAAACAACGGCAACTACGACGCCAACAGCATCACCGCCCTGGAAGGCCTGGAGGCGGTGCGCAAGCGTCCTGGTATGTACATCGGTGACGTCCATGACGGCACCGGTCTGCACCACATGGTGTTCGAGGTCGTCGATAACTCCATCGACGAAGCCTTGGCCGGCCATGCCGACCATGTGTCCGTCACCATCCACGCCGATGGTTCGGTGTCTGTGTCCGACAACGGGCGTGGTATTCCCACCGGCAAGCACGAGCAGATGAGCAAGAAGCTCGATCGCGAGGTCTCCGCTGCCGAAGTGGTGATGACCGTTCTGCACGCCGGCGGCAAGTTCGACGACAACAGCTACAAGGTCTCTGGTGGCCTGCATGGCGTAGGCGTCAGCGTGGTCAATGCGCTGTCGCAGAAGCTGCTGCTGGATATCTTCCAGGGCGGCTTCCATTACCAGCAGGAATTCGCCGATGGCGCGGCGGTCAATCCGCTGAAGCAGCTGGAAGCCAGCACCAAGCGCGGCACCACGCTGCGCTTCTGGCCGTCGGTGAAGGCGTTCCACGACAACGTCGAGTTCCACTACGACATCCTGGCCCGTCGCCTGCGCGAGCTGTCCTTCCTCAATTCCGGCGTCAAGATCGTCCTGGCCGATGAGCGCGGTGACGGGCGTCGCGACGACTTCCACTACGAAGGCGGCATCCGCAGCTTCGTGGAGCATCTGGCGCAGCTGAAGACCCCGTTGCACCCCAACGTGATCTCGGTGACCGGCGAGTCCAACGGCATCACCGTGGACGTGGCGCTGCAGTGGACAGATTCCTACCAGGAAACGATGTACTGCTTCACCAACAACATTCCGCAGAAGGACGGTGGTACCCACCTGGCCGGCTTCCGCGGCGCGCTGACCCGTGTGCTCAACAACTACATCGAGCAGAACGGCATCGCCAAGCAGGCCAAGATCAACCTGACCGGCGATGACATGCGCGAAGGCATGATCGCCGTGTTGTCGGTGAAGGTGCCCGATCCCAGCTTCTCCAGCCAGACCAAGGAAAAGCTGGTCAGCTCGGATGTGCGCCCGGCCGTGGAAAGCGCATTCGGCCAGCGTCTGGAAGAGTTCCTGCAGGAGAACCCGAACGAAGCCAAGGCGATCGCCGGCAAGATCGTGGACGCCGCGCGCGCCCGCGAAGCCGCGCGCAAGGCCCGCGACCTGACGCGCCGCAAGGGCGCGCTGGACATCGCCGGCCTGCCCGGCAAGCTGGCCGACTGCCAGGAAAAGGATCCGGCGCTGTCCGAACTGTTCATCGTCGAGGGTGACTCGGCGGGTGGCTCGGCCAAGCAGGGCCGCAACCGCAAGAACCAGGCGGTGCTGCCGCTGCGCGGCAAGATCCTCAACGTGGAACGTGCACGCTTCGACCGCATGCTCGCCTCCGACCAGGTCGGTACGCTGATCACCGCACTGGGCACCGGCATCGGCCGCGACGAGTACAACCCGGACAAGCTGCGCTACCACCGCATCATCATCATGACCGACGCCGACGTCGACGGCGCGCACATCCGGACGCTGCTGTTGACCTTCTTCTACCGGCAGATGCCGGAGCTGATCGAGCGTGGCCACGTCTATATCGGCTTGCCGCCGCTGTACAAGATCAAGCAGGGCAAGCAGGAGCTGTACCTGAAGGATGACCCGGCGCTGGACGCCTACCTGGCCAGCAGCGCGGTCGAAAACGCCTCGCTGATCCCGGCGGAAAGCGAACCGGGCATCGAAGGCGTGGCGTTGGAAAAGCTGCTGCTCGCCTTCGCCTCCGCGCAGGAAGCGATCAGTCGCAACACGCACCGCTACGATCGCCAGGTGCTTGAGGCGTTGATCGATTTCACCCCGATGGACCTGGAGCACCTGCGCAAGGCCGGCGCGGATGAAGGGCTGGCCGCACTGGCCGCGCGCCTCAACCGCAGCAGCCTGGGCTCGCCGCGCTTCACCCTGGAACTGCAGGAACCGACCGACGAACGTCCGGCCGCCCTGCTGGTGACGCGTCGCCACATGGGCGAACAGCTGATCCAGGTCCTGCCGCTGGCCGCGTTCGAAACCGGCGAGCTGCGTGCGCTGCACCAGTCCTCGCTGTTGCTGCACGGCCTGGTCCGGCCCGGTGCGAAGATCAGTCGCGGCGCCAAGTCGGCCGAGATCGAAAGCTTCGCCGAGGCACGCAACTGGCTGCTGGACGAAGCCAAGAAGGGTCGCCAGATCCAGCGCTTCAAGGGCCTGGGTGAAATGAACCCGGAACAGCTGTGGGATACCACGGTCAATCCGGACACCCGCCGCCTGCTGCAGGTGCGCATCGAAGACGCGGTCGCCGCCGACCAGATCTTCAGCACGCTGATGGGTGACGTGGTCGAACCGCGCCGCGACTTCATCGAAGACAACGCGTTGAAGGTCGCCAACCTGGATATCTGACACAATCGGGGCAAGGCCGGCCCGTTGCGACCTGCAACCGGGCCGGCCATCGCCTTTCGATGCCAGGAATCCGATGTCCGTTACGTCCCCGGCGTCCAGCACGCCCCCTGTTTCCCCCACCGCCCCGGGCGGCACGTCCGGCCGGCCGGTTGCCGGGTTCTTCCTCGACCTGGTCATCGCCATCGTGGCGCTGCTCGGCCTGAGCATGCTTGGTGGGCTGGCCTGGGGCCTGTATCGCGGCGCCGTGGTCGGGGCCGAAGCCACCCGCCAGGGCGGCACGCTCGACGCGGGTGCGCTGGCGCAGCAACTGGGTCAACCCGGCCCACTCGCGCAGATCCTGATGGCCCTGTTCGCCACCGGCGGCGCGGCCCTGTTGTTGTATGTCCTGCGCCGTCGCGCCGATGCGGCCGAACGGCGTGCCTCGTGGGCGGCCGCGCGGCGCCCGTCCACCTGGGGCTGGACGCTGCTGGTCGCCACCGGCGTCGTGGTCATCAGCAACCTCATCGCCTACCTCAGCAAACAGGCCGGCATCGAACCGGTCCCGACCAACCTGCTGCTCATGGAGCAGTCGCTGGCGCAGTTCCCGTGGTTCCTGGCGGTGTTCGCGATCCTGCTCGCACCGGCCTATGAAGAATTGCTGTTCCGCCGCGTCCTGTTCGGCCGCCTCTGGCAGGCCGGCCGGATCGGCCTGGGCATGCTGCTGAGCAGCCTGGCGTTCGCGTTGATCCATGAAGTCCCGGGTGCCAGCGGCAATGGCCCGTGGGAGATCGCGCAGCTGTGGCTGGTCTACGGCGGCATGGGCGCGGCCTTCGCCTGGTTGTACCAGCGGACCGGTACCCTGTGGGCCCCGATCGCCGCGCATGCGCTGAACAATGCCATCGCATTGGCGGCGCTGGTGTTCCTGGGCCTTCACTGACCCGTGCGTCCGCTTGACGAAAATTTACGTCGGCGCGATACACACTGGGCACATGAACACGGGGGACCTGCGATGAAACCAGTACTGTTCGGCGTCGCGCTTGCGCTGTTGGTCAGTGCCTGCGCGACCACCACCTCGCCCACCGGGCGGCGGCAGATGGTGGGCGGCGTCTCCCAGGCCGAGCTGGATCAGCTCGGCGCGCAGGCCTTCAACGAGACCAAGCAGAAAGAAAAGATCAGCAGCGATGGTCGCCAGAACGGCTATGTGCAGTGCGTGGTCAATGCGCTGGTCGCCCAGCTGCCGCCACAGTACCGTGGCGTACGGTGGGAAACGGCGGTGTTTGTCGACAACGAACCCAATGCGTTTGCCCTGCCCGGCGGCAAGGTCGGGGTCAACACCGGCATCTTCACCGTGGCCAGGAACCAGGACCAGCTGGCGGCGGTGATCGGCCATGAGATCGGCCACGTCATCTCGCGCCACCATGATGAGCGCATGACCCGCCAGATCAACGCGCAGACCGGGCTGGCCGTGGCGGGCCTGCTGGCCGGCGCGGCCGGCGGCGAAGGCGCGGCCAACACGGTCAACCAGTTCGGCGGCGCCACCGCGCAGGCGGTATTCCTGTTGCCGGGCTCGCGCGTCCAGGAAAACGAGGCCGACGTGGTCGGCCAACGGCTGATGGCCGAGGCCGGGTTCGACCCCGGCCAGGCGGTCAACCTGTGGCAGAACATGATGGCCGCCAGCGGCGGTCGCTCACCGCAATGGTTGTCCACGCACCCCGATCCCGCCAACCGTATCCGTGAACTGCAGCGCGACGCCCCGGCCCTGGCCGGCGTGTACCAGCAGGCGCAGGCGGCCGGTCGGCGACCGAAGTGCGGCTGATTCGACGAAAGGATGCTGTATTGCAGCATCGGAAACGATTTCTCACGCCATCAGTTTCTGATACGTTTGGCGGCTCAGATTTTTCTGACAGTCCGTTTTGATGCCGCTGCGGCGGTTCGATCGAGGTGAAAGATGATTTTCAGCAATCACAAGCAAGCCGTGCTTTCCGTCCTCATCGCGACCGCCATTGGTGGCGCCGTGGTCACCGATGCCTTTGCCCAGTCCTCGCGCTCGTCCGAGCGCGGTGCCCGCAGTGGCAAGCAGGCCAAGGCCGAGGTGCTGTTCCCGAACGCTACCCGTCAGGAGCCGAACGCCAAGGCGTCGGCCAAGCTCGGCAGCAAGCTGCAGAAGCTGATTGACACCTACAACGACCAGAAGTTCCCGGAGACCCGGACGCTGGCCGACGAGATCCTGGCCAACAGCGCCGCCAACGACTACGACAAGTCGCTGGCCGCCCAGCTGGCCTCGCAGGCGGCCTACAACCTGGACGACTCGGCTGCAGCGAAGAAGTACCTGCAGCAGGTGCTCCAGCTCAACAGCCTGGAAAACAACGGGTACTTCCAGTCCATGCTGATGCTGGCCCAGCTGCAGCTGCAGGACAACGAGACCGTGCCCGGCCTGGCCACCCTCGACAAGTACTTCGCCGAGAGCAAGTCGGCCAAGCCGGAAGAGCTGGTCATCAAGGGCCAGGCGCTGTACCAGGCCGAACGCTACGCCGAGGCCATCCCGGTGCTGCAGCAGGCCATCGCCGGCGCCACCGAGCCCAAGGACAACTGGAACCAGCTGCTGATGGCCGCCATGGCCGAAGCCGGCCAGACTGGTGAAGCCGTGAAGCAGGCCGAAGCGCTGGCCGCCAAGAACCCGAACGACAAGAAGGCCCAGATCAACCTGGCCAGCATGTACATGCAGGCTGACCAGATGGACAAGGCCGGCGCGGTGATCGGCAAGCTGTACGCCGCCGGTCAGCTGACCGACGAACGCGAGTACAAGCAGCTGTATTCGATCTATGCCAACACCGAGGGCAAAGAAAAGGACGTTATTGCCGTTATCAATGATGGGTTGCAGAAGGGCATCCTGAAGCCGGACTACCAGGTTTACCTGGCCCTGGCCCAGGCGTACTACTACTCCGACCCCCAGCAGACGGACAAGGCGATCGAAGCGTGGCAGAACGCCGCCCCGCTTTCCAAGGACGGTGAAACCTACCTGAACCTGGCCAAGGTGCTGTACCAGGAAGGGCGTGTCCCGCAGGCCAAGGAAGCGGCGCGCCAGGCGAAAGCCAAGGGCGTGAAGAACCCCAAGGATGCTGACAAAATCATCAACCTGAAGTAAGTAGGAATAACGCCTGAACGCCTGCCACATTGATGCGCAGGCGCTCAGGATTGGTATAAGCTTGGAGGTTCCTGCGGTGTCATGCACCGCTGATCATGGGCTACCTGTCCCCGGGTATCCCGGCCCCACTAATGAGCTCTTGGCGCATGACGGAACAACTAGTCGTTCACAGGTACGAACAACGCGATGACACCGGCTTCAGCTGGCCGCGTATCGTGGGTATCGCTTTTGTAATCGCACTGCATCTCGCCGCCTTCATGATGCTTCTGATCCCGGCCGTGGCTCCCAAGGCCGCTGCGGAGAAGGAACGCAACATCATGGTGACCCTGGTCGACGCTCCGCCGCCGCCCCCACCACCGCCGCCGCCGCCGCCGCCGACTGAAACGCCGCCGCCGCCGGTCAAGAACCTGTCGCCGCCCAAGCCGTCGCCCGTTCCGCCGCCGCCGCAAGCGCCGGTGATCGACGTGCCGGAGCCGCGTCCGAACGACATCGTTACGCCGCCGAGCCCGCCGTCGCCGCCCGCGCCGCCGAGCCAGATCGAGGCAAGCGTCGATATCTCCTCGAAGAACATGAACCCCCCGCGTTACCCGCCGGCCGCATTCCGTGCAGGTATCCAGGGTGAAGTCATCCTGATCATTGATGTCGACGCCAATGGCAACGTCACCAATGTGTCGGTCGAACGGTCCAGCCGTAACCGTGACCTCGACCGCGCCGCGATGGAAGCCGCTCGCAAGTGGAGCTTCCGTTCTGCGGAGTCGGGCGGGAAGAAGGTCGCAGGTCGCGTTCGCGTCCCGGTCAACTTTGCGCTGAACTGATGGTTGCAGGTGGCCCGCCGGCCACCGCCTCCATCGGTTATTTGTAGCTACACCATTCATCACCACACACAACAAAGGTAAGCGTCATGCTGCAGGAACTCTTCATCGCCGCTGCTGCCGGGGGCAACTCCAACGCCCTGTCGCAGATGGGCTTCGAGCACTTGATCCACGAAATGACCACCCAGCCGGGTGACTTCGCCGTCTCCTGGGTCGTGCTGCTGACCCTGATCATCATGTCGGCCATGTCCTGGTACTGGACCGTCATCAACATCTTCCGTGCTACCCGCCTGAAGAGCGCTGCCGACAAGGTCGTGAGCCTGTTCTGGGATACCCCGAACGCCCAGGACGCCATCCGCGCGATGGAAGAACAGCCGGCTTCGGAACCCTTCTCGAAGATCGCCCTGGACGCTGCCCAGGCAGCTGCCCACCACCAGCGTGCCGAAGGTGGCGCCACCGGTGGCCTGGGTGAGAACCTGAGCCGTTCGGAATTCGTCGATCGCGCCCTGCGTCAGGCCGTGACCCGCGAAAGCAACAACCTGCAGTCGGGCATGACCCTGCTGGCCACCGTCGGTGCAACCGCTCCGTTCGTCGGTCTGCTCGGTACCGTGTGGGGCATCTACGGCGCGCTGATCAAGATCGGTGCCACCGGTTCCGCCTCGATCGACGCCGTTGCCGGCCCGGTGGGTGAAGCGCTGATCATGACCGCCATCGGTCTGTTCGTCGCTATCCCGGCCGTGTTCGCCTTCAACTTCTTCAGCAAGATCAACAGCGCCACGATCAGCAAGTTCGATACGTTCGCTCACGACCTGCACGACTTCTTCGCCACCGGTTCGCGCGTTCGCTAATTGCGACGCGCTTCACCTGGCGAGAACGTAGTCAACACGATCTAGACGGAGCCCGTTATGGCTTTCAGTAGTGGTAACAGCGGCGGCCCCATGGCCGACATCAACGTTACGCCCCTCGTGGACGTGATGCTGGTGCTGCTGATCATCTTCATCATCACGGCGCCCCTGATGTCCCACAAGGTCAAGGTGGATCTGCCGGAGGCCAACCTGGTGCAGAACCCGGAAGACGCTGAAAAGCGTTCGGGCCCGATCACCCTGGCAGTCAAGGAAGACGGCTCGATCTACTGGAACGACGAGGAAATCAACAAGCAGACTCTCGAGTCGCGCTTGGCGACCGCCGCCCAGCAGACCCCGCAGCCGCCGCTCAACCTGCGTGGTGACCGCACCACCAAGATGCGCGTCATCAATGAGATGACGAAGATCGCGCAGGAACAGGGCATGCTCGACGTTGGCTTCGTTGCCACCAAAGAGAAGGGGCAGTAAGCCATGGCGTTCAGTACTGGTGGTAACAAGGGCCCTATGGCCGACATCAACGTCACGCCCCTCGTGGACGTGATGCTGGTGCTGCTGATCATCTTCATCGTCACCGCGCCGATCATGACCTATCCGATCGCCGTGGACCTGCCGCAGCGCGTGCTCAACCCACCGCCGCAGCTGGTCGAGCCGCCGCCGCCGATCGAACTCAAGATCGACGCAAGCAACCAGGTCTCGTGGAACAACAGCCCGGTCGCTACCGGTGAGTTGCAGCAGCGGATGGAACAGGAGGTCCAGAAGGACCCGACGAACCAGCCGGAACTGCGCATCGACGCCAGCCCGGACTCGGAGTACGACGTGATGGCCAAGGTGTTGGCTGCCGCGAAGAATGCTCAGATGAAAAAGATCGGCTTCGTACAGCAGTAAATCGCACGACGCAGTCATGACGCGACTGGAAAGCGCCCCTGGAAACGGGGGCGCTTTTTTTTTTGTGGGCCCATGCGCTTCGCGCCCGCGCCGGATGCCCGCGGCCCGCTATCATCCGCCCATGCTCGCCACCTACCCTGCCCTTGCGGCCTGGCTCGACGCCGTCCCGCATCTCCGTCCCCTGCTCGTGGCGGCCTACATCCTCTACCTGCTGTGGCTGACCGGCTGGATCATGCTGCAGAAGCGCGAACCGGTCGCCACGCTGAGCTGGATCCTGTCGCTGGCCGCCCTGCCCTACCTCGGGCTCTTCATCTACTACCTGCTGGGCCCGCAGAAGGTGAAGCGCCAGCGCCTGCGCCGCGGCCGCGCGCGGTCCGGCATGGAGCACTACAGCAGCGTCTGCCCGCCGGATGCCGATTGCACGGAGTTGGCCAAGATCGCCCAGGCCACGACCGGGCTGGCGCCCACCTCGGCCACCGAGGTGGAGTGGCTGGTCGATGGCGCCGCTACCTACCGGGCCCTGCTCGCTGCCGTGGCCACCGCGCAGGACCACCTGCACGTGGAGTACTACATCTTCAACCCCGACCACGCCGGCACCGCCCTGCGCGATGCGCTGGTCGAGCGCGCCCGCGCCGGCGTGCGCGTGCGCCTGTTGCTGGATGCGGTGGGCTCGTCGGCGATCCGCAAACGCTTCCTGCAGCCGCTGCTCGAGGCAGGCGGTGAAGTGGCCTGGTTCCACCCGCGCCAGCTGCTCAAGCCGTTCAAGCGCCCGTGGATGAACATGCGCACCCACCGCAAGCTGGTGGTCATCGATGGCCGCGTCGCGTTCACCGGCGGCATCAACATCACCGACGAGGAAGACGAGAGCCGCCGCGCCGATGCCTATCGCGACCTGCACATGCGCCTGGCCGGACACGTGGTGCGCAGCCTGCAGCTGGTCTTCATCGAGGACTGGATCTATGCGACCGGCGAGCCGCCGGAGCGCTTCGCCATCGCGCAGCTGTGGCCGCACGACATGCCCAGCCGCAAGGACGGCCGCATCGACGCACAGGTGCTGGTGTCCGGCCCGGACTCGGCCTGGGAAACCATCCACCGCCTGCAGGTGGCCGCCATCCACGAAGCCCGCGAACGGGTCTGGCTGGTGACGCCCTACTTCGTCCCTGGCGAGGCGGCGCGCATGGCACTGACCTCGGCCGCGCTCGGCGGCCTGGACGTGCGCCTGCTGGTACCGAAGATGAGCGACTCGTGGTTCGTCACCCAGGCCGCCCGTTCGTACTTCGACGAGCTGCTGCTGGCCGGGGTGCAGATCTACGAGTACGGCCCGCGCATGCTGCATACCAAGGCGTTCATCGCCGACCGCGACGTGTGCATCGTCGGCAGTGCGAATTTCGACCACCGCAGTTTCCGGCTCAACTTCGAGCTGTCGATGATGCTGGTGGACGCCGACCGCGTGGCCGCGCTGGAGGCGATCCTCGCCGCCGAGTTCGATGCCGCCGTCCAGGTCCGCAATGACCGCAAACGGTCGCTGTGGCTGCACCGGGTCCCGGAGGCGTTCGCGCGGCTGGCCTCGCCGCTGTTGTGACCGGCCACGTGGAACCCCGCGTGCCGGCGGCGCTACACTTGCCGGCACCACGGGGAGAACGATGATGCATTGGCTGTTCCTGCTGCTGGCGCTGGGCTGCTTCGGCCTGGCGCTCAAAACGCCCCAATGGGGGCTGATGCTGCTGGCGTTGCTGGGCGCGCTGGTGTTCCTGCTGATCTGGGTGCGCGGCATGTACGTGGCCCGCTTCGGCACCCTGCAACGCGACATCTCCAGCGTCATCGACCCCGCCGAACTGCGCCGGCTGCGCGAGCAGGCCCAGGCCCGCCGCCAGACCGGCGCCGACGATACCGATACCCCGTAGTGCCATGACCCAGCTCAGCGTCAACGTCAACAAGATCGCCGTGCTGCGCAACTCGCGCGGCGGCACCGACCCGGATGTGCTGCAGGCTGCGACGGCCTGCCTGGACGCGGGCGCGCATGGCATCACCGTGCATCCGCGTCCGGACCGCCGCCATATCCATGCCGAGGACGTGCTGGCACTGTCGGCGCTGACGGCGCAGCGCGGGGTGGAGTTCAACATCGAGGGCAACCCGTTCGCGCCCCCACGCGAGGACTACCCCGGCCTGCTGCCGCTGTGCGCGCAGACCCGCCCTGCCCAGGCCACCCTGGTGCCCGATGACGATGGCCAGCTCACCTCCGACCACGGGTTCGACTTCAGCCGTGACGGCGAGCGCCTGCGCCCGCTGATCGCCGCGCTCAAGTCGCATGGCTGCCGGGTGAGCCTGTTCGTCGACGCCGGCAACCCCGACATCGCCCAGGCCGCGGCGATCGGCGCCGACCGCGTCGAGCTGTACACCGGCCCGTATGCTGAAGCGCATGCGGGTGGCGATGCCAGCGCGATGCTGGCCCTGTTCGCCGATGCCGCCCGGCGCGCCCAGGCCGCCGGGCTCGGGGTGAACGCCGGCCATGATCTGTCGCAGGACAACCTGCGCGACTTCCTGCAGGCCGTGCCGGACGTGCTGGAAGTCTCGATCGGCCATGCGCTGATCAGCGAGGCGCTGTATGCCGGGCTGGACGCGACGGTGAAGGGATACCTGGCGCTGCTGTAGGGCCGCCACCGACCGTTGACTGGCGCCATGACCCACGATGTCCTGTCCGCCTGGCCTGTGGACAAGTTTGGGGACGAAATCGCGCCTGTACCGCCAGAGGCCCGCCGCAGCAGGACTTTCGGGATATAGTGGGGCTGTTGTTAGTAATACTGCTAACCAAAGATTAACCTCTGCAGCCCCCTGCCATGAACACCCGCCTCCGCGCGCTCCAAACCGGCTATTCCCGAAGCACCGACCGTACGTCTCAGTCCCTGAGATGCCGCGGCGATAGGCTTTGACCATGGGTATCGCGATCAAAGGCCGAGGTTCCACCACGCATCTGGCGGGCCGTTTCGAGGCTACCGTCAGCGAAGTCGTGCATGACGGCTGGGACGCCGACGAGGGCGAGGAATTCGCCGCGCCACGGCTGCGCACCGAAGTGCGCGCCGAAACCGCGCGCAGCATCATCAGCCGCAACAAGTCGCCGGACGTGGGCTTCAGCCAATCGGTCAATCCGTACCGTGGCTGCGAGCATGGGTGCTCCTACTGCTTCGCCCGCCCCTCGCATGCCTACCTCAACCTGTCGCCCGGCCTGGACTTCGAGACCAAGCTGTTTGCCAAGACCAATGCGCCGCAGCTGCTGCGCAAGGAGTTCTCGCGGCCGGGCTACGTGCCGCAACCGATCGCGCTGGGCATCAACACCGATGCCTACCAGCCGATCGAGCGCAAGCTCAAACTGACCCGGCAGTTGATCGAGGTGATGCTGGAAACGCGGCATCCGTTCTCGCTGATCACCAAGAACGCGCTGGTCGAGCGTGACATCGACCTGCTCGCGCCCCTGGCCGAGCAGAACCTGGTCAGCGTGCACTTCTCGGTGACTTCGCTGGACCCGCACCTGTCGGCCAAGCTGGAGCCGCGCGCCTCGGCACCGCACGCACGCCTGCGCGCGATGCGTCGCCTGCATGAGGCTGGCATCCCGGTCGGGGTGATGGTGGCGCCGGTGATCCCGTGGATCAACGATGCCGAACTCGAAGCGGTGCTCAAAGCCGCGCGGGATGCCGGTGCCTCCACCGCCGGCTACGTGCTGCTGCGCCTGCCGCTGGAAGTTGCGCCGCTGTTCCGGGATTGGCTGGACACCCACCATCCGGACCGCGCCACGCACGTGATGAGCACGATCAACCAGCTGCGTGGTGGCAAGGACTACAACAGCGAATTCGGCAGCCGCATGCGCGGCGAAGGCGTCTACGCCGACCTGCTGTCGAGCCGGTTCAAGCTGGCGCGCAAACGGCTCGGATTCGATGCGCAGCACAGTCACTGGCCGAAGCTGGACTGCGCGCGGTTTGTAAAGCCGTTGCCGCCGCGGGCAGACTCACCGCAGGGCTCATTGTTCTAGTCAGTGCCCCGGTGGACTTTGGGACGCGCCCGCCCTAACAATCGGGCCAAGGCGCCGCGCCGCGGTGGTCTGACGTCCACATCGGATATGCAGGGGAACCACATGTCATCGGCAACCACCTCGGCCGCGTCGAACGCGGCCAACATCGCGATCAACGCCGCCGTCGCCGCAGCAGTGCAGCAGCAGCGCGATGCCTTGATCGCGCACTTCACCAGCCATCATGCGTTGTCACCGCAGAGCGCGATCGCGGCGGATAGCATCGACGCGGGACTGCATGCGCCGCTGACGTATTACCGCGACAACGGCGTCATCCGCGATGCGGGCGATGATCGTTTTTATCTGGATCTGGACCTGCTGGCGACGTTGAAGGCCAAGGCGAAGCGCACTGGTCGCAATGTGCTGATCACAGTGATGGTGTCGGCGGTGGTAGTGGTTGTCGGTGCCGTACTGCTGGTGTTGGCGCGCTGAGGGACGACCACGCGGTATCTCCGCCCCGGTCTTGCCAAGCACTGAAGCGCTATGCCGATGCCAGACGGTCCTGGCGACGGAGTTCAACACCCGTTCCATTGAGAAGAAGACGCGGCGCCCACGCCTTTCATCGCCCGCCGGCTCATGCGCTCAGGCCATTGAGTGGTGAAGGCCTCGTATCCGCATGGGCTAAAGCTTGCAGGTTGACGGCTCGCAGAGCTTGGCAGAAACGGTCGAGTTGCGCGTCTCTCGCTCGCAATAGACCAGTGTCGAAATCTCGATGCGCGCGCAGTGTCCGCCTGCCTGGGCCGACCCCTGAACGCTGGTAATTGTCGTGCCGGCACAGACCTCCGTACGTATGTCGGGCACTGCACGACTCCAGCGTCGAGAAAGCAGAACTCGTCTAACCTGCCTCATGGGATCTCGAGTCGGCACGACGCTTAGTTCCCGCCGAACAGCTTCTGTGCGTTCTGGAACAGCACCCAGCTGGTGGCGATGAACTTGTCGCCGCCGTGCGGTCGATTGCCTCGATGGGTGTGGGTGAACGCGGTCGGTGCGATCAGCAGGCTGCCGGTGCGCGGGGCGATCTTGCGATCCTGGAACAGGAACTCGGTTTCGCCCTGTTCGAAATCATCGTTGAGGTAGAGCGTCCATAGCAGGTGGCGATGCAGGGTCTCGCCGGCCGGATCGCGCGGGTACAGCTCGCAATGCCAATAGGGATAGCCCCCCTCGCCTGCGGCATACCATTGCAGATTGATGGCACCGGGGCGCAGGCACGTGCGCGCCAGATCGGACAGCGTGGCATCGTCCATGCCGGGGAAATCCTCGGCGGCCAATCGACGCGGCTTACCGTCGCTGTCCTGGATCTGCAACATCAACGGCGAGATCAGTGCCTGTGGATAACGTCGTAGATAACTCAATACGCCGCGGAAAACCGCCTGTTGCAGTTGGATGTCGACATCGCGCCACGCGGCATCGCCACTGATGCGCAGATCCTTGCTGTGCTTGAGTTCCGGGAACACACCACTGCCTACTTCCCCCGGTCGCAACTGTGCACTGGATCGCATCCGTGCCTGGATGGCTGCGCACATCTCGACGGGGATGGCGTTGTGGATTACTTCGATGAAGTCGTGTTGCGTGTCGGCCGTCATGGTGTCATCCCTGGGCATCTGGGCCGATGGTGACCGCTGTGCTCGCCGATGTCACGCCGTTGCCATGTACGGGGCGCGGAGGCATCGACGGGGCCGATATCGCATCGGCCCCGTCGATGGCGATCAGCCCTGCGCGCTGTCGTGCTCGCGGTGATAGCGGGTGGCTTCGGCCACTTCATGCCGCGAACCGAGGAACACCGGCACGCGCTGGTGCAACTGGTCGGGCTGGATATCCAGGATGCGCTCGCGCCCGGTGGTGGCGGCGCCGCCGGCCTGCTCCACCAGCAGGCCCATCGGGTTGGCTTCGTACATCAGGCGCAGCTTGCCGGCCTTGGACGGATCCTTCTTGTCCCACGGGTAGATGAAGATGCCGCCGCGGGTCAGGATGCGATGCACGTCGGCGACCATGCTGGCGATCCAGCGCATGTTGAAGTTCTTGCCACGCGCGCCTTCCTTGCCGGCCAGCAGGTCGTGCACGTAGCCCTGCATCGGGGCTTCCCAATGGCGCTGATTGGACATGTTGATGGCGAATTCCTGGGTGTCCGCCGGGATCTGCATGTCCGGGGTGGTCAGCACGAACTCGCCCTTCTCGCGGTCCAGGGTGAAGGCGTGCGTGCCGTGGCCGACGGTGAGCACCATCTGCGTGCTCGGGCCGTAGATGCAGTAGCCGGCCGCGACCTGCGCGGTGCCTGGCTGCAGGAAGCTGGCATCGTTGGGCTGCTCGGTACCCGGCGGGCAGCGCAGCACGGAGAAGATGGTGCCGACCGAGACGTTGACGTCGATGTTGGAGCTGCCGTCGAGGGGATCGAACAGGAGCAGGAAGTCGCCGCGCGGGTAGGTGTCCGGGACGGGCTGGCAGTGGTCCATTTCTTCCGACGCGCAGGCGGCGAGGTGGCCGCCCCAGGCATTGGCCTCGAGCAGGATCTCGTTGCTGATCACGTCGAGCTTCTTCTGCGCTTCGCCCTGTACGTTGCCGGTACCGGCCTCGCCAAGCACGCCGCCCAGGGCGCCCTTGCTGACCGCGATGGAGATGCTGGTGCAGGCGCGGGCGACGACGGCGATCAGCTGGCGCAGGTCGGCGTTGATGCGGCCGGCATGCTGCTCTTCGATCAGGTACCGGGTAAGCGACGTACGGGACATGGACTGTGGCTGCCAAAGACGTTTGGGGGCCATATTGTCGCCGGTCGTCCACGGCATTACGAGGCAGGCGGGGATACGGCACCACGCCAGGTAGAGCCGAGCCATGCTCGGCTGCCTTTCGCGCGGAGCAGGAGCAGCCGAGCATGGCTCGGCTCTACCAGGGATGCGCGCCGCCGCGACCGGACCCGATCCGCCGCATCGCGCCGCGACCCGACCCGCCGCGAACAAGAGAACGGCCGCACGCGGCGGTCGGTCTTCGTTGTTGGCGCCGGCCATCCACGGCATTACGAGGTAGGCGGGGATTCGGCAAAAAGCCAGGTAGAGCCGAGCCATGCTCGGCTGCCTTTCGCGCGGAGCAAGAGCAGCCGAGCATGGCTCGGCTCTACCAGGGATGGGCGCTGCCGCGACCGGGCCCGATCCGCCGCATCGCGCCGCGCCGCGACCCGCCGCGAACAAGAGAACAGCCCCACGAGGCGGCCGCTCTTCATTGTGGGCGCCGGTCATCCACGGCATATAGGAGGTAGGCGGGGATTCGGCACAACGCCAGGTAGAGCCAAGCCATGCTCGGCTGCCTTTCGCGCGGAGCAGGAGCAGCCGAGCATGGCTCGGCTCTACCTGGGATGCGCGCCGCCGCGACCGGACACGATCCGCCGCATCGCGCCGCGACCCGACCCGCCGCGAACAAGAGAACGGCCGCACGCGGCGGTCGGTCTTCATTACTGGCGCCGGCCATCCACGGCATACAGGAGGCAGGCGGGGATACGGCAAAGAGCCAGGTAGAGCCGAGCCATGCTCGGCTGCCTTTCGCGCGGAGCAGGAGCAGCCGAGCATGGCTCGGCTCTACCGGGGATGGGCGCTGCCGCGACCGGACATGATCCGCCGCG
>NZ_JBWJPB010000010.1:0-117572 GCF_056393175.1 Stenotrophomonas sp. Steno-Z1 | reverse complement strand
CTACGAGATGCATCGGGTGCAGCCGACCAACGGTCGGCTCTACGGGATGCCTCGGGGCAGCCGACCAACGGTCGGCTCTACGGGACGCCTCGGTGCAGCCGACCAACCGTCGGCTCTACGGGATGCGTGGGGAGAGCCGACCAACGGTGGGCTCTCCCGCCATTGATTACCCCTCGCCGGTCTTCCCTTCATCCGGCTTCACCCGGAACCACGCCGCGTACAGCGCCGGCAGGAACACCAGGGTGAGCACGGTACCGACGATCAACCCGCCCATGATCGAGATCGCCATCGAGCCGTAGAAGGCACTGCGCGACAGCGGGATCATCGCCAGCACCGCGGCCAGCGCGGTCAGCACGATCGGGCGGAAGCGGCGCACGGTGGCGTCGATGATGGCGTGCCATCGGTCGTGCCCGGCGTCGATGTCCTGCTGGATCTGGTCGATCAGGATCACCGAGTTGCGCATGATCATGCCGGCCAGCGCGATGGTGCCCAGCAGCGCCACGAAGCCGAACGGCGCGCGGAACAGCAGCAGGAACAGCGTGGCGCCGATGATGCCCAGCGGCGCGGTGACCAGCACCATCGCCGCACGCGAGAAGCTGCGCAGCTGCAGCATCAGCAACGTGGCCACCACGATCAGGAACAGCGGCATGCCGGCCTTGATCGAGTTCTGCCCACGTGCCGAATCCTCCACGGTGCCGCCGGTTTCCAGCAGATAGCCCGAGGGCAGCTGCGCGCGGATGCCCTCCAGGGTGGGCAGGATCTGCTGCACCACGTCCAGCGGCTGCATGCCATCGCCGATATCGGCGCGCACGGTCACCGTGGGCAGGCGGTTGCGGTGCCAGATGATGCCGTCTTCGAAGGCGTATTCCAGCCGCGCCACCTGCGACAGCGTCACCGACGTACCGCTGGCGGTGGGGATGGCCAGGCTGCCGAGCATGCCCAGCTGGGCGCGCTCGTTGTCCGGGCCGCGCAGCAGCATCTCGATCTGGCGATTGCCTTCGCGGTAGGTACTCACGCTCATGCCCGCCAGCGAGCTGGTCAGGAACTGGCTGACCTGCGCACTGCTCACGCCCAGCGCACGCGCACGGTCCTGGTCGATCACCAGCCGTACCACCTTGCTCGGCTCGCTCCAGTCCAGGTTGACGTTGATGACGTGCGGGTTCTCGCGCACCTTGGCCTCGACCAGGCGCGCGATCGCCTGCACCTGCGCGATGTGCTCGCCGGACACACGCATCTGCACCGGATAGCCCACCGGCGGCCCATTCTCGAGACGGGTCACGCGCATCTGCACGTCCGGGAACTGCTTGATCACGTCCTTGATCAGCCAGTCGCGCGTGGCTTCACGCGCCTTGGCATCGGCGGTGAGCACCACGAACTGCGAGAAGTTGGTGGCCGGCAGCTGCTGGTCCAGCGGCAGGTAGAAACGCGGCGAACCGGTGCCCACGTAGGCCACGTAGTTGCTGATGCCCTCGCGACCCTGCAGCAGCTTCTCCAGCTTGCTGGCCTGGGCCTGGGTGGCGGCCAGCGACGCGCCTTCGGCCAGTTCGATGTCCACCATCAGTTCGGGCCGGGTCGAATCGGGGAAGAACTGCTGCGGCACGAAGCGGAAGATCGCCAGCGAGAAGACGAACAACGCAATCGTGGCGCCGATCACCCACCAGCGATGACGCAGGCAGGTATCCAGGAAGCCGCGGAAACGCGTGTAGAACGGTCGCTGGTAGGGGTCGTGGTCGTGCGCATGTTCCTTCGGCGCGATCCAGCGCGCGAACGCCGGATGGCGGTCGGCCCACTGCAGGCGCCTGGCACGCCAGCGCCCGGCCAGGCTGGTCGGCTTGGGCAGCTGCGGATTGAACAGGTCCGGCAGCATCTTGTCGCCCAGGTACGGAATGAACAGCACCGCGGCAATCCACGACACCACCAGCGCGATGGTCACCACCTGGAACAGCGAGCGGGTGTACTCGCCGGTGCTGGACGCGGCGGTGGCGATCGGCAGGAAGCCGGCCGCGGTGATCAGCGTACCGGTCAGCATCGGGAAGGCGGTGGATTCCCAGGCGAAACTGGCCGCGCGCAGGCGGTCGTAGCCCTGCTCCATCTTGGTGGCCATCATCTCCACCGCGATGATCGCATCGTCCACCAGCAGGCCCAGCGCCAGCACCAGTGCGCCGAGCGAAATCTTGTGCAGGCCGATGCCGAAGTAATGCATGACGAAGAAGGTCATCGCCAGCACCAGCGGAATAGTCACGCCCACCACCAGGCCGGTGCGCAGGCCCAGCGAGAAGAAGCTGACCAGCAGCACGATCACCACCGCTTCGGTCAGCACCTGCACGAACTCGCCCACCGACTCTTCCACCGCGTGCGGCTGGTCGGACACCTTGCGCAGCTGCATGCCCGCCGGCAGGGTCTTCTGCAGGCGCTCGAACTCGGCATCCAGGGTGGCACCGAGCTTGAGGATGTCGCCGCCGTCCTTCATCGCCACGGCCAGGCCGATGGCGTCTTCGCCCATGAAGCGCATCTTCGGCGAGGCCGGGTCGGCGAAGCCGCGCTTGACCTCGGCGATGTCACCCAGGTGCAGGGTGCGTTCGCCGGCCTGGATCGGGAACGCGCGGATGTCCTCGATCGAATCGAACTGGCCGGTCACGCGCAGCTGCACGCGGTCGGTGGGGGTTTCGAAGAAGCTGGTGCCGGCGACCGCGTTCTGGTCGGCCAGCGCCTGCTGCACCTGCTGCAGCGACACGCCCAGGGTGGCCAGCTTGGTGTTGGACAGTTCGATCCAGACCTTCTCGTCCTGCAGGCCGACCAGATCGATCTTGCCCACGTCCGGCACGCGCTGCAGCTCCAGCTGGATGCGGTCGGCGTAGTCGCGCATCACCGCGTAATCGAAGCCCTTGCCGGTCAACGCGTAGATGTTGCCGAAGGTGTCGCCGAACTCATCGTTGTAGAACGGCCCGACGATCTCACGCGGCAGCGTGGCGCGGATGTCGCCCACGCGCTTGCGCACCTGGTACCAGAGGTCGGGGATCTGCTTGGAGCGCAGGCTGTCGCGCGCCATGAAGATCACCTGCGATTCGCCCGGGCGCGAGTAGGAGCGGATGAACTCGTACTCGCCGGTGTTCATCAGCGCTTTTTCGATCGGCTCGGTGACCTGGCGCGAGACCTGCTCGGCGGTGGCACCGGGCCACATCGTGCGGACCACCATCGCCTTGAAGGTGAACGGCGGATCCTCGGACTGGCCCAGGTGCTTGTAGGACCACGCGCCGATGATCGCGAAGGCCAGCATCGCGAACAGCACCAGCGGGCGATTGCCCAACGCCCATTCGGAGAGATTGAAGCGGCGCACGGGCTCAGTGCCCCTTGCCGGCGGCAGCGGGGGCGGCCGCCGGTGCCAGCACCGGGCGGTTCTGGCGGTCGACCGGGGTCACCACCTGGCCCTCGCGCAGCAGGTGCCCGCCCGCGGCGACCACCCAATCGCCGGCGCCCACGCCGGACAGCACCGGCACCGTCTCGGCGCCATAGGCACCCACGGTCACCGGGGTCGCCTTGATCGCACCGTTGGCCGGGTTCACCACCCACACGCTGGCCTTGCCATCGGCGCCGCGCAGCACGGCCGCCAGCGGCAGCTGTTGGGTGCCGCTACGGCCGGCCGTGGCGAACACGCGCGCACTCTGGCCGAGCTCCACTTCGCCCTGCGCCTCCGGCGCCAGGCTCACGCGGGTGGCATAGGTGCGCGCCTGCGCGTCGGCGGCCGGGGCGATCTCGCGGATCGTGCCGGGCAGCAGCTGGCCCGGACGGTTCCACAGCTCCACCTGGACCGGCTGGCCCACCTGGTAGTCGCGGATGCTGCTTTCCGGCAGCGCGATCAGCACCTCGCGGCCGCCATCGGCAGCCAGGGTGAACACGGTCTGCCCGGCACTGACCACCTGCCCGGCTTCGGCCTGGCGGCTGGCGATCACGCCATCGGCCGGCGCGCGCAGCTGCGCATACTCGGCCTGGTTGCGGGCCACGGCCAGGTTGGCGCGGGCGGCGTTGGCCTGGCCCTGCGCGGCCTTGAACGCGGCGGTCTGCTGGTCCAGCGCGGAGCGGCTCACCAGCTGGTCCTCGGCCAGCGTGGCGTAGCGCTTCTGGTCGTCGCGGGCGCGCACCAGGTCCGCTTCGGCCGCGGCCAGCTGGGCCTGCGAGGCAGCGGCCTGCGAGGCGTAGTCGGCCGCGTCCAGTTCGGCCAGCAGCTGGCCGCGGGTCACGCGCTGGCCGGCATCGACATGGCGCTTGACCAGGTTGCCACCGACCCGGAACGACAGCGGGCTTTCCTGGCGGGCGTGGATCTCACCGGGATAGGCGGCCGCTTCCTGGCCGGCCACGGTGCCCGGATGCACCACCAGCACCGGGATCGCCGCCGCCGGTTCGGCATCCTGCCTGCCACACGCCGCCAACATCACCAGCAGCGCAGCGCCGCCCACCCATCGCATGTTTTTCATGAGGTACAGGACCTGAAAGGAAATCCGGAAGAACGCGCTGGCAACACATACTGTTGCAGCACGGCCAATAGTGAACCAGCCGGTATAGTATAAATATCGAACCGATTGGTCTAGTATTGTTTGGATGACTGATCCGACCTCTCCCGTCGCCCCCGCCAAGCCGCCTGCCAAGGCGTCCGGGCCCGGCCGGCCCAAGGACTTGGGCAAGCGCGCCGCGATCCTGGACGCGGCCAAGTCACTGTTCGTCGAGCAGGGCTACAACGGCGTCAGCATGGACAGCATCGCCGCACAGGCGGGCGTCTCCAAGCTGACGGTTTACAGTCATTTCGGCGACAAAGAGACCCTTTTCACCGAAGCTGTCAAATCCACCTGCGTCGCCATGCTGCCCGACGCGCTGTTCGTGCCCGACGCCGAAGGCCCGTTGCGCGACCAGTTGATGGGCATCGGCCATGCCTTCTTCAGCATGATCACCTCGGCCGAAGCGGTGGCCGTGCAGCGGGTGATGATGGCCCCGGAAACCGACGACCGGCTGCGCGAGATGTTCTGGGTGGCCGGCCCGCAACGCACCACGGACGCCCTGGCCGACTTCCTGCAGGCCCGCGTGGCCCGTGGCGAGCTTGAGATCGAGGACTGCCAGACGGCGGCGCTGCAACTGATGACGCTGCTCAAAGGCGAGCTGCATACGCATATGATGTGCGGGCTGCGACCGACCCCGGCCGAGTGCGATGCCAACGCCCAGGTGGGCGCCAGCGTCGACTTCTTCCTGAGGGCGTACGCGCCACGCCCACCGGCGTGACATCAACATGAATGGACCGGAGGTCGCGGTGACTTCCGGCACTGCGACCCCGGCGCGACGGCAGCGATGCTCTCAGCGCGCCGCCGGCTCCCGGCACCGGTAAAATGGCCGGCCCACTGCGCTGGAACTAGAAACCTCATGACGATCGATTACTCCCACGCCCGCGAACTGATGGTCGAACAACAGATCCGTCCCTGGGACGTGCTGGAGATCCGCGTGCTCGACGTACTGGCACGCCTGCCGCGCGAAGCGTTCGTCGCTGAATCGCACAAGGCCCTCGCTTACGCCGACATCGAACTGCCGCTAGGCTTCGCGCAGAAGATGATGAAGCCGGTCATCGAAGGCCGGACCCTGCAGGCGCTCGACCTGCAGCCGGGGGATGAAGTGCTGGAGATCGGTACCGGCAGCGGCTTCCTGAGCGCCTGCATGGGCGAGCTGGCCCGCGAAGTGCTGAGCCTGGAAATCCAGCCGGAACTGGCTGCCAGCGCGCGCGCGCGCCTGGATGCCGCCGGCCTGGGCAACAACGTGCGGATCGAAACCGCCGACGCCTTGAGCTGGGACACCGACCGTCGCTTCGACGCGATCTGCGTGACCGCCGCGGTGGACACCATCCCGTCACGTTTCACCCAGTGGCTGCGTCCGGGTGGCCGCCTGTTCGTGATCCGCGGCCGTTCGCCGGTCATGGAAGCGGTGCTGGTCAAGGCCGATGGCAGCACCGAGTCGCTGTTCGAAACCGATATCGATTACCTGCGCGGTGCCGCTCCGGCGCCCCAGTTCCAACTCTGAGTCCAAGGAAGCCGCAATGATCCGCCGATCCCTCGCTATTGCGCTGGCCGCCGCCCTGCTGCCGATGACCGCCTCCGCCGCCGACCTGCTGCAGGTCTACGAAATGGCGCGCAATGGCGATCCGCAGCTGTCCGCCGCCGAATCGACCCGCCTGTACGACAAGGAAGGCGCCGTGCAGGCGCGTGCCGCGCTGCTGCCGCAGCTCAACGGCGAGGCCTCGCTCAACCGCACCCGCACCAACCCGAACCACGACCTGACGTCCAGCTCGTTCACCACCAAGAGCCGCAACTACACGGTCAACGGCAGCCAGACGCTGTTCAACTTCACCCAGTTCGCCAACCTGCGTTCGCAGCGCGACCTGAGCAAGGCGGCCGACTTCACCCTGGATTCGGCCAACGACGACCTGATCGTGCGCACCTCGGCGGCGTACTTCAATGTGCTGGTGGCGATCGAATCGCTGACCGCCGCGCAGACCAACGAAGCGGCGGCCAAGAAGCAGTTCGACTTCGCCGACAAGCGCCTGGAAGTGGGCCTGGCGCCGATCACCGACGTGCATGAAGCGCGCGCCCAGTACGACCAGGCCCGCGCCAACACAATCGTCGCGCAGAACACCCTCGCCGACAGCTACCAGGCCCTGACCGAGTTGACCGGCCAGCCGGTCGCCGACCTGCGTGCCCTGCCGGCCGACTTCCGCCCGGAGCTGCCGGCCAAGTACGCGCAGATCGACCAGCTGGTGGGCGAAGCAGTGGCGCAGAACCCGGCGCTGAAAGCGCAGCAGCTGAAGGTCACCGCAGCCGAGTCCGGCGTCGCCGCCGCCCGTGGCGGTCACTACCCGACCCTGTCGCTGGGCGCCACGGCCGGCAAGTCGGCCAGCTGGGGCGACGTGGTCGGCAGCGGCGACAGCTTCAGCCCGGACCGTCGCAGCAACAGCGTCGGCCTCACCCTGAGCGTGCCGATCTTCTCTGGCGGCGCCACCCAGTCCGGCGTGCGCCAGGCACTGGCCCAGCGTGACATCGCCCAGGACGGCTACGAGCAGCAGAAGCGTGCCCTGGACCGCAACACCCGCAATGCCTACCAGACCCTGGTCGCCGGCATCAGCGAAGTGGAAGCGCGCCGCCTGGCCGTGGTTTCGGCGCAGAGCGCCTACGACGCCTCGCAGGTCGGCCTGGAAGTGGGTACGCGCACCGTGCTGGACGTGATCCAGAACCAGCGCATCCTGTTCTCGGCGCAGCTGGACTACGCCAACGCGCGCTACACCTTCCTGCAGAACCGCCTGCAGCTGGGCCAGGCCGTCGGCACGCTGGACATCGCCGAACTGCAGGACATCAACCGCCTGCTGACCCAGGCCGCAGCAACGCCGAGCACCCAGGTGAACTGAGTCCGGCCCCTGCCGCACACGAAAAAGCCACCCGCAGGCGGGTGGCTTTTTCTTTTCTGGCACACCCCTCGTAGAGCCACCCCATGGGTGGCTGCACGCAGCGCCAGCATCACCCCGCAGCCACGCACGGCACGACGCAACGTCGTCGCCCAATCCGACCGCAGGCGTCATCGCACACCCTCGTAGAGCCACCCCATGGGTGGCTGCACGCAGCCCCGGCATCGCCACGCCGCCACGCATGGCACGACGCAACGTCGTCGCCTGATCCAACCGCAGGTGTCATCGCACACCCTCGTAGAGCCACCCCATGGGTGGCTGCACGCAGCGCCAGCATCACCCCGCAGCCACGCACGGCACGACGCAACGTCGTCGCCCAATCCGACCGCAGGTGTCATCGCCCCCCCTCGTAGAGCCACCCCATGGGTGGCTGCACGCGGCCCCGGCATCGCGACGCAGCTCCCCATGACCCGCCGCCACAAGCGCCGTGCCGGCCACTCACGACATTTCCTCCATTCGCCGACAGCAGGGCATGCCGCCCCCAGAACACCGATCCGCACCGTCTTCGGGCGAGCATCGGCATAGGCCATGAATACCTTGGTATAGACCGCCGAAAAGCGCTTGACCGCCCCGGCCACACGCTCTAACTTCCGCCCCGCACTCCCCTTCCCGCCCCCAGAGACCCCTCCTTGGACAGTCACAGTCGATCGTGTCGCGGCACCTGAGCCGACGGACCCACTGACCCCAAGGTCGGTTCCGTCCGCACACAGGACGGGGCCTTCCGGCGCAGCCCACGCGCCTGCCTCGCATCACCCGTACCGCTTTCCCGACAGACCCCGACGAGGGTGCCGCTGGCGTTTCCGATCGCCTGGAGATGGCCCATGCACGACTACCGAGCACTGCCGCTGCTGCTGAGCGCACCGATGCTTCCCTTCACCACCCACGCCGCCGCCAGCCTGCTGGTCGACGATGCGGGCATCACCGACGCCCAACAGTGCCAACTGGAAAGCTGGGTGCGCCACACCGATGCCGGCCAGGAATGGACCGCCGTACCGGCCTGCACCCTGGCCGACACCGAATGGTCGCTGGGCCTGACGCGCACGCCCGGCGAGGCCGCTCGCCACTGGGCACTGGGTGCCAAGCACGTCTTGGTCGCGCGTGCACCACGGCAGTGGGGACTGGCCCTCAGCGCCGGCATCGGTGGCAATACGTACCGCCCGCGTGCCGATGACTGGGCCCTCAACCTGCCGCTGACGATCGCACCGGGCGCGCAGGAGCGCGTGCAACTGCACCTCAACCTGGGCTGGGCGAAGCAAGGCGCCGTGCACGGTCGCACCGATGGGATCGGCGTGGAGATCGGCATGACGCGCCGCTGGTCGCTGCTGGCCGAGACCGCACAGGATGCCGCCCGCGAGCGCGGCAGCCAGCTCGGCCTGCGCCGCGTGCTGTGGCCCGGTGCCAGCGTGGACCTGCTCGCCGGCCACCTGCACCGGCAACGCGATAGCCGCTGGATCACGCTCGGTTTCAACCTTGCCGCGCCGCCGTAAGGGGTCGCACCGACGTCCTCGTCCCGCAGCTTCGCCACCACGTTTTCCGCCTGCATCGCGTCGCCGCTCGCGCACGGTGAACGCGCACGCCCCGCGCGGGCCATCCAACACCCTTGTTGCACCTGGAGCCCCCCATGAACCGCAACGACCTCCTGTCCTCCATCCGTACCCTGTCCCTTTCCCACGATGCCGCCGCATTCGCCCGCATCGCCGCCGGCACCCATGCCTCGGACCTGGTCGACGCCCTCGACGCACTCGATACCGATACCTGCCTGGACGTGTTGATGCTGCTGCCCCCACCCGTTCGCGCGGACCTGTTCGCGCACTTCCCGTCCGCCCGGCAGGACCATCTGTTGGCGGCGATGCTGCCCGCGGCGAAAGTGCAGGTGTTCGAGCACATGCCGTCCGACGACCGTGCCGACCTGTACAACCGTCTCGGCGAACGTGCCCGGCGGTCGCTGCTGCCGGCGCTGGCCAAGATGGAGCGCGATGACATCCTGGCGATGGCGGCGTATCCGGAAGGCACCGCGGGCGCGGTGGCCACGTCCGATTACGCATGGGTGCGGCCGGAGATGCAGGTAGCCGACGCGATGGCGCACCTGCGCGCCACCGCGCTGGACAAGGAAACGGTCAACATCGTCTTCGTGCTGGACCCTGACAATGCACTGCGCGGCACGGTGTCACTGCGCGACCTGGTGCTGGCCGATGCAGCCACCCCGGTCCGGGCGATCATGCATGCCGATCCGGTCCGCGCCGAAGCAGGACTGCCGGATCTGCAGGCGGCCGAGCTGATCCGCCGCTACGACCTGCTCGCGCTGCCGGTGACCCACGCATCCGGGCGCATGCTCGGCATCGTCACCGTCGATGACGCGATGGACATCGAGAAAGCACAGGACGCCACGCAGCTGGCCCGTTTCGGTGGCACGGTGAGTGCCCACGGCAACGACCTGGACGTGCGCACCACCCCGTTGAAGCAGATGTTCCGCGTGCGCGTGTTCTGGCTGGCGATCCTCACCGGTTTCGGCATCCTCACCAGCACCTTCGTCGCCGCGCAGGAAGAACTGCTGTCGCAGGTGATCGTGCTGGCCGCCTTCATCGCACCGATCGTGGACATGGGCGGCAACACCGGCAGCCAGTCGGCCACGCTGGTGATCCGCAGCATGGCGCTGGGCGAGGTGAAGCCGGGCTGGCGCGACGTGTGGTTCGTGATCCGGCGCGAACTGCCGGTCGCCGCGGCGCTGGGCATCAGCATCGCCGTGCTCGAAGCGATCCTGGCCTGGTTCAGCAAGGGCGTGGGCATGGACGTGCTGCTGGTGGTCGGCTCGAGCATGCTGGTGTGCACCGCCCTCGGCGGCGTCATCGGCGCGCTGCTGCCGTTCGCCGCGCGCCGCATCGGCGCCGACCCGGCCACGCTGTCCTCGCCGATGATCACCTCGGTGATGGACCTGCTCGGGGTGTTCATCTACTTCGGCTTCGCCTACCTGTTCCTTGGCGACCTGCTGCTGGCGGCGTAAGGGGCCGCCGCCGGCCGTTCACTCCACCGGGGGCGGCAGGTGCGGGGCGATCAGCGCGACGGTGCGCTCCAGCGCGCCGCGTCCGTTGCTGACCAGCATGCATCCGGCGCGGGCCATGTCTTCGCGCGCCTGCGGGTCACGCAGCAGGGTCAGCAGGGCATCGCCGACCCCCTGCGCGTCCTCGGCGATCACCACCGCACCCGCTTCGCGCATGCGCCGGGAGATCTCGGCGAAGTTGTGCAGGTGCGGGCCGGTCACGGCGGCCGTCCCCATCGCGGCCGGCTCCAGCAGATTGTGCCCGCCGATCGGCTGCAGGCTGCCACCGACGAACGCGACCTGCGCGCAGCCGTAGAAGGACATCAGCTCGCCCAACGTATCGATCACGAACACGTCGGTGTCGGCCTGCGGCCACTGCTGCTGGCGACGCGTGGCGACCTTCCAGCCCTGTTCGCGGGCCAGCGCTTCCACCCGCGGGAAACGCTCGGGGTGGCGCGGCGCCCACAGCAGCAACAGGCCGGGCAGCGCCTCGCGCAACCGACGGTGCAGGTCGAGGGTGGCCTGCTCTTCGCCTTCGTGGGTGCTGGCGGCGATCCAGACCGGGCGATCCGAGGGCACCAGGGCATGGAACTGGGCCACGAAGGACTGCACGTTGGGCGCGGCGATGTCGAACTTGAGGTTGCCCAGCGCCTGCACCTGCTCGGGCAGCGCGCCGAGGTGGATAAAGCGCTCGGCATCATCCTGCGACTGCGCGGCCACGCAGGTGACCGTGCGCAGCGCGCGCCCGATCAGGGCGCTCAGCAGCCGGTAGCCGCGCAGCGAGCGCGCCGAAAGGCGGGCGTTGAGGATGTAGACGGGGATGTTGCGGTCACGGCAGCCAAACAGCAGGTTGGGCCACAGCTCGGTCTCCAGGATCAGCGCCAGGCTCGGCTTGAAGTGGCCGAGGAAGCGGCCCACGCTGCCGGGCACGTCATACGGCAGGTAGACGTGGTCCAGCGCATCGCCCCACAGCGCGCGTACGCGCTCCGAACCGGTCGGGGTGATCGTGGTGATGACCCAGCGGATGTCCGGGCGCAGCGTGCGCAGCGCATTCACCAACGGCGCCGCCGCGTTGACCTCGCCCACCGACACCGCGTGCAGCCATACCCGCGGCTGGCCACTGGAATGCGGATAGGAGGCGTAGCGCTCGTCCCAGCGCCGGAAGTACTCGCGCACCCGGAACCCGCGCCAGACCAGGTGATACACGGTGATCGGCAGCAACAGGTACAGCACGGCCGAGTACAGGCCGCGCAGGATCCATTCGACAGGGCTTTTGCGCATGCGCAGAGGATACGGGAGCGGCGCGGGGAAGGCATCCCGCACTGCCGTGATGGGCCTGCCGGGATGCATCCATTAGAATCCGATCCATGTCAGATAACGCTTCCACCGCCACCCGCCCGTCCCTGCGCAACCCGCGCAACTGGCCGATGTTCGCCGTCATGTTCGCCGCCTTCGGCATCGCCCGCCTGCCCTGGCTGCTGCAGCGCGCACTGGGCCGCGGCGTGGGCACCGTGGCCTACCGACTGGCCGGCAGCCGCCGGCGCGCGGCCGAGGTCAACCTGCGACTGTGTTTCCCGGAAAAGGACGAGGCCTGGCGCCAGCGCCTGCTGCGCGACAGCTTCGACGCGCTGGGCGTGGGCATCTTCGAGTTCGCCCGCGCCTGGTGGGGCAGCATCGACAGCATCCGCCCCCACGTGCAAGTCGAAGGCCTGGAACACCTGCAGCGCATGCAGGCCGAGGGCCGCGGCGTGCTGCTGGTATCGGGCCACTTCATGACCCTGGAGATGTGCGGGCGTCTGCTGTGCGACCACGTGGACCTGTCCGGCATGTACCGCAAGCACCGCAACCCGGTGTACGAGTGGGCGGTGAAGTTCGGCCGGCTGCGCTATGCCAAGGCGATGTACGCCAACGAGGACATCCGCGCCACCGTGCGCCACCTCAAGAAGGGCGGTTTCCTGTGGTACGCGCCGGACCAGGACATGCGCGGCAAGGACACCGTGTTCGTGCCGTTCTTCGGCCACACCGCCGCCACCATCACCGCCACCCACCAGCTGGCGCGGATGACCGGCTGCGCGGTAGTGCCGTATTTCCACCGTCGCGAAGGCGGGAAGTACTTCCTGAAGATCGGTGCGCCGCTGGAGAACTTCCCCAGCGAGAACGTGGAAGCCGATACCGCCCGCGTCAACCAGGCCATCGAAGCCATGGTGCGCGAGGCCCCGGACCAGTACCTGTGGATCCACCGCCGCTTCAAGCGCCAGCCGGGCGGCCGCAGCGATTATTACCGCTAGCCGTAGCGCCACCCCATGGGTGGCTGCCCCGTAACACCCGACACACCCCGCAACAACCCACCGCGTGGCGCAACGTGCGCATGCCAGCACCCCGTAGAGCCACCCCATGGGTGGCTGCCCCGTAACACCCGACACCCTGCAACAACCCACCGCGTGGCGCAACGTGCGCATGCCAGCGCCGCGTAGAGCCACCCCATGGGTGGCTACCCCGCAACAACCCACCGCGTGGCGCTACGTGCGCATGCCAGCGCCCCGTAGAGCCACCCCATGGGTGGCTGCCCCGTAACACCCGACACCCCGCAACAACCCACGGCGTGGCGCTACGTGCGCATGCCAGCGCCGCGTAGAGCCACCCCATGGGTGGCTCCCCGCGATGCCGGCTACCCCGCGCCCACGCACCGCGTGGCGCTACGCGTCGTCCCTGGCCAGCAGACTGCCGGCATACAACGCGGCCAGCAGCAGGGTCAGGCCGCCCCAGAAGGTGGAATAGAACGCCAGGTGGGTGTTGAGCGGGAACACCGTGACCGCCAACGCCAGCATCGCCGGGCGCGCACGCTCGCGCGCCGGCAGCGGGGCGAAGCGCCACGCCCGCCAGGCCTGGGCGACGGCGGCCAGCCACAACAACAGACCGAGCACGCCGGTCTCGGCAAGGATTTCCAGCACGATCTGATGCGCATGCAGGGCCGGGCCTTCGCCCCACACCTCCGTCCGCGGGGCCGGGTTGCAACCGGGATAGGCATCGCGGAAACCCCGCGCGCCCACGCCGTTGATCGGATGCCCGGCGATCATGCAGCCGGCCGCCTCCCATATCTGCGCGCGCCCGGACAAGGCCTGGTTGACGCCGTCGCCCTCGCCTTCCCAGGCCATCGCGGTGCGCGCCACGCGCTCGCGGACCTGCGCCGAGCCCAGCCCGACCGCGACCGCAGCCACCAGGCCGATCGCCACGCAGGCCACCAGGGCGCGCGCGCCCAACAGGCGCCAGCCGGAGAACACCACCACCAACGCATAGGTCAGCCACGCCGCCCGCGAGCCGGCCAACACCAGCACCACGCCCACGGCGGCGGCCGCCAGCGCCCAGCCCCACACACCGCCACGCCGCGCCGCAGCGAACAGCAGGAACGGTGAGAGACTGGCCAGCACCTGGCCGAACTTGAGATTGCACGGACCAAGCACGCCGCTGAGCCGGTCGGCGGCGGCCACTTCCTGCGCACTGCACAGGCCATGCCCGCTGACCACCCACTTGAGTTGGTCCATCGACCAGAACAAGGGGCTGCTGCCGAACACTGCCTGCGCCAACGCATCCAGCGTCCACACCGCCGCGATCAACGCGATGCCCCCCAGGGTCAGCCGGCGTCGCTGCGGGGTGGCGACCGCGATGGCTACCAGCCACATGAAGGGCAGGTAGCGCAGGCCGGCGGCGGTCTTGCGCCAGGCCGTGCCAGGGTCGATGGCATCGAATGCGGAAAACGCCTGCGGCAGCCAATAGCCCAGGAACAGAATACTGGTCAGCGCCCACGCCGGTGCGCTGAGCAGGCGCTGCTTGCCCTGCATGCGCAACTGCACCATGCGCACGGCCGCGTACAGCGCACCGAGCACCAGGACGCTCTCGGCGATGCCCGGCAACGGCCACAACGCCACGAAGGCGAGCACCCACCACGGCGCCCAGCGGCCGGCACGCGAGGCCGGAGAGCCGGGCGCCAGGGCCGGTTCAACCGGCGAGAGAGGTGTAGAGCTGGAGCGTGTCACGCTGCATCGCCTGCAAGGTGAAGGGGATCCGCGGCGGCAGGCTGGGCGGGTGCTGCAGCAGGTGCTGCGCACGCGCCAGCAATGCCACATCGTCGTGCAAGGCTACCGCACCGGACGGCTGCAGTTGGGCCAGCAGCTCACCCACGCCGCCGTGGTCCCAGCCCAGTACCGGGCGGCCCACTGACAGCGCTTCAAGCACGGTGCGGCCGAAGGCTTCGGCCTTGTCCGACAGCTGCAGCACCAGCTCGCTGGCCGCATAGGCCTGGGCGATGCGCGAGGTGGGCGCGGTCATCAGCACGGCATCGGCCACGCCGAGCGCCCGCGCCTGCGCCTCCAGCTCGGCCACATAGGTCTCGCGCCCGGGCTCGCGGGTGCCGGGCATCCACAGCCTGGCCGGCATGCCCGCCGCGTGCAGGCCGGCGAGCAGTTGCAGCGCATGCCGATGGCCCTTCAACCGGGTGCCGCGCCCGGGCAGCAGCAACAGCGGCGCATCGGTGCCCAGCAGCGGGTGCTGCGCGGCCACAGCCAGGCGCGCACGACGGTCGTTGCGCGCCACCCGCGGGAACTGCGCCACGTCCACGCCACGCGGGATCACCTGCAGGCGCTCGGCCGGCACGCCCGGATAGTGGCGCTGGACGAAGTCGCGCACGCTGTTGGACACGCAGATGACGCGCTCGCCGCTGGTCATCACCGCGCTGTAGCGGCCCGGCGAGTTCAGCCCGTGCACGGTGGTGACCCAATGCGGGCGCTGCGTCGGCGGCAGGTTGCGCACCGCGTACAGGCCCAGCCAGGCCGGCAGCCGCGAACGCGCGTGCACGATGTCCGCGCCGACCTCGGCAAACAGGTTGCGCAGGCTGCGCACATGGCGAAGGGTCAGCAGTGACTTGCGGCCGATGTCCAGCGTAAGGTGCTCGGCGCCGCTGGCCAGCAACGGCTCGACCAGGCGCCCACCGGCGGACACGACAATGGCCCGGTGGCCGGCGGCAACCAGGGCGGAGGCGATTTCAAGGGTGGAGCGTTCGACCCCGCCGGAGTGCAGCGCCGGCAGCAGCTGCACCACGGTCAGTCGGCGCACGGAGACGACCGTGGCTCAGTCGGCCAGCACGAACACGGCGCCGCAGTACGGGCACTTGGCCTCGCCGTTGGGCTCGTCTTCGATCGGCAGGTACACGCGCGGGTGCGAGTTCCACAGCGCCATTTCCGGAGTCGGGCAGCTCAGCGGCAGGTCGGCGCGATGCACGGTGTAGCGCTTCTCGGCGTTGGCGGGCGCAGTGGCGGTATGGCTCATGGCGTGGACACACAAAGGAATTGCGAAGGGAATGATTCTAGCATCCGGCGCCGGTGCATCACCGCTGGCAATGGAGGCGGCCTGCCAACGCTGGCGCGGGTCCCGCACCACAGCACCGTTCTTTTTAAATCGATCCAAAGGTGCTGTCAACCGGGCCGGGATCCGACGGATTTTCCGGGTTTGGATCGAACTAAATGGCACTTGCCAGCGTCACCATGCCTGTTGCAGCATCGGTGCGGTTCGATTCCTGTCCCGATCGCATGGCCCGTCCCCCGCCGGACCTGCATCGCCCTCCTGTCCGCCGCCTGGCGGCCGGGGTGATGCTGTCTGCCGTGGTCGCCGATGCGGGCTCTGCCTGCCGCCTGCCCTTTCCGGGAGTTTCCTGCATGTCCCTGACCGCTCCGCGCCCCGCCCGCCCCGCCCTGCTGCCGCTCGCCCTCGCCGTGGCCTGCGCCTCGCTCGCCCTGCCCGCGTTCGGCCAGGGCCTGCAGACCTCCTTCGAGCCAGGCGAGCCGGCCCCCGCCGTCGGCGAGCAGTCGCTGCAGGTGGCGATCGGCAACGGCCCACGCGCGCCGTATGCGGCCAAGGCCGGGGTCGGCTACAGCGGCATGCGCGCGCTGCACTACGCCAGTCCGGGCGGCACCCTGCAGCGCCGCCTGTTCGACACCGACGTGGCGATCGAGGCCGACACCACGCTGAGCTGGCTGGTCCTGCCGGAGATCGTCGGCAACGACACGGTTGCCTCCACGTATGTCTCGCTGGACCTGGTACTGGACGACGGCAGCCGGGTCTCGGCCAGCGCCGCGCGCGACCAGCATGGGGTCGCGCTGGGCGCGGCCGCGCAGGGCGAATCGAAGACGCTGTACCCGCAGCAGTGGGCGCGCAAAGCGGTACGCCTGGGCGAGGTCGCGGCGCTGCGCGGGCGCCGCGTGGTGGGCGTCGACCTGCAGGTGGCCAGCGCCGCCGGTGCGCCGGTCGCGGGCTGGATCGACGATGTCCGCCTCGATGCACAGCCGCGCAGTGCGCCGCAGCGCCCCTCGGACTGGGTGCTGACCACGCGCGGCAGCCAGGCCAACGGCACCTTCTCGCGCGGCAACAATTTCCCGGCCACGGCGGTCCCGCACGGGTTCAACTTCTGGACGCCGGTCACCGACGCCGGCGCGCTCAACTGGCTGTATCGCTGGAACGAACAGAACGATGCGCGCAACCGGCCGCAGCTGCAGGCGCTGGCGCTCAGCCACCAGCCCAGCCCGTGGATGGGCGATCGCCAGACGTTCCAAGTGATGCCCTCCAGCAGTCGCGGCGTGCCCGAGGCCGACCGCGCCAAGCGCGCACTGTCCTTCTCGCACGACAACGAAGTGGCCCGGCCCTACCGCTATGACGTGCGCTTCGACAACGGCATCGCCGCGGCGATCGCGCCGACCGACCACGCCGCGCTGTTCCACTTCACCTTCCCGGACAAGGGCGACGCCAACCTGCTGTTCGACAACGTCGATGCGCGTGGCGGGCTCACCTTGGATGCGGCCACGCAGACCCTGTCCGGCTATACCGATACGCGCAGCGGCCTGTCCAATGGCGCCACGCGCATGTACGTGGTGGCCAGCTTCGACAGGCCCTGGCGCAGCAGCGGCACCATCGACACCGGTCGCCCGACCGGCTACATCAAGTTCGATGCCGGCAGCGATCGCCAGGTCAGCATGCGCATCGCCACCTCGCTGATCTCCCTCGATCAGGCGCGCCACAACCTGGCGCTGGAACTGGCCAGCGATGACACCCTGGCGCGCGTGGCCGCGCGTGCCCAGGACGCCTGGGATGCGCGCCTGGCGCCGTTCGACATCGGCGATGCCAGCGACGACCAGAAGACCACGCTGTATTCCAGCTTGTACCGGCTGTACCTGTACCCCAACGCCGGGCATGAAAACGCCGGCACCGCCGCTGCGCCGGACTGGCGCTATGCCAGCCAGGCCAGCGCGGCGGACGACAACACCGATGGCAGCGCCACCCGCAGCTTCGCGCCGATCCGTGATGGCAAGGTCTACGTCAACAACGGCTTCTGGGACACCTTCCGCACCACCTGGCCGGCCTATGCGCTGTTCACCAAGGACGACGCCGGCGCGCTGGTGCAGGGTTTCCTGGAGCAGTACCGCGCCGGTGGCTGGGTCGCGCGCTGGTCCTCGCCGGGCTATGCCGACCTGATGGTGGGCACCAGCTCGGATGTAGCCTTCGCCGATGCGTGGCTGAAGGGCATCGGCGGCTTCGACCCGGAAGAGGCGTATGCAGCCGCGCTGAAAAACGCGACCGTGGTGCCGCCGGACCGGCATGTCGGGCGCAAGGGGATGGATCGCTCCACCTTCCGCGGCTACGCCAGCGCGGATGTGCACGAGGGCATGTCGTGGACGATGGAAGGGGCGCTCAACGACTTCGGCATCGCCAACATGGCGCAGGCGCTGGCCAAGCGCGCGACCAGCGCCGCGGCGCGCGAGCGCTACACCACCGAGGCCGACTACTTCAGCCACCGCGCCGGTACTTACGCCACGCTGTTCGATCCGGCGGCCGGTTTCTTCCAGGGCCGCACCGCCGACGGCCAGTGGCGCCTGGCGGCCAAGGACTACGATCCGCGCGTGTGGGGCCATGACTACACCGAGTCCAACGGCTGGACCTTCGCCTTCACTGCCGCGCACGACGGCGAAGGCCTGGCCGGGCTGTACGGCGGTCGCGCGCAGTTGGCCGCCAAGCTGGACGAATTCTTCGCCACCCCGGAAACCGCCGACCCGGCGTTTGCCGGCTCCTACGGCGGCACCATCCACGAGATGACCGAAGCGCGCGACGTGCGCATGGGCATGTATGCGCACAGCAACCAGCCGGCGCACCACATCCCCTGGATGTACCTGTACGCCGGGCAGCCGTGGAAGACCCAGCAGCACGTGCGCGAGATCCTGGCGCGGCTGTACGTGGGCAGCGAGATCGGCCAGGGTTACCCCGGCGATGAGGACAACGGCGAAACCTCGGCCTGGTACGTACTGGCCTCGCTGGGCCTGTACCCGTTGCGCATGGGCTCGCCGGAATACGCGATCGGCTCGCCGGCGTTCCGCCACGCCCGGGTGGCACTGCAGGGCGGCGCGGTGCTGACGGTCAACGCGGCCAACAACTCGCGCGAGAACGTCTACGTGCAGTCGCTGAAGATCAACGGCAAACCGTGGACCAAAACCTGGGTGCCCCACGAGGTGATCGCCAAGGGCGCCACCCTGGACTTCGTGATGGGGCCCAAGCCCTCCACCTGGGGTAGCGGCCCGGACGATGCCCCTCGCTCGCTCACCGCGCGCGGCCAGCGCCCCGCCCTGCTGCATGACCTGCTCGGCAGCGGTGCGCGTGCTCAGGGTGCCGATGGGCGGTCGCTGCAGGCGCTGGTCGATGACGATGCCGGCACCGTGGTGCCGCTGGGTGCCAGCGCGGTGTCGTTCACCGGCGTCAGCGAGGGCGTGCCATCGATGTACACGCTGACCAATGGCAACGCCCCGATCCGGGGCGGCGAGTGGACGCTGGAAGCACGCCGCAGTGGTGGACGCTGGATCACGCTGGACCAGCGCCGTGGCGAGGACTTCGCCTGGGCACAGCAGACCCGTCCGTTCGGCATCGCCACCCCGGGCCGGTACGCCGAGTACCGGTTGCGCATCGCCGGGCCTGGGCGGCTGCAGCTGGCCGAGGTGGAATTGCTGGCACCGGTCGGGGAGCGTTGAGCATGGTCGCGATGGCGTTCTGCAGGCGGGTAGCGGATGCGGTCATGGGGAGCCGGCCAGCGGCCGGCACTACCACGGTGCTGATGCTGGCGTTGCTGGCGTTCGATGCAACGGCGTTCGAGGGCAACCAGCAACGCGAGGGGGTGACGTTGACCTACCGCGACCCGGCTGATGCGCTGGATGCGACGATGCGCGCGCGGATCATCGAGACGTTCTTCACGGCGTATCTGCGTGAACGTGCCGATTTCCATCCGGGCGCACCGGCGCAGGCGCACATCGTGATCGACCCGGCGTACGACGGCGTCGCCTTTGTCGGCGAAGGCGACGGGGCCGCCACGATCACCATCAACCCGGGCTGGTTGGCCAAACATCCCGACGACGTGGACCTGGTCACCCACGAAGCGATGCACATCGTGCAGGGCTACCCCGAATACGCCAACGAGCGCGTGCCCGGCTGGCTGGTGGAAGGCATCGCCGACTACGCGCGCGACCGCTATGGGCGGGAAAATGCCGCGGCGGGCTGGGCACTGCCGACGGTAGTGAAGCCGGGGCAGCATTTCGATACCGGCTACCGGGTGACCGGGGCGTTCCTGAAGTGGAGCGAGGCGCGCAACCCGGGGCTGGTGAAGGCGCTGGACGCGGCGTTGCGCGAGGGTCGGTATACGCCGGCACTGTGGGACCAGCGCACCGGGCTGGCGTTGCCGGCGCTGTGGGCGGCGTACGTGCAGTCACGTTGACGCGGCGGGCGCCCACCAGGAATGGGCGGGCGCGCGGCGATCAAGGGTATGGCGGAGCCGACCACGGCCGGTATGGCCGGCACGACCGGGATCGCGGACGCTCGGTCAGCGCGCGCCGACCAGGCCGGCGTACAGCGCGAACAACTGTTGGAAATAGCGTTTGGTCGATCGACTGCGCATGGGATCGCTCCGGGCTGGCCATTGGGGGGGTCTGGTCGGGCCCAGGGCGGCGGGAGCCGGTGGCCCTCCGCCGCGGCCGGGCCGCGTGGGGGTATTGGGCCTTGCCGAGATTGCACGGCGGTGACCGGTGGGCTACCGGCGTATTGATCGGCCAGGCCGCCGACGGCATGTTGACCGGTGATGTGACCGTTGGCATGTCGATCGGTGACATCACCATCGGCGCATTGAGCGGCGATCCGACCATCGGCATTTTGATCGGCGACGTGACAATCCGGGTATCGATCCGCGACACCCCCATCGGCATTTCGATCGGCGTATCGCGAAACCCAGGGCGTGGTTTGGCGGCGACATAACCATCGAAACATCGATCGGCGACGTAACAATCCCCGTAGATCCACGCCATGCGTGGATACCGCGCGCAGCGCGGCGCATGTATCCGGACTGGCGGCATTGACGCATATCGGATTCTGGCCGGCGTTGAAACCATACCGGAGCCGCATCGCGGCGTGCCTATTGTCATCGCGAAATGCATCCACGCATGGCGTGGATCTACGTGGCACCGCGAACGCATTTCCATCGGCGTATCGCAAAACCTGGGCGCGGTTTGGCGGCGACATAACCATCGGCACAACGACCGGCGACGTAACAATCCCCGTAGATCCACGCCATGCGTGGATACCGCGCGCAGCGCGGCGCATGTGTCCGGGCTGGCGGCATTGACGCATATCGGGTTCTGGCCGGCGTTGAAACCATACCGAAGCCGCATCGCGGCATGCCTGTTTCCACCGCGAAATGCATCCACGCATGGCGTGGATCTACGTGGCACCGCGAACGCGTTTCCATCCACATATCGCGAAACCCGGGGCGCGGTTTGGCGGCGACATAACCATCGGCACAACGATCAGCGACGTAACAATCCCGTAGATCCACGCCATGCGTGGATGCCGCACGCAGCGCGGCGCATGTGTCCGGGCTGGCGGCATTGACGCGTGCCGGGTTCTGGCCGGCGTGGAAACCATACCGAAGCCGCATCGCGGCGTGCCTGTTGTCACCGCGAAATGCATCCACGCATGGCGTGGATCTACGTGGCACCGCGAACGCGTTTCCATCCACATATCGCGAAACCCGGGGCGCGGTTTGGCGGCGACATAACCATCGGCACAACGATCGGCGACGCAACAATTCCCGTAGATCCACGCCATGCGTGGATGCCGCGCGCAGCGCGGCGAATGTGTCCGGGCTGGCGGCATCGATGCGTGCCGGGTTCTGGCCGGCGTTGAGACCACACCGAAGCCGCGTCGCGACGTGCGTGATCCCGAGCGAAATGCATCCACGCATGGCGTGGATCTACGTGAAACCAAAACGCGCCCCGAAGGGCGCGTTCTGGTAGCTGGCGGTCAAAAGACCGGCGCGTTACGCGCCGTTCTTTTCAGCCTCCAGCTGCTTGCGGATCTGCGCATCCACCGCCGCGATGGCGGTCATGTTGAGCACGCGGCGCGAGGTCGCGCTGGTGGTCAGGATGTGCACCGGCTTGGCCACGCCCATCAGGATCGGGCCGATCGCCACGCCATCGGTGAACACGCGCACCAGGTTGTAGGCGATGTTGGCCGCTTCCAGGTTGGGCAGCACGAACAGGTTGGCACGGCCCTTCAACGTGCTGTCGGGCAGCAACTTGTGGCGCAACGCCTCGTCCCACGCGGTGTCGCCCTGCATTTCGCCGTCCACGTTCAGGCGCGGATTGCGCTTGAGCAGCAGCGAACGCACGGTACGCATCTTCAGCGCATCCCTGGAATCGTGGCTGCCGAAGTTGGAGTGCGACAGCAGCGCCACCTTCGGCTCGATCCCGAACAGCTTCATGCGGTAGGCCGCCTGCAGGGTCGCTTCGCAGATCTGCTCGGCGGTCGGGTCTTCCTGCACGTGGGTATCCACGAAGAAGAACACGCCCTGCTGGTTGATCACGCCGGTCATGGCCGAGGTGGAGGTCACCTTGGATTCCAGCGGCAGCACGCTGCGCACGTAGCCCAGCTTCTTGTGGAAGCGGCCCACCACGCCGGTCAGCATCGCATCGGCTTCGCCGCGCGCCACCATCACCGCGGCGATCAACGTCGGCCGTGAACGCATCAGGTTCTTGGCCGCCGCCACGGTCACGCCGCGACGCCCGGTGAGGTTGTGGTAGTACTGCCAGTACTCGTTGAAGCGCGGGTCGTCATTGATGTTGGTGATATCGAAATCGACCCCGGGCTTCATGCGCAGGCCCAGGCGTTCGATACGCGACTCGATCACGTCCGGGCGGCCGATCAGGATCGGCTGCGCCAGGCCTTCATCGACCACGTTCTGCACCGCGCGCAGCACCACTTCTTCTTCGCCTTCGGCATACACCACGCGCTGCTTGTCCGAGCGCGCGCGATCGTAGACCGGCTTCATCATCAGGCTGGTGCGGTAGACGAACTGGGCCAGCTTCTCGCGGTAGGCGCCCATGTCGGCCACCGGGCGCGTGGCCACGCCCGAATCCATCGCGGCCTGTGCCACGGCGGCCGACAGCTCCACCAGCAGGCGGCGGTCGAACGGACGCGGAATCAGGTAGTCACGGCCGAAACTCGGGGTTTCATCGCCATAGGCCGAGCCCAGGTCGCTGGCCTCGCGGCGCGCCATCGCGGCGATCGCGTGCACGCAGGCGATCTTCATTTCTTCGTTGATCGCCGTCGCGCCCACGTCCAGCGCACCGCGGAACAGGTACGGGAAGCAGAGCACGTTGTTGATCTGGTTCGGATAATCCGAACGGCCGGTGCCGATCAGTGCATCCGGGCGCACCGAACGCGCCACTTCCGGCATGATTTCCGGGGTGGGGTTGGCCAGGGCAAAGATCACCGGGTCCTTGGCCATGGTCTTGACCATGTCCGCCGTCAGGATCCCGGGGGCCGACAGGCCGAGGAAAATGTCCGCGCCGTCGACGATCTCGGCCAGCGTGCGCTTCTCGGTGTCGCGCGCGTAACGCGCCTTTTCCGGGTCCAGATCGGTGCGACCGGTGTGGATCACGCCGTCGCGGTCGAAGGCCAGGATGTTCTCTTTCTTCAGGCCCAGCGAGACCAGCATGTTGACGCAGGAAATGCCCGCCGCGCCCATGCCGGTGGTGGCCAGCTTGACGTCTTCGATGCGCTTGCCGGTGACGACCATGGCGTTGAGCACCGCGGCGCCCACGATGATCGCGGTGCCGTGCTGGTCGTCATGGAACACCGGGATGTTCATCCGCTCGCGCAGCTTGCGCTCGACGATGAAGCATTCCGGGGCCTTGATGTCTTCCAGGTTGATGCCGCCGAAGGTGGGCTCCAGCGAGGCGATGATGTCGACCAGCTTGTCCGGGTCGTTCTCGTCGATCTCGATGTCGAACACATCGATGCCGGCGAACTTCTGGAACAGCACGCCCTTGCCTTCCATCACCGGCTTGCCGGCCAGCGGGCCGATGTTGCCCAGGCCGAGCACGGCGGTGCCATTGGAGATCACCGCGACCAGGTTGCCGCGCGCGGTCAGCTCGCTGGCCTGCTGCGGGTCGGCCATGATCGCTTCGCAGGCGTGTGCCACGCCCGGCGAATAGGCCAACGACAGATCGCGCTGGGTCAGCATCGGCTTGGTCGCTGCGACGCGGATCTTGCCCGGCGGCGACATGCGGTGGTAATCGAGGGCAGCCTGTTTGAAATCTTCGTTGGACATCGCTTTCTGCAGATGAATGGGCGAGAGGAACAGGGGATCATACCCCCGTTGGCGTGGATGGACCTGTCGCTACGCTGTCGCGGCCATGCTGCAACCGCACATATCCCAGGCCGTTCGGCAGCGTATGCGGCCAGCGTGACCGACCCCGATGACAAAGCACATCACCGGTCAAGCAGGGTGAAAAACGCAGGGCCCGCCCTCCAGGGGGAGCGGGCGGGCCCTGCACACACACGCGCGGGCAGCGGCTCAGCGGGCCGGGGCAGTCAACGGCGACGGCAGGTCGTCGGTGGCCAGCGCCGGCAACTCGGCCTCGCGGCCGTCCAGGGCCAGGGCCAGGCGGTCGCGGTCCAGCGCGCCTTCCCAGCGCGACACCACCACCGTGGCCACCGCATTGCCGATGAAGTTGGTCAGCGAGCGGCATTCGCTCATGAAGCGGTCCACGCCGAGGATCAGCGCCATGCCGGCCACCGGTACTTCCGGAACCACGGCCAGGGTGGCGGCCAGGGTGATGAAGCCGGCGCCGGTGACGCCGGCGGCGCCCTTGGAGCTGAGCATGGCCACCGCCAGCAGCGCGATCTGGTGGCCCAAGGTCAGTTCGGTATTGGTGGCCTGGGCGATGAACAGCGCGGCCAGGGTCATGTAGATATTGGTGCCGTCCAGGTTGAACGAATAGCCGGTCGGGACCACCAGGCCCACCACCGATTTGGCGCACCCGGCGCGCTCCATCTTCTCCATCAGCGAAGGCAGTGCCGACTCGGACGAGGAGGTGCCCAGCACCAGCAGCAGCTCGGCCTTGAGGTAGCGGGCCAGCTTGAACACCGAGAACCCGCACAGGCGGCAGACCACGCCCAGGATCACGGCCACGAACAGGAACGCGGTGAGGTAGAACGAGCCCACCAGCCAGGCCAGGTTGATCAGCGACCCCACCCCGTACTTGCCGATGGTGAAGGCGATGGCCCCGAAGGCGCCGATCGGGGCGGCCTTCATCAGGATGTGCACCAGCCGGAACACTGGCGCGGTCAGCGCCTCCAGGAAGGTCTGCACCGGGCGGCCCTTCTCGCCGGTCAGGGCCAGCGCGATGCCGAACAGCACCGCCACGAACAGCACCTGCAGGATGTTGCCATCGACGAAGGCACTGACCAGGGTGGCCGGGATGATGTCCATCGCAAAGCCGGTCAGGGTCAGCTCGTGGGATTTTTCCACGTAGCTGTGGACCGCGGTCTGGTCCAGGTCGGCCGGGTTGATGTTCATGCCCGCGCCGGGCTGGACCACGTGCGCCACCACCATGCCCACGATCAGGGCCAGGGTGGAGAAGAACAGGAAGTAGGCCATCGACTTGGCGAACACCCGGCCCACGGTGCGCAGGTGGGTCATGCCGGCGATGCCGGTGACGATGGTGAGGAAGATCACCGGGGCGATGATCATCTTCACCAGCTTGATGAAGGCATCGCCGAGCGGCTTGAGCGATTCGGCGAAGGCCGGCTCGAAGTGGCCGAGGACGGCGCCAAGGACGATCGCCACCACCACCTGGAAATACAGCTGGCGGTAGAAGGGCAGCGGCTTGGCCGGCAGCGGGGCGGCGGTGGGTACGTGCATGGCGGACTCCGGAGAAGCGGTGTTGTTGCGTCCGGCCCGCTCGGCAGCGGCAGGCCAGTTCCAGGTGGATCCCGCCACGGCGGCGGGTGATGGACGCATTTGTACGCGCGAGTCACCGCCACGCAGATAACCTATTGGTACTAGCCCCCCGGTTCAGACAGCGAGGAGTGCCTACACTGCCCCCATCCCGCCCTCCCCCACGGCGGCTGGTGACCGCGCGCAGCCCGGAAGGGCAACAGTTTCCGGCGCTGCGGCCGTTGTTGTCCTGTCCGCTTCAAGAATCCAGAGAGCCGCTCCTCCATGCGCCCGACCCCGACCCTGCTGGCCCTGTGCCTGGCCGCTACCCCCGCCCTGGCCTCGGCCGCCGATTTCGACAACTGGCCGACCAAGGTCGCCTTCAGCGATGGAACCGAGCTGGCCGCCACCGCCAACATCGCCTACGACCTCAATGATTTCTCCGGCGACAGCGGCATCGAGGATGCCGACGCCGTGCGCCGCAAGGAATTCGGCGCCACCCTGAAGAAGAAGGGCGTCTATGACGCCATGGTGTATTACGACTTCCAGGCCGACACCTGGCTGGACGTGTTCGTGCGTTTTGAGAGCAAGGCGTTCTTCGGCCGCGACGTGGGCCGCTTCCGCTTCGGCTACATGAAGACCCCGGTCGGCCTGGACGCGGGCACCTCCTCGCGCGCCGGCAGCTTCCTGGAGACCGCCCTGCCCGTGCAGGCGTTCTACGAAGGCCGCCGCACCGGTGCCGAATGGGTGCTGGAGCGCCCGCAATACCTGCTGCAGGCCGGTGCCTACGGCGGCAAGGACCTGCAGGGCGACAATCCCGGCACGACCCAGGCGGTGCGCGCGGTATGGACCCCGGTCAAGGCCGCTGGCGACGTGCTCCACCTGGGCCTGGCCTACTCGCAGGAAAACCCGCGCGGCTACCGCGATGGCCGCGACGTGCACCATGAGGCCAGCGCGCGCCTGCGTGCGCGCCCGGAAGCGGGCCTGACCGACATCCGCCTGGTCGACTCCGGCGCCCTGGCCACCGCCGACCAGATCCGACGCACCGGCCTGGAAGGCATCTGGATCCGTGGCCCGTTCTCGCTGCAGGGCGAAGTGCTGCAGACCACCGTTACCCGCGAGGGCAAGCCGGACTACACCGGCAATGGCCAGTACGCGATGGCCAGCTGGGTGCTCACCGGCGAGTCGCGCCCGTACAACGCCGGCGCGGTGGCCAACATCAAGCCGGCCCACGATTACGGCGCGGTGGAACTGGTGGCCCGTTACAGCCGCCTGGACCTGGACGATGCCGATGTGCTCGGCGGCCGCCAGCACGACTGGACCGTGGGCGCCAACTGGTACCTCACCAGTCACTTCAAATTCCAGGCCAACTACGTGAAGGCCGATGCCAGCCGTCGTGGCGTGCATACCAAGCCGGACATCGTCGAACTGCGCGCACAGATGCACTTCTGATCCGGTTGCCTGCGGCGGGCGTGCACATCACGCCCGCCGCACGCCCGTAGACTGCCGCCATGTATTGGCTCGGCCGCCATCGCACCCTGCTGTTGACCCTGCTGCTGATGATCGGGGGCACGCTGCTGTGCGCGGCCGCCGCCGGCCACTACGCATGGCGGCGTGCACTGGCCGCCGAGAGCGAGCAGGTGCAACGGCAGCTGGAGTTGTACGGCCAGGGCCTGCAGCAGCGAATTGACCGCTTCGGCACCCTGCCGCAGGTATTGGCACTGGACCCGGACCTGCGCCTTGCCCTGCTGCAGGCACCCGATCCGGCCGCACGCCAGCGCCTCAACCTCAAACTGCAGCGCGCCAACCAGGTCACCCGCGCTTCCACGCTGACCCTGGTGGGGCACGACGGGGTGGCCGTGGCGGCCAGCAACTGGGACCAGCCCAGCAGCAATGTCGGCGAGGACTACAGCTACCGCCCCTACTATCGCCAGGCACTGGCGACCGGCCGTGGGCGCTTCTACGGGATCGGCATGACCACCGGCGTGCCCGGCTACTTCATGTCCCAGGCGATCGAGGACAACGGCACGCGGCTGGGCGTGGTGGTGATCAAGATCGAACTGTCCGCGCTGGAGCAGGAGTGGCTGCCCAGCCCGGACGTGGTGCTGGCCAGTGACGAGCACGACGTGGTGTTCCTGGCCAACCGCGACGCCTGGCGCTACCGCCTGCTGCGCCCGCTGGGCAATGGCGAGCGCCGCGAGATGCTCGAGGCCCGGCAATACGCAGACCGCTCGCTGCAACCGTTGCGGGTGCGCACCGAAGATGTACTGGACAACGGCGGGCGCATGGTGCGCCTGCTCGAGCCGGTCCTGCCCGGGCCGATGCTGTGGCAGAGCCTGGCCCTGCCCGAGGAACACTGGAACCTGCACCTGCTGCATGATGCCGGCGCGGCCACCAGCGCCGGGCGCAGCGCGGCCATCGGCGGCGGCGCGGCGTGGCTGGCGCTGGGCTTCCTGGTGCTGTTCGTGCAGCAGCGGCGGCGGCTGGATGCGCACCGGCAGCGCAGCCGGCGCGAACTGGAAAGCGTACTGGCCCAGCATGCCGAGGAGCTGCGCACTGCGCAGGACGGCGTGCTGCAGGCCGCCCAGCAGGCCGACAGCGGGCTCAGCCGCAGCCTGGCGCACCTGCCGCAGGGCGTGGTGGTGATCGACAACGAACAGAAACTGGTGGCGTGGAATGCGCGCTACCTGGAGTTGTTCAAGTTCCCGGCCGGACTGATCCGGGTGGGCCGGCCGATCGAGGAGATCTTCCAGTACAACGCGCGGCGCGGCCTGCTCGGCCCCGGGCCCATCGACGAGGCCATCGAGCGCCGCCTCAACCACCTGCGCAGCGGCCGCCCGCACATGCGCGAGAGCGAGAAGGACGACGGCACCGTGCTGGAGATCCGTGGCAACCCGCTGCCCGACGGCGGCTTTGTCACCAGCTATGCCGACATCACCGCCTACAAGAACACCGCGCGCGAACTGCGCTCGCTGGCCGATGCGCTGGAGCACCGCGTGGCCGAGCGCACCCGCGACCTGGACGAGGCGCGCCGTGAGGCAGAGCGCGCCAACCGCTACAAGTCACGCTTCGTCGCCTCGGCCGTGCACGACCTGCTGCAGCCGCTCAACGCCGCGCGCATGTTCGTCTCGGTGCTGCGCGGCAAGCTGCACGGCGACGCGCGCGAGCTGAGCGAACACGTGGACGCGGCGCTGGCCGCGCAGGATGCCATCCTGACCAGCCTGCTGGATATCTCGCGGCTGGAATCGGGGGCGTTGCAGACCCACGTGCGCGCATTCGCGCTGTCGCCGTTGCTGGAGACGCTGGCCCGCGAGTTCGGCATCGCCGCCGACAGTCGCGGGCTGCAGCTGCGCTGGGTGGATACGCGTGCGGTGGTGGTCAGCGACGAGGCGCTGCTGCGCCGCATCCTGCAGAACTTCCTGTCCAATGCGCTGCGCTATACCCCGCGCGGGCGCGTGCTGATCGGGTGCCGGCGGCAGGGCGACCAGCTGCGCATCGAGGTGCATGACCAGGGGCCGGGCATTCCGGAAAGCCTGCAGCGCGAGATTTTCGAGGAATTCCGGCGGCTGGATGATGGCGTCGAGCAGGAACGCGGCGCCGGGCTGGGGTTGGCGATCGTAGAGCGGATCGGGCGCCTGCTTGGGCATCGCATCACCCTGCACTCCACGCTGGGACGCGGGAGCGTGTTCGCGGTCAGCGTGCCGCTGGGCGATGCGGCGGCCATTCCGGCGCCGGCGCCGGTTCCGGCCGTGGCGACTGACGCAGGCGATGACAGCCCGCTGCGGCATTGCCGGGTCTGGAGCATCGACGACGACCCGCGCGTATGCGCCGCCACCCGCGCCCTGCTGGAGCGCTGGGGCTGTGCGGTGGAACTGGCCGACGGGCCGCAGGCGGCGCTGGAAATCGCCTCGGCACTCAACGTGCCGCAGTTGCTGTTGCTGGATGTACGCATGGGCCAGTGGCATGGGCCGGAGCTGTACGAGCAGCTTTGTGGCCTCTGGCAGGCACGGCCACCGGTGATCCTGGTGACGGCCGAGCGCGATGACGCGTTGAAGGCGCAGGCGGTTGCGAACGGATGGGGCTTCCTGTCCAAGCCGGTGCGGCCGCCCGCGCTGCGGGCGTTGATGACGCAGGTGTTGGTGCGGCATCGGGGGTGATCGGTGATTCAGGAGCAGCCGAGCATGGCTCGGCTCTACCGGGTGCATTGGGTGTAGGCCGATCGTGGCTCGGCTCTACCGCGTGGATTGGGGGGCAGCCGAGCGTGGCTCGGCTCTACCGCGTGGATTGAGGGGCAGCCGAGCGTGGCTCGGCTCTACCGCGTGCATTGGGGGGCAGCCGAGCATGGCTCGGCTCTACCGGGTGGATTGGGGGGCAGCCGAGCATGGCTCGGCTCTACCGGGTGCATTGGGGGGCAGCCGAGCGTGGCTCGGCTCTACCGCGTGGATTGGGGAGCAGCCGAGCGTGGCTCGGCTCTACCGGGTGCATTGGGGAGCAGCCGAGCGTGGCTCGGCTCTACCGCGTGGATTGGGGAGCCGCCGAGCGTGGCTCGGCTCTACCGGGTGAATTGGGGAGCAGCCGAGCGTGGCTCGGCTCTACCGGATGCCGGATGCCGGATGCCGGATGCCGGATGCCGGGTGCCGGGTGCCGGATGCCGGGTAACGGCATACGCGATTGCTTGGGTACCGCGCTCTGGTAGAGCCGAGCCATGCTCGGCTGAGACTCTCCGCAGGTGGCGATGCGTCCGCTGCCCGCGGGCTCAGCCGTCCAGCCCCGCGCCGGCATCGCCTTCCGGTTCGAGCGCCTTCACCAGCACCGCGGCCTGGGTGCGGCTGTGGCATTCCAGTTTTTTCAGGATCGCGGTGACGTGCACCTTGACCGTGTTCTCGGCCAGGCCCAGCTCGTAGGCGATCTGCTTGTTGAGCAGGCCGTCGGCCAGGCACAGCAGCACGCGGAACTGCTGCGGGGTGAGCTGGGCCAGGCGTGCGGCGAGCAGCGCATCGGACTCCGAGCGCTCCGGGGCCATCGCCGGAAACCACACCCCGCCGTCCAGCACCGCCGCGACCGCCTGGCCGATGGTCTCGGCCGGCGCCGACTTGGGGATGAACCCGGCCGCGCCGAACTGCTGGGCCCGGCGGATGACGCGCGGATGGTCGTTGGACGACACGATCACCACCGGGATGTCCGGATGCCCGCCGCGGACGTGCAGCAGTGAGGAGAAGCCGCGTGCACCGGGCATGGTCAAATCCAGCAGTACCAGCTCGATCTCCGGATGCTGGTCCAGCGCCGCCTCCAGCGTGGACGCGCTGGCCACCTCCAGCACCTGCGCCTGCGGCAGCGACTGGCGCAGCGAATGCACCACGGCCGCGCGCAGCAGCGGATGGTCGTCGGCGATCAGGACGGTCAGTTCACTCATGCGGCCAATTGTAATGAGGTTGACGGCCAGCCGCCGCGGCTACCGGCCTTGCTGGCGCATGCTGCCATTCCAGGCGTCCAGGAATTGCCGGCGCTTGAGCGCGTCCAGGTACACCAGCAGGCCCGGCCCCAGCTGGATCGGGCGGTAACTGCGCTCGGGCGAGCGGCCGCGCTGCTGGCCCTGCGCCGGCAGGATCGGCATCAATCGGGCCTCGCGGGACAGCACCTGCTGGCCACGCGGCGAGAGCAGGTAGTCCAGGAAGCGCCGCGCCTCCTCCGGGTGCCGGCTGCTGCGCGGGATCACCGCGGTGCGCAGCACCACCAGGGTGTAGTCCTCCGGCTCGACGATGCCCAGCGGCGCACCCGCCTCGATGCGCGCCTGCGCGTAGGAGCCCAGCACGTTGTAGACCAGCGACAGCTTGCCACTGCTGACCTGGTCCAGCAGCACGCCGGTGCGCTCCTCCAGGTGCACGCCGTTGTCGCCGAGTGCGCCGAGCAGCGCGCCGGCCATGCTGCCGCGCTGGCCGTCCTGGGTGGCCAGCAGGTAGCCGACGCTGCTGCGCTCCACGTCGTAGGTGCCCACCCTGCCCTGCAGCGGTGCATCCGGCGCGCGCAGCAGCTCGAGCAGCTGGCGGCGCGTGCGCGGCACCCGCGCCGCTGGCAGCGTGCGGGTGTTGTAGACCATCGCCACCGGCTCGTAACTGATGCCGAAGGCCTCGTGCCGCCACTGCGCCCATGCCGGCAGCGCATCGGTCTGCGCCGAGCGGTGCGGCAGCGCGTGGCCGTCGTTGACCAGTTTGGTCTGCAGGTCCATGCCGCTGCTGATGAGCATGTCCGGCGCCTGCGCGCCGCCGCGGTCACGCAGGTAGCGGGCGTAGATGTCCTGGGTGATCACGTCCTCGTACAGGATCTCGGTACCGGGATGCAGGCGCTGGTAATCGGCGATCACCGTGGCGAACACCTCGATGTCGGTCGAGCCGTGGATGCGCAGTTGCGCCACCGGCGCGCCCTTGGCCGGGAAACGCTGCACGTCGCCCGGCGCTGCCAACGCGTTGCCGGCCGCCAGCACCAGCAGCAGCCACCACCCTCGTGTTTTCATGGATGCATCCTCGGCAGGCGGATGGTGGCCACCAGGCCACCGCCCACCCGGTTGCTCAGGTCGATCTGGCCGCCATGGCCATCCACCACCCGCTTGACGATCGCCAGGCCCAGCCCGGCGCCACCGGCCGCCGCGCCCTCGCCGCGCGCGAAGCGCTCGAATACCCGCTCGGCGTCGGCCGCGGCAATGCCCGGGCCGTGGTCGGCGATGGTCAGCACGCAGTGCTGCGCTTCTTCGGTGAGCGCCACCTGCAGCGTACCGTCGTCACCGTACTTGATGGCGTTGTCGATCAGGTTCTTGATCGCCTCGCGCAGCAGCAGCGCGTCACCGCGCACCCAGGCCGCCTGCGCGCTCACCGCCAGCTGCACGCGCGGGGCGGGCAATGCCTGCGGCAGCGCTTCGTGCAGCGCCTGGTGCACCGTCTCGGCCAGGTCGACCGGGCCGAAATGCTGCAGGTTGGCGCGGTGGATCACGCTGGCATCGCTGAGCAGCTGGTTGAGCAGGCGGCTCATGTGGGTGGCATTGCGCTCGATGGCATGCAGGCTGCGGCGCATGTCCTCGGGGTCTTCCTCGTCCAGCGCCAGCTGCGCCTGTGCGCGCAGCGCCGCCAGCGGCGTGCGCATCTGATGCGCGGCCTCGGCCATGAACGCGCGCAGGGTCTCGTTGCTGCTCTGCAACCGGCCCATGAAGTGGTTCAACGCGCCGACCATCTTGTCCATCTCGCGTGGCACGCTGGCATCGAGCGGCTTCAGGTCGGACGGCTCGCGCCGCGCCAGGTCGCGTTCCATGCGCACCAGCGGGCGCAGGGCGCGATGCACGCCGAGCCCCACCAGGGCCAGCGAGAGCAGCGACAGCACGGCGATGGCCAGCAGTGCGCGGGTCACCATGTCCTGCGCCAGTGCTTCGCGCGCACGCCGGGTCTGCCCGACCTGCACGCGCACCTCGCCTTGTGCCGAGGGCGAGGACACGCGCCGCGACACCACCACGAAGCGCACCTGCTCGCCGCTGTAGGAGGCGTCGAACAGCTGCGGGCGGTCGCTGGGCGGATGCGGCGGCGCCGGGAGGTCGGCGTAGCCGGTGACGGTGGCGTCGCGTGCGTCGGAGACGCGGTAAAACACGCGATCCTCCGGGGCCATCGCCAGCAGGTCCAGCGCGGCATACGGCAGGTCCACCTGCCATTGCGCCTCCACCAGGGCCACCGAGTCGATGATCGACAGCGCCGAGGACACCAGCAGGTGATCGTAGGAACGGTTGGCCGCGCGCTGGCCGTAATCGCGTGCGCCGAACAGCAGGGCGACGGCGAACAGGGCCAGGAACGCGCCCAGGTACAGCCACAGGGTGTGCCGGATCGAGCCGGAGGTGCGCGGGTCAGTCGCCATCGGCCGCAGCGCCGGCGGGGTCTTCGATGGCCTCCAGCAGGTAGCCGCTGCCGCGCACGGTGACGATCCGCAGCGGCGCCCCGGCCAGCTTGCGGCGCAGCCGCCCCACGTACAGTTCGATCGCATTGGGGCCGGCCTCGTCATCGAAGCCGAACAAGCCATTGCCGATCTCGTCCTTGCCGACCACCTGCCCGAGCCGGCCCATCAGGATTTCCAGCAGCCGGTACTCGCGGTTGGGCAGCTCGATCGGCTGGCCCTCCAGGCTCACCCGGTGCGAGGCGTTGTCGAACTGGAACGTGCCGATCTGCACCACTTCGCTGGCCTGGCCGCGGGTGCGCCGCAGCAGCACCCGGCAGCGTGCTTCGAACTCGCGGAAATCGAACGGCTTGCCCAGGTAGTCATCGGCGCCCACGTCCAGCGCCTGCACGCGGTCTTCGATGCCGTCACGCGCGGTCAGCATCAACACCGGGGTGCTGTCGCCGCGCTCGCGCATGCCGGCCAGCACGCGCAGGCCATCGAGCTTGGGCAGGCCGATGTCCAGCACCACCAGGTCGAAGCTCTGGTAGCGCAGCACGCTGGCCGCGGCCAGCCCGTCGCGCTGCCAGTCCACCGCGTGGCCACTGCGGCGCATGCGGCGGACGATGGCATCGGCCAGGTCCGGATTGTCTTCCACCAACAGCAGGCGCATCGGGCAGGGATCGTCGAAGGTGCACGAATGCTAGCGCGAGCGGCCGCCCTCGTGGGCTTCGCTGCAGTGCACAAACCCCCGACAGGTGGATGACAGCTTCCCGGCACTAGGCTGCGCCATCGCACCGCAGTCCCCTGCGCTGCCATTGACGACACCACTGCACGAACGAGTACCTGGGAGGGTCCGTGGAACTGAACGCAACCCGCTGGCGCACGCCGGCCGCCTGCACCCTGCTGATGCTGGCCGCGCCGCTCTGGGCCGCTGACGCCAGCGAGGACGACCGTCCGGTCACCGCCACGCTCGGCGGCCGCCTGCACCTGGACTTCGCCGATTTCGACAACGACGGCCGTGGCACGCCGAACAAGGACGACACCGAGATCCGCCGTGCCTGGGTGGACGTGTCGGGCAGGTTCTTCGTGGTCGACTACAAGCTGGAAGCGGACTTCTCCGGCGACCGGGTCGAGGCCAAGGACGTGTTCGTCAGCCGCAGCTTCGGCGATGCCGGCAAGCTCACCGTGGGCCAGTTCAAGCAGTTCTTCTCGCTGGACGACCGCACCAGTTCCAACTACGGCACCTTCCTGGAGCGCGGCAATGCCGGCACCACGCTTGCGCCGCTGTACCGCCTCGGCGCCTCCTGGCAGGCCGCCCGCGGCGACATGACCTGGGCCGCCAGCGCCTACAGCCTGGAAAGCATCGATGCCTGGCAGGTCAAGGGCCGCGCCGCCGGCGGCCGTGCCACCTGGGCACCGGGCGCCACCGCCGGCGACGTGCTGCACCTGGGCCTGTCGCTGGCGCATGAGCGCTACGACACTCCAGGCGCCAATGGCGTGCCGGGGCTGAAGATCCGGCCGCGCCCCGCCGGCCACCTGTCCGACAACAGCCGCCTGACCCTGGTCGATTTCTCGGCCGGGCGCGACACCGACGTCAACAAGTGGTCGCTGGAGTACGCGCAGGTGCGCGGGCCGCTGTCCTGGCAGGGCGAGTTCAGCGGCGCCACCTTCGACGACGGCAGCCAGCGCGGCAAGGTGCTGGCCGGCTACGGGCTGGTGAGCTGGTTCGTCACCGGCGAGTCGCGCGTCTACGACCGCAAGACCGGCCGCTTCGGCCGGGTCAAGGATTTCCAGCACAAGGCCGGCGCCGTCGAAGTGGCACTGCGCTACGACCAGATGCGCGGCGACCAGCACCTGATCGGCCAGCCGGACCTGCGCGATGCGCAGACCCAGGCCTGGACGCTGGGTGGCAACTGGTACATGCGCGAGAACCTGCGCTTCATGCTCAACCTGATCGAGAGCCGCAACCGCGACCGCCTGGCCGCGGCCAACCTGGACCGCACCCGTGCGGTGACCGGCCGCCTGCAGTTCGATTTCTGAGCCTTCCCTTCCGCACTACCCCTCCTGGAGTCTGCAGATGATGCTGAGCATCCTCGGCTTTGGCATGGTCATTACATTCATGTACTTGATCATGAGCAAGCGGCTGTCGCCGCTGGTCGCCCTCATCACCATTCCGATCATCTTCGCGCTGTTCGGCGGCTTCGGCGCCGACATCGACGAGATGATGCTGGAGGGCATCAAGAAGATCGCGCCCACCGGCGTGATGCTGATGTTCGCCATCCTGTACTTCGGGGTGATGATCGATGCGGGTCTGTTCGATCCGCTGGTGCGGATCATCCTGCGCTTCGTCAAGGGCGACCCGATGAAGATCGTGCTGGGCACCGCGATCCTGGCGATGCTGATCTCCCTCGACGGCGATGGCTCGACCACCTACATGATCACGGTGTCGGCGATGCTGCCGCTGTACCAGCGGCTGGGCATGAGCGCGTTGAACATGACCTGCGTGACCATCCTCGCCGGCGGCGTGATGAACCTCACCCCGTGGGGCGGGCCGACCGCGCGCGCGGCCACCGCACTGCACGTGGACCCGGCCGACGTGTTCGTGCCGCTGATCCCCTCGATGGTGATCGCCTGCGCCGGCGTGCTGCTGCTGGCGTGGTACCTGGGCATGAAGGAGCGCCGTCGGTTGGGCGTGGTGAGCCTGCCCGAGGGCGGCAGCTGGATGGACAACAGCGTGTCCGACGACGGCAATGCGCTGCCCACCGTGGAAGACGCCGAGGACATCAAGCGGCCCAGGCTGCTGTGGGTGAACCTGGTGCTGACGCTGGCGCTGATGACCGCACTGATCATGGGCGTGCTGCCGATGCCGGTGCTGTTCATGGTGGGCTTCGCGATGGCGCTGGTGATCAACTACCCCAACCTGGCCGAGCAGCGCCGCCGCGTGGTCAACCACGCCGGCAACGTGCTGTCGGTGGTGGCGTTGATCTTCGCCGCCGGCATCTTCACCGGCATCCTCAACAACACCGGGATGGTGGAGGCGATGTCGCACAGCTTCCTGGCGATCATCCCCGACAGTTGGGGCCCGTACCTGGCGGTGATCACCGCGATCGCCTCGATGCCGTTCACCTTCTTCATGTCCAACGACGCCTTCTACTTCGGCGTGCTGCCGATCCTGTCCGAGGCGGCCGGCAACTACGGCATCACCCCGGTGGAGATGGCCCGCGCCTCGCTGGCCGGGCAGCCGGTGCACCTGCTCAGCCCGCTGGTGCCGTCCACCTACCTGCTGGTGGGCCTGGCCAAGGTCGAGTTCGCCGACCACCAGAAGTTCACGCTGAAGTGGGCCATCGCCATTTCGATGCTGTTGATGCTCGGCGGCCTGCTGTTCGGCCTGTACCCGCTTGCGTCCTGATCCGCCTACCAAGGAGCGTTCTGCAATGACTCTTCGCATCGCCTACGTCACCAGCGGGATGGGCAGTGTTGGCACCGCCATCTGCCAGAAGCTGGCCCGCAACGGCCACACCGTGGTCGCCGGTTGCGCCCCGAACTCCCCGCGCAAGGCCGGCTGGCTGCGCGAACAGCGCGAGCTGGGCTTCGACTTCATCGCCTCGGAGGGCAACGCCGCGGACTGGTCGTCCACGGTGGCCGCCTTCGCCAAGGTCAAGGCCGAGGTCGGCGAGATCGACGTGCTGGTCAACAATGCCGGCGGCAGCCGCGACGTGCTGTTCCGGCAGATGAGCCCGGACGACTGGAACGCGGTGATGGGCTCGAACCTGCACGCGCTGTTCAACATCACCAAGCAGGTCATCGACGGCATGGCCGCGCGCGGCTGGGGCCGGATCGTGAACATCGGCTCGGTCAGCGCGCACAAGGGCCAGATCGGCCAGGTCAATTTCGCCACCGCCAAGGCGGCGATGCACGGCTTCAGCCGGGCGCTGGCCAATGAGGTGGCCACGCGCGGGGTGACGGTCAATACGATTTCGCCGGGCTACATCGCCAGCCAGTCGATCAGCAGCTTCCCGCCGGACGTCCTAGACCGGCTGGCCGGCTCGGTGCCGATCCGTCGTCTGGGCAAGCCGGAGGAAGTCGCAAGCCTGTGCGCGTGGCTGGCGTCGGATGATGCGGCCTACGTGACCGGTGCCGATTACGCGGTGAACGGTGGGTTGCACATGTTTTGAGGCCTCTGCAGGCGCGGCGTGGATCTGCCGGTTCAGTAGATCCACGCCACCCGCGGATGCTTCATCCTTTACCCGCGGGCGTTCGCCAGCGCCTCGGCAATGTCTTCCGGCAGGCCGGTGATGAAATCCACGTCGTCCGACTCGTCCACGATCTGGCCCGGACGTGGCCGCCACATCTGCCCGGGGATGGCGCGCCGCTCGTCCCGCCCCGGCCAACGCGTGGGGAAACGCGGCCGGATCCGAGCCAGGTCGAAACCCAGCCCGTGGTCCGCGTAACCGTCATCAGCCAGGCGCTGCTCGATCCGTCTCAGCACCGCCGCCGTGTAGCGGTGCGATTCCGGCACATCCTCGATAGTAGCGAAGGGGACGTACCACGACGCGCCCAGGTTCCAGTAGAACGCCAGTGCGCTGGACGCAGCCAGTGTCGGCTGCTCCAGCAACCACTGCAGCGCGTCTGATAGCGCGCTGGTGTCAGCGAACAGCATCAGTTGGTGGCATTCCTGTGGTGATGCCTGGCGAAGAAAGGTCTCAAGTACCGCCCAGCCCGGATCCGCGGCCGTCGCCAACGGTAAGAGCGTCAGCGGCGTCACGTCGGCCCAGATGTCGATCTCGCCGGCTACGGCATCGCCCAAGGCCGGACCACGATCAGGCTGCACGCCAGCGGCCATGTCGTGCAGCTGCGCTGCGAGCGCAAGCGGCAGGCCGTCATCAAAGACCGTGTCGACGGCCTCTGCAAAGGGATCGCAGGCCTGCCCGCCGACCACCGCGACCCTCATGGCATCCGGGACGTTGCGACGCATGACCAGGCCGGGATAGTCACCCATCGAAGGGCCCGGCCAGTTGCCCGGGTCGAAGGCGAGTCCACGGCCCGCATAGAATCCATCGATGTAGCGTTGCTCGATGCGGCGGACGATCGCATAGGCCTCGCGCTCATGCTCGGGTACGTCGCCGTCAGCGGCGTACTGGGTGAACCAGGCCGCGCCCAGCGACCAGTACATCATCAGCGCCGTCGCGCGATCCAGCTCGCTGCGATCCGCCAGCCAAGCCAGCAGCTCGGGGCTGTCATCGTAGTTGCGGCGCGCGACATAGATGTGGCGCTGCTCGGGAGATGCCTTCAGCAGGTAGTCCTGCAGCAGCGCGCGGGAGGCGCGGTCGAACTCGTCGGGGGTCAAGGGGCACTTCCATTGTCGGGACACCTGCAGTTTAGTGCTCCCTTGCCAACGAGTTCAGAGCCCTGTCCTGCGGACTGTGCAGGCGCGGCGTGGATCTACTGGGTTTCAGTAGATCCACGCCATGCGTGGCTGCGCTATCCCACCGGATCAGAACTCCGCAGCAACCGTCATGAACAGCTGGCGCGGCGCGCTGGCGTGGATCGCGTAGCGGGTGCCGGTCGGGTCGGTCGGGGCGAACGAACTGAGCTGGCCGGCGTAGCGCTTGTTGGTCAGGTTGGTCGCGTTGAGCGAGACCTTGATGTCGCGCAGGCCCATGCCCGGCCCGAACGAATACCCCATGCCCGCATCGAAGGTGGTCACACCCGGCACCGACTGGTCGTTTGTGTAGGTGTAATACCGCTTGCCCGTGTACTTCGCGCGCAGGCTGGCGAAGAAGCCATCGCGGTTCCAGCTGATTTCACTGGAGGCCATGCGCTCGGGCGTATCGACCGTGATCTTTCCCGCCACCGGTACGATCGCCCCGCCCGAGGTGTAGTCATCCTCGTAGGTGGACTTGTTCCAGGACAGCGCGTTGTACCACTGCAGGCCGTCGACCGGCTTGAGGATGAAGGTCAGCTCCGCGCCCTGGCTCTTCACCGAGCCCACGTTGATGAAGCGGGTGATGCACTCCGGCCGCGTCCCCACCTCGATGCTGGTGCACGGGTTGAGCGAGAGCAGGCGGTTGTCGAACATCACGTGGTAGGCCGCGATCGAGGCCTGGTACCGCTCACCGAAGGTGCGGAAACCGGCTTCCAGCGTCTTCGACTTCTCCGGCTCCAGCCCGGCGCTGGCCGCGAACGATTCCGGCGAGACCTGCAGCGGGCCACCGCTGCCGCCGCCCACGAAGGCCGCGATGTTCTCCGAGTACGAGGCAAACAGCTCCTGGTTCTGGCTCAGCTTGAAGCCGATACCCGCCTGCGGCAGCACCGATTCCTTCGCGGTCAGCGTGCCCGAGGCATAGCTGGCTTCCGTGCCCGGCTTGGCGTTGGCGGTCATGCGCGTGTTCGGACTCTTGATGCCCACATCGACGGTGAGGCGGTCATCGAGGAAACGCATGCGGTCCTGCACGTAGAACTGGCGTGTGCGGATGTCGAAGTCCTGGTCGAACAGCCGACGGTCGGGGTAGTTGAGGTAGCCGTCATCCAGGAACGGCCCGGTGATGTAGTAGAAATTGCGCTCGACATTGTGGTCGTTGCGCTCATACCACAGCCCCGCTTCCAGCGCGTGGATGCCCCACTGCCAGCTCAGCGCCGCGGTGATGCCCTGGCGGTTGATGGTGTAGTTGGTGCTGCGGATGGAAATCGGCAGCGCCTGCGCGGTGCCCGGGTTGGACGGCTGGCCCGGTGCCCACCAGTGGCCCTGGCCGCGGTTCTCGTGGTGGTAGGCCAGCAGCTTCAGGCGCGAGGTCTCGCCCAATGCCAGGTCGGCATCCAGCGAATACAGGTTGTCGTCGCGCAGCGCGCGGCTCTGGTAGTACGCATCGTCGATGCTGTTGACGCCGCCGCTGAAGGCGCACTTCTGCGCGTTGTACGTGCCCGGCGCGCAGTAGGCCGCAGCCACCGCCCGATCCCAGTCCGGGGCGTAGATGTTCCAGTCGTAGCCCAGCCCGCGCGCGAGCATGCTCTTGGACAGGTAGGCGTAGTTGGCCTGGCTCACGCGCGAGGTGGCCGCGAACGCGCCGAAACGGTTGTCGCCCACGGCCCACACGGCCTTGGCGTTGAACTGGCGGGTGGTCTGGTTCTGGTTCGGCTCGGCCCACATGTCCGCCTCCTGGTGCACGCCGGAGACATAGGCCGAGAATCCGTTGAGGTCGCCGGTGTCCACGCGCAGGTAACCGCGACGCTGGTTGTCATCGCCCACGGTGACGCTGGCACGACCGCCGAACTCGGTGGACGGATCCTGCGAGAAGTACTGGATGGTGCCGCCCAGGTTGCTGGTGGAGGCCACGCCCAGCGAACCGATACCCTGCGACAGTTCGGCACCGGCCAGGTTCTCGGCGATCAGCGCGCGGGCGATGCTCAGGCCGTTGTAGTTGCCGTAGCTGTTGTCGCCCAGCGGAATGCCATCGAGTGTGTAGCCCAGGCGGCTCTTGTCGAAGCCGCGCAGGGTGATGCTCTGCGATTCCTCGTTGGCCCCGAACGCGTCATTGGACTGCACCGACACGCCGGGCAGGCGGTCGAGGATCTTCTGGCCGCTGGTGCCCGGCGGCAGCACTTCCTTGTCCACGGCCGTGATGCGCTGGACCTGACGGGTCTCGCCCTGGCCGATCACCGACACGGTGTCCAGGGTCTGCGCGCTGAGCGCGACGTTGGCCTCGGTGGTGGCGTCCACATCGGCAGCGTGGGCATTGGCGGCGCACAGCGCAATCGCCACGGCGATCGTCAGGGGTCGGGTGAGCATGGTGATCCGTTGCATGATGAGGTGGTGACCTGCGCGATGCAGGTGCGTGACCATCATGCGAGCGGAAGATGAAAGCATTCTTACGCGACGGCGTGCGGCGTATGAAATGCGAACCAGCCCGCAGAACCTGCACGAGCATGATCGCCGCAGGCACCGCACGTACAATGCGTGGCGTACCGCAACGGCTTGGACAGCAAGCAATGAACGAACAGGATTACGACGCCGGCAAGTGGCGCTGCTGCACGCGCACCTGCTGCAGGCCACGCCGGAACAGCGCCATCTTTATGTGGCCCGCTCCAACTACAGCGACAATCTGCGCGCGCTGGAATGGCTGGCCGACCAGCCCGACCTGGACCGGGCCACGGCGCTGATGCTGTTCTGGAGCGTGGGCGCGGGCTGGCATGCCCAGTACGACACACTGGATGCAGTGCCCGACTACGAGCGCGATGCGCATGCGTTCATCGGCCTGGTGCAGCAGCGCTACCTCGATGGCTTCTATGCCGACCACGGCATCGGTTTCGATCCGAACGCGTGGGACGGTGCCGGCCCGCGCGAGCATTCGGCGGACGAGCTGCGGCGCGTCCCGACACAGATGCTGCAGGCCGTGGACGGCGAGCATCAGATCGATCCGTTTGATGACGCCTACGACGAGGACTACGACGACGGCCTGCCGATGGCGCTGGTCGAGCAGCTCTACGAACTGGCCGACGTGCATATCGCCTGGGAGAAAGCCCACCCGCAGGCGGAGTGATCCCGCATGCGCCAGCCCGCAGCCGGCGCTATTCCGGCGCCAACTGGTCCATGCGGATACGGTTGGCGAACAATGAGAACGCCAGCATGCCGGCCAGCCCATTGGCCCGTTCACCATCACTGTTGTAAGCAGGTGCTACCCGCTCACGCTCGGGCTCTGGCGGGGCTTGGCGTAGCATGTCCTGCCCCTCGGAAAGCTGCGGCATGAGCTTTACGTCGAAGGCATCACCGTGGGGCTTGCTTGTGGGCGGCGTGACCAACATGAAGGTGGCCTGGTCCTTGCGCCTCAGCGGCACCACCATGCTGGCCGTGCCCGACTCGGCCGTGGCCATCGTCGCCAGCACCAGCCCCACAAAGGGCGAGGCTGCGCTCATATCACCCAAACGTGCGCTCAGGTCGATGCCCTCCTGAGGATCGATCAGATCCAGCTCCGACTGCGCGGCGGTGAGCACCGGGCTCAGCGTGGCAATGCCGCCCCCTGGCTTGCCTGCATCAAAGAACACACGGTCAGGTGCTGCAACCTGCGTTGCCTCTTTCCAGCCAGCCAACAGTGCCGCTTCCTGTTGCTTGCGCTTCAACCTGGCACCCTCGTCATCGACGAGGGCTGCGACCACGGGCCGATGCAGGTGTGACAGCGTGGGCAGCGCATCCCACTGTTTGAAGTGGGTGCGCGTCCACGGCGTCGGGAAGAAGGGCGTTGGCTCGAAATCGCGTGGAGGTGACCTTTCCCAACCATTGAACTGCGGCCACCATTTGTCCACGTTCATCTTCGTATACGGCGCCCACGGCCGGAGCCATTCGACCCGCTCACGCCGGGCGACGACCATTGCGACATAGGTCGCTACAGGCGCATCACTTACGCGCTTGCCGTCCTCATAATGGCCCGAGGGCCCCTCCACGTACACCAGCATCGCTGGAAGATCCGGATGCCGTTCGAAGGTGCGGAAGAGGGCCTCGACCACATCTTCAGGCGTGTCGTTGTAAACCACGTCCAACTGGTTGATCTGGGTCCAATGCAAACCCGCGGGCATGCGCATGTGGTCGATCCACGTTTTCTCGATCTCCCACATGGACGGTCTACGATCCTTCGGCGGCGTTTCGGTCACCAGAACGGACGGTATGGGCCATGCCTCAATCATGGGCTTCAGTACGAGCTCCAGTACGTCGTGCTGTCGCTTTGCCCAAACGCCCGGATCGTCAGAATGCCGATACTTCTGCGACTCCGGAGGCGGCAATACGTTGCTGTGGAAGTCCGAGGCCTTCTGTACCTCTTTCAACACGTTGCCCTGGCGGAACATCTCCACCGACAGGCCAACGCTGATGACATCAAGGGTTTGCAGGCGGTTGCTTGGCTCCATGATGGGCGGCTCCGGTAGGGCAATGGGCGCCGGTGCGCCGGGATGGTTGAAGTGGCTCAAGCCCGCAAAGTCACTGGGGAGCTGGCTGCGGTCATAGGTGGCCGGAGGCGGTGGAGCACGATCAAACGCGGCCGGATCGGGGCGCTCGGGTCTACACGCGGGAGTGATACCAACCAAGGCAAACACCAAGAAGGCCGACCAGCGACTGCGGAATAGTGGCTTCATCGGGCAGTACCCCCATCCTTTGGGCGTTTGTTCGCTTCGCGATCAGCAAGGGTCTGCGACACCACCAGCTCGGGAAGGACGCAGGTGGCACAGGCAGGCAGTCGACCAGTGTTCCGGTAGGCAATGGTCTGATCGATCAGCTCACGGGCGTGGCCGGTTTCCTCATCGCGTAACGCGAACGCAGATCTGTACAACTTCACTTCTGTCTCTGACAGCGAATGGCTCTTCTCAAAATGGGTCTCAGCCTCCTGCCAATCAGTCCGCCAATCAGCCACCAGGCACAGATACAGGTAGTAGACCGGATCATCGATGCACTTCGCTTGTCCAATGCCCAGGTCATAGGCGGTGACCTCGCGGCTGTGCTGGGCCTCGGCGACGATGCTGGAGTGGAAGGACTTCTTGTTGTCTTCACTCTTCTCGGTATCCATCCAGCGCCTGCGCGTCTCGTTGGGCGTCTCGCGGCGCCTTATCTGGACCACGCCGCGCCCAGCGTGACGCGCATAGCTGATCTCGGTTTGATCTGCCACATCCTTGCCCGAGTTCCACTGCTGCTCCAGCAACTTGATCTCTTCACCGGGAAGCGCATGGGGGGAGCGCAAAGCCACGCGCTCCACCACACCCGGAAACGTCTCCCAATCCAGAATCATCCGCCTGTCGCGAGTAACTGCGATGGATGCATCGATAGGGGAGATGTCGTCCCAGTCACCGCCCAGCCGGGGGCGGACCGGAGGGCTCAGCACCTCACCCGTGATGCGTACCTTCTGGCCGGAACTGAAGCCTGCGCGTGCCGCCTTATCGATGAACGTACCCAGCGTGGTGTCGGACCAGGTGAACTCGTGCCACCTTTCCAACTCATACTCAGCCAACGCGGCGCCTATCATCAGTGGCTTACCATCGCGCAGGCGCTTGGTGAAGCAGCGCTGCTTGAACCGGGGGCCCAAGGCATCTAACGCTGGGCGCACCACCATGTAGTCTTTTTCGTGGCTGCCACGCATCATCAACTGACTTTTCCTCCACCGCTGGTAGCTGTCGGTGGTGAGCATCGAAATGGTGTCGGGCACGCCCTGCCAGCCAATGCCCTGCACGCTCAGCACCGCCACGGTCTGGTCGTCGGGACAGAAGTACAGGTAGACCTTCCCGCGGTTGTCGCGCTCGCCGAACATCTGCGGAGTCTTGCCCTCACCCTGCGGGGTTCTGAGCGCCCATGTCGGCTTCCAATCCTTGCCCGTCACCACAGCGTTGCCCGAACTGCTTTGGCCTGCCTCGGCCAATGACTCGAATGCGGGTGTTTGGTGTGGCGTCTCGGTTATGAAGCGGACGATGCCGGCCAGCGTGCTCAGCCGTGCTTCGGCCGTTTCCACCTGATCACCCAGCGTAATCTTGTCGATCATCAACTCGCCAAGACAGTAGGGCGGGTGATTCATTACAAAGGTGTCGATGGGGCGATCATTGGATTCGTTTAGCAGTGCATTGGTCAGTAGCGTGATCAGACAACCCTGGCTGTGGGCCACCACGTTGATCGTGTCGTCCGGATGCTTGGCGCGGATCATCCGTACCAGCATCGCCAGCCGCTGCGCGGCCAATACCATGTAGTTGCGCGGACCAGCGCTGAGCAGTGGTCGTGTCTTGGTGCTACCTGCCTCACCTACCAGCGCCTTGAAACCCGCTGACCACATGGCCGGGATGTTGTTGGTGGCATTGGCGAACGGGCCGCCGTTCTTGGCACTGTCCTTGTCCAGGCGATTGCCATAGCGGTCCAGATACTCACCGTGTCGTTGCTTCTTGTCGATCCAAGGCTTTCCAGTCCTGCTGTCGAGCCCTTCCTGCTCCCGGTACCCCCAATAGAACGGGATCACCACACTGTTGGGCATCGCCTTCTGGGTGATGGCGGCCTTGGTGTGGTGCCGCCGGTAGTACACCGCGTCGGGGTCAGCAGCATGCCTATCCTCCTCTTGCTCCGGGGTCTTCTTCCGGGGCGTGCGGTAGTAGGCATGGTCAAGCAGCATTTTGGATGCTCCCTTGCCCACCCGCCCCAACCGCTCGCTCAATCCCAGGCAGATGCCAAGCTCCTGGTTCGCGAATGCTTCGCCCACGTCATTTACCCCGTGAACCAGGATCACGATGCCCGGCTTGGGCATCGGCAGAACCACCGGCTGCACGACGCCGCCCGGGGCGGTCCGAAGTGTTCCGGTGGCACTCACCCGGCGCCCGGGAGCGTTGTCAGTTGTCGTCATGGAGCACCTCGATGTCGGCGATGCGCAGTGCATCCTTCTGTAGTCGTTCTGTCAGTCCCTTGGCATCGGTAATCCCTTCGACGACACTGCCGTCCTCCAGGGAGATGCGGTAACGGCGATTTGCGGCCGGTCGTTCGCCATCGGCCTGGCGCAGGACGAACTGGCCTGCCGTGTCGATCTCGCCAAAGGATGGCACCGAGCTCTGCACGGAGGCCGGCGGGAGGACCTGCACTTTTGCGTGGATCTGCAACTGCGTTCCGAAGAGCTCAATACGCCCGTCCGGGTTGAGCATCAGTGCGCTCTTTCCACATTCGATCAGCGCTTTCTCGCCCGCGGTAAGCATTACGTGTCTTTGGCCACGCTGGTGAATGGCCTGCGCCGCATCCACCGTGACGTTGCCATGCTGGGCCTGGATGCGCACATCGTCGCGATGGGCGATGTGGCTCAGGCCGCCATCGACCGCGAACTGGCTGATTCCCCCGCCGGCGGTGACGAGCACCTGCCCGCCAGCACTCTGTACCTGGTCGTCCTGCGCCGACACCTCGACGTTCTCCCGGGCGGCGATCAATACCGTCTTCTGCGTCGCCAACGCGATTCCCTCTGGTGCGGCCAAAGCAACTATCGGCTCGCTGCCAGCCTGGTCCTGGCGATCGTTCGCCCCCGCTCCCAGCTGTTCCACAGCCTTGACCAGCGCGTCGCGCGGTCCGTGGTCCATCGGCGGTGCCTGGTGTTGCGCGGCGGTGTCAGCAAGAGTCTTCACCATGCTCGCCAACGTGCTTACGCACTCCACCAGTTCGGCGTGGTCCAACTGTCCGCTGCCCGCCCCGGCGCGCTCGTGGGCGGTGATGAGCAAGCCCTTGGCGGCGCGCAAAGCGCCGCTGGCATCGGTGCGCAGCTCGAAGCCTTCGCCACGCGGGGTGCCGTTGCCGTCCATGCCGCGCGGGTGGGTCAGGAAGCCCATGTTGAGCTGGGTGGCGGCGTGGGTGCTCTTGAGCTGGGCCTTGATCTGACCATTGGTGTCATCGATCAGCAGTTCGTTGTGTCCGCCGCCGTTGTGCTCCTGGCTCTTGATCGTGGTCAGCGTCTTCAGGTTGGGCAGGTCGTACGGCGGCCGGTTGGTCGCGTGGTAGCTGCGGCCGGTGACGATGGGCTGGTCCGGGTCGCCGTCCAGGAAGCTCACCAGCACCTCGTGGCCGATGCGCGGCAGCGCCATCATCCCGTAGCTCGCCCCCGCCCAGCCCTGGCTGACCCGGATCCAGCAACTGCTGTTCTGCCTGGGGCCTTCGCGGTCCCATGGGAACCACACCATCACCCGCCCGTGTTCGTCGGTGTGGATCTCCTCCCCCGGGGGACCGACCACGTGCGCCACCTGCAGCCCGTCCATTACCGGGCGCGGGCATGGCTGCGGCTGCCAGTCGGCGTTGTCGGGCACGGCGGTGCCGGTGTAGTGGTAGCGGCTGCCCTGTTCGGCGCCGACGCTGTCTTCTTCCTGGCCGCTGGACTGCTCGCCTTCATGGCGCATGCCGACCACGCGCCAGTTGCGCGGCAGGCTGCTGCTCGGGTGCCCGTCCAGGGCGAAGGCCAGGCCCGGCCACAGGCGGGCGTCATCGCCCTCCAGCTCGGCCAGGGTGGCGTCGCGGCGCAGCGCGCTCAGACGTGAGCGGGTGAACGGCTTGCCGGCGTCGTCGTGCTTGTAGCGGCCCGGCGCGTCGTAGTGCTCATAGTCGCCAATGCCGTCAACGGCACGGGCCTGGTGTTCGAAGCGGTACGGCGGGTTCTTGAAGCTGTAGTCGCGCTGGGTGGCGCGGGTGCTGGCCATCTGCCGGCGGTAGGCAAAGCGCCGCAGGCCCGGCCCGGCTGCGTCGCCGCCTGGGCTGGGCTGGTACGCCACGGCACCCAGTGCGCCGTCGGGGCCCGGAAGGCTGGGGCCTGCCAGCAGGGCATCGGTGAGCACCAGCCGGGAGTCGGCGCGGGCATCGAAGAAATACACCAGCCCTTCCTCGCCGGCCAGGCGCTGGAAGAAGGCCAGGTCCTGCTCGCGGTGCTGCACGCAGTACTCGCGCTGGACGTGCTCGCGCTCGCGCAGCATCTCCAGGCTGCTGGCCGGCACGCGCTGTTCGTCCAGCAGGGTTTTGAGGATGGCCGGCACTGCAACGCGCTGGAAGATGCGGCTGTTGCGGCGCAGGTCCAGTCGCACCAGCGGCGGTTCGATCACCGCGCGGTACCGGGTACGGCGGAATCCGGTATCGCCCTGCTCGAACGCGGTGACGATGCCATGTACCTCGCGCACGTGCTGGCCGTCGCGGGAGATGGTAAAGGTGGCCGGGCCGTCCAGCAGGGCGTCCAGGTCGATGTCATGCTGGAAGCAGGACAGCGCCAGGGACAGGCGGAAGGGTTGGGAGAGCCCTTCGGTGAGTTCGAAGCGGACCACGTCGAAGGGCGGCCCATCAGGAAGCTGAAGCCGGAAACGGTATTCGGATTGCGGTGCCACGGTCATCTCCATGCAGGCGGGACGAGTCCCTCAACCAATCAACACGCCAGGCTCGCCTTCCACCAACGTTCCACCGTGGTCGGTCCGATCGCCCTCGCAGGCCACCTGCCGCCCTTCAACCGTCACGCTGCTGGCGCCACTGGTGATCCGCGCGCCGCAGCCGGTCGTATCGCCTACACAGGCCACTTGGCGCGCGTCGAACAGGACGCTGGCCGCGCCGGACGTCACTTCATTGGTGCCATGCAGGGGGCATTCATGGCGATGGCCGACCAGAACAACGGGTTTCATGGGGATTCCTTGCATCAGGCAGGTGGGTGGGCGCCGCCGTGCGGCACCCACCCGGCATCACGCGCTTACGCTTCCAGCGGTGCGCGCCAGTCATCCGAACCGGAGGTGCCGGCCACGGTGTGTTCCCAGGTGATCTTGCGATAGGCCAGGCTCACTTCGATCAGCTGGGTAAAGTCGGATTTGTCCGGATCCTGCGCGTGCGGCATGTGGGTATTGATTTCCACGATGGTGGCGTCTTCCAGCAGCGTGTTGAAGAAGTGCTCCTGCTTGCCGTCGATGGAGGTGCGGTACCACTTCAGCTGCACGGTGGTTAGCGCTTCGCCCGAGGCGAGTGCGTTGTACAACAGCGGCACCGCCTTGTTCAGGGCGCAGGTGAACTTCAGCGGACGGTGCACGCGCTGCCCGGCCGGCTGCCCCGATTGTGGATCGGTCGGCACGGTGATCACGTGCTTGACTTCCTGCACCAGGATTTCGTCTTCGTGGCCCTCAACGAAGACGTTGCCGACGGAGTCGGAGGTGAACGCACCCTCGGTGATGTTGCCCTGGGTCTTGCCGTGGATGGAGATGTAAGCGGGAGTTGGCATATCGACGTCGTCCTTTGTGATTGGGAGTTCAAAGCGTTCCAACCGGGCTCCGCCCGGCTGGGCCAATACTGGCTGCGGTGGTAAACCAAGATCCGTGCCAAGTGGTTGGAACGCCGCAGTACAAGGGAACGCTGCAAGGCGGCATCCGTCGTTGCAGCGTGTTTGCGCGGCTGAGTGCGCAATGCCTTGCGCACTCAGCCGAAGACCGTTGATGTAACAGGCTTTTCGAGCGCAGCTTTATGCGCACGTGGTCAGCCACGTGCCGCTATTGGGTGGGCTTCGACTCCGTCGCCTGCACGCCGGCGCGCAGCAGCGTGCGCGGCAGCACAAAACCATTGAAGATGCGCTGGGTGAACGGATTGACGGGCTTGTCGGCGGTGATGCGGTACCGCACGCTGCCCTCGCCGGCCTTGAAGCTGACATCCACGCTGCCGGCCGTGGTGCCATTGAGCTGGGCCTGGCTGAGCAGGCGGAACCATGCCCATGGACCCTGGAAGCGAATCGCACGCGTGCTGCCGGCGGCGCCCACCACGGTGACCTTGCTCTCCACCCCCTCGCGCAGCGCATTGGGCCAGATCAGTCCGGTCGCCATGTGCGGGCCGTGGGCGTAGGACACCAGCTGGCCGTCCACGTTCAGCACGCTGTTGAGCTGGTCGGCCGACAAGGCGAGTGGCTGCACGGTGAACTGCACGCCCAGCGCGCCACGGTTGTCGAAGAAGGCTTCGCGGATGCGCTGCGCCGCCATCAGCTGCTCGCGAACCTGCGCATTGACCAGGTAGTCGCCCTGGCTCTCCGAGTAAAGCGCCTGGTAGTTGTCCTCGAAGAACAGCTTGAGGTAACTGTCGTAGAACACCTGCAGGCGCCCCTGCGGCCCGAAGAACGCGTCGAAGTCCTGCAGCGCGATATTCTGCGCGCTGGCCGGATTGAGCGGATAGCGGCCGGCCAGTCGCTCCTGGTAGAAGCCGTACACCTGCTGGTCCCAGCGCTTCTCAAGTTCGCGCAGTGCCTCAACCATCAGCACTTTCGCGCTTTCGTCGGCAAGCTTGCCTACCTGCCGGTTGAGGGGCTCGGGCAGACCGTTGGACATGCGCTTGAGGGTGAAAATGGGGTCGGTGCCTTCCAGCTTGAAATGGCCCACCACGGCATTGAGCGCGGCCTGACCACGGTCCGGGCTGTTCTGCACCGTCTTCATGTAGTCGTAAAGGGCAAGCACGGCCCTGCTGGTTTCGTCCAGGTACGCCGGCTGGTCGCCCTTGGCCGCTAGCAGACCTGCCAGCGAGGCGAACTCGCGCTCGATCCGCGCGGCCTGCAGGCGGTCGGGGTCTTCGGCCAGTTTCTTCTCTGCTTCGGCCACGGCAGCAGGGGTCCCGGCTGTCAGCGGCGCAAAGATGCGGGTGTTGCGATCGACCGTTTCCAGAAGCCGCTGCAGGGGTTGCGCGGTGCTGGTCACGTTCTCCAGCACCAGCACGGCGTGGTCCACGTCGCGGAAGTCGGTGACAGTCAGTCTGTTCAGCCCCTGCCGCCAGGTCGCGATGTAATCGGCGGTATACAGGTCGCGGACCTGTGCGGTGAGTTGTCGACTGTCCTCGTCGGAATACTTCAGGCCAGCGCGGTAACCCAGCGTCCACTGGTCGATCAGGGCAAGCCGGGTCAGGTCCTTGCTGTTGACGGCGAAGTAGTCCTTGAACCCCTTGCCGGTCAGCAACCGGTCGATACGCAGCGGGTTGGCCGCGGACGCGCCTGCCTGCGCTGCCGCAGGTTCCGGCTGGCGGTACAGGATGTCAAACACGGGACCGATTTCCCCATGCAGATCCAATGGCGCCGGCAGCACGGCCGAGGCATCGCGCTTCATCGTGGCGTACACCCGCTGCGGCAGCGGCACCTGGCGCAGCTCGGCCTGCACCTCGGCAACCATCTGCCGGTACTGCGGCAGGTCGGTATCGACGTATTTCATGGCGTAATCCAGGTGGCGCATCAACTGCCCTTGGGTCGCGCCGTCGGCGGGGAACGCCTCTTGCCACTGGCGTGCCATCCATCCTTCCACCAGAGCCGCGTTGCGGTTGTCGCGGTCCTCGATCATCCGGAACACACGCAGGGCCGCCAGCCGCTCGTCGCTGCCGGGCTCGGCGGCGCTCAGGCGCTCCATCACGCCAATGCCCAGCTGCGGCAGGAAGCGCTGGCCCAGCAGGCGCATGTAGGCGGCATCGACCTTGGGGCCGATGGTTCGCCCCTGGTACAGCCCCATGCCGGACACCAGCGGCCAGGCCGCGCGATAATCGTCGAACACGGCCACGGCATCGCGGATCTGGTTCAGCGGCGCGAGCAGGTTGCGCCCGGTCGGGTCGAGCCGCTGGTCGACCTGCCTGCCGGAGTAGGCCTGGGTCTTGTCCAGCACGGCGTACGCCTGCTGCCGGTTTTCGGTGTAGTGGTAGTGCCAGCCCGCGATCACCACCACACAGCCCGCCGCGACCACCCCCGAACTGACCCACAACAGCCGGCGCTTCCCGCGCAGGACGCTGATGTTGTCGCCAGCCAGGCCAGCCTCCGGGTACACGATGCGCTGGAACAGACGATCGGTGAAGTAGGTGGTCGCGCGCCCGATGGGCAGCGCCCTGGAGACGGCCGGCGTCACGCCATAGCTGGTTGCCGCTGCATTGACGAAGGCATTGGCCGGCACGCCCTGCTGGTATACGGACGAGAAGTACATGCCGCGCACCAGGGCGGGGGTGGAGTAGCGATCGCTCTCGAAAATCTCCGAGAGGAAGGTGAACAGCGCGGGCTTCACCCCGGCCATCTGCCGTGCGAACACGAACACGTCCTCGCGTTCGGCCAGGTCCGCCTTGGCCGCCATGGCGTCGAACACCTGCTCGTTGAGATTGCTGACGAAGGTGTCGTACTGCTGGCTGAGCTCTTCGATCCAGGCGTCGAAGTCGTCCACCGAGCTCAGGGTGCAGGTGAAGCCGAGGCTGTTCTCCCGGGCTGCACGCGGCAGCCCGGCAAAGAAGGCGTCGAAGCCGCGCACCAGGTCGAACTTGCTGAGCACCACGTAGATGGGCAGGCGCGTGCCCAGCTGTTCCATCAGTTCGCGCAGGCGTGCACGGATCAACACGGCCAGCGCGAGGCGGTCGCTCGCCGTCTGGGTAAGCAGGGTGGCAAGGTCGACGATCAGGATGGCGCCATTGAGCGGGCGCCGGGCCCGGCTACGCCCGAGCCACCCGACAAAGTGCGTCCAGAGCCGTCGCGGCAGGTCCGGGTGCAGTTCGCTCTGCTCCACGTCCTGCTGGCTGATCAGCTCACCAGCCGGGTCGATGAGGACGGCATCATTGCTGATCCACCAGTCGATCTTCAGCGGTGACTCGATCCCGCGCGACGGGCGCTTGCCGGCCTTGGTCACGCTGGTCAGCGAGAAACTCTGGTTGGAACGGTTGATGAAGCTGGTCTTGCCCGCATTCTCCTGTCCGATCACCACGTACCAGGGCAGCTTGTAGAGGTAATCGCGTGTGTGCAGGTTCTGCCGAAGCATCTCCAGCGCGTCGTCAAGCGCCCGCTCTTGGGCAGCTTCAAAGCCCTGCAACGGATCGGCGACGGCCGCTTCGCGTCGCAGTTGTTCGTCCTGCAGGCGGCGGTAACGTGTGTGCATCCCCCATGCCCAGGCCACCACCGGGATCAGCACCAGGAACACGCTCAGCGCCAACCGCACCGACAAGGGAGACAGCGGCTTTTCGTCCTTCCATTGCCACTGCGGGCCGAGCCACCAGAGGGCGACCATGACCAACGCCAGCCCGAGAAGCAGCAGCACAGGCGCCGCGTTCTTCAGGTGGCGACTGATTGCGCGCCACGCGCTGCGGGCTCGGTTGAAACCGCCCAGTTTGACCGACATACCACTTACTCCCTGAAAAAGATCATCCGTTGGGTTACTGGATTCGTTGACCGCTACGGGTAACGACGTGGTCGAACAGGCCGGGCTCCCACTGGCTGGCGGTCTGCTCGGTCATCGCGCGCGCCACGCCGGCATAGATGTCCTGTGCAAGCCAGCTCAGGCCGCGCGCGGCCAGCGCATCGGCAGCGGCGGCGCTGGCGTAGTGGCGCTCGCGTGGCGCTGTGCCCGCGACCTGCCCGGACTGCAGCCGCTGCAGGACGGTATCCATTGCTTCGTCGGCCGCCGGCGCGTCACCCGGCGCGCCGTGAGGCACCGCACGCGGCGCCGGGCCGGTCGAGGTGCCTTGGCCGTGGCCCGCGGCCGACAGCCAGGCGAAGACGTCGTCGTCGATGAAACGCGTGCCGTCGCTGAAACGCAGCTCGCGAAGAGTAGGCAGGCGCCGCACGAAGCGCTCGGCGGCCGATTTGATCACCAGTGCGACCATCGGCATCTCCAGTCGCTGCGCCACGGTGGCGGCGAGGAAGCTGCCGCGCAGCCAGTAGGGGCTGGAAGCCAGGCTCTTCTCGATACGCAGCAGCAGCGCCGGACTGATCGCGCTGCCTGCAACGGCCTCCTGGTATTCGGTACCGACATCCACCGGCACGCACATCAATTCGGTGCGCTGCTCGCGCTTCACCGGTGGCGTGCTCAGGATGCCCGACCACAGCGCATGGCGACGCAGCAAGTAGCCGGTGGGTTCGTACGCATCCTGCTGGTTGATGAACTCGGCCAGCTTCAGGTAGAGGCTGCGGGTTTCGCGCTCGTTGCCCAGGGGGGAGCCGCTTCGCGTGGTGAAGAACCCGGCGTTCACCGTGTCCGCTCCACCCGGCGGCGGAGGCGTCCTCTCGGGGCGTGCGGGCTCGTAAGGGGAGCGTTTGGCCGCCTCGGCCGCGAGTCGCAGCGCCGGCTGCAGGCGTGCGGCCACTGACGGCGCGATGGCATGCTTCTGCTCGGCCTGCGCCAACGCATCCACCGCCGCCGAGGCCCGCGCCCCCACCTCGTCGGAATGACCAGCGGCCTGCAGTTGCTTGAGTGACTGCAACAGCCGTTCGCCTCCTGCGGCAAACTGACGTTGCCGGGCCACCAGTATGTTGGCCCCGCTGCGCGGATAGCCGCCAAGCCAGTACGCATCGACCATGGCCGCGGTCAGCCAGGTCGCCCGGATCCAGCCCTCCCACTCATGGTCGCGCAACCAGGCGCTGACCAGATGGCCCATGATCCGGAAATGCTTGCAACGCTCGCGAAGGTAACGGGTGGAGGCCTGTTCGACCATGGCCCAGTCCAGCGTCTGCGCCTGCAGGCCGCCGAGCTTCACCATCTCCATGTCGATGGCCACGTACAGCTCGTCTTCCTCATCGAAATGTCCCTGTGGCTGCGCCGACGAGATCGGCTGCACAAGCTCTTCAATCTGCTCGTTCATCGTGGTCACCACCGGCAGGCCTTGCGCTGGGCGGCAATCAGCGCATCCAGCCCTTCGGCATCGAAACGCAGGCCATCCAGCGCGGGGAGATCACTCGCGACCTCCACCTGCGCCGCCGATCCCAGGCGGCGCACCACCTCGATGCCGGCAAGGCCACGCCCTGCATCGACCAGGCGGCCGTCTTCGAGGACCTGCCAGGTCTGTTCCGGTGCTGCGATGCGCCCATCCAGTCGCAGCGCGACCTTGACCTGATGGCGCTGTACGGGCGGGTGAACGATGAACTGCAGGCGGGTGATGTTGTCGATGCAGGCAAGGGTCAGCAGCGGGCGCGGCGCGGGGCGGTTCATCGCCGGCGCCGATATCAATACACGTCGCTGGCGGCCGCGCTCGTCCGACTCGAGCATGCGGAACCGCAGGTCGCCAGGCGGACGCCCCTTCTCCAGGATGGCGATGGCAGCGACAATCTCCGGCACGTTGGACCGGGTCGCCGGCAGGCTGGCCCTTATCGTGGTCATCGGCGTACCGGCAATTCGATCGAAGCACTCCAGGCGCTGCAACGCCGATGCAATGCCGGTGCACGCCGACAGTGACGCGGCCGGTGCAGGGGCACTCTGGGCGGATGCTGCCCCGGCCCCAGCCATCAGCAGCCCGGCGATCAGTCGTTCAATGGTGTTCATGGGCTCTCTTCCAGGCCAAAACGCTTGCACTTGTAGATCAGGGTGCGCCGCGCGATGCCCAGGCTGATCGCGGTACGGGTGCGCGAGCCGTCGAAATGGCGCAGGCGCTGGGCGATGACGCGCCGCTCGAAGGCCTCGCAGGCTCGGGTGAGCGGCAGATGGTCGCTGGTCTCGTGAGTTGGCGGTGTGGCATCGCCAGGCGGGTCGGCCAGCAGGCCGTGCAACATGCCCAGTTCAATGAGCTCGGCATCCCGTGCCCGCTCGCACGCCACCTGCATCAGGGTCAGCAGTTCACGGACGTTGCCGGGAAACGGATGTTTGAGCAGCGCGGCGCGTGCGTCGGCCGACAGCCCGGTCACGGCGGTGCGGTGCTCGCGGTTGTGGCAGGTGATGGCATGGGCGGCGAGCAGGGGAATGTCCGCGCGGCGCTCACGCAGGGGCGGCAGCGCAAGCGTCAACTGGCGGATCCGGAAGTACAGGTCCTCGCGGAAGCGCCCATCGCGCACCATGTCGGCCAGCGGTTGATGGGTAGCGCAGATGAGGCGGAAGTCCGAGTGCTTTTCCTCGACCTCGCCCAGCGGGCGGTAGCGCTTCCCGTTCAGCAGGCGCAGCAACGTGGCCTGGAGTGGCAGGGGCATGTCGCCAATCTCATCGAGAAACAGGGTTCCGCCATCGGCCGCTGCCACCAGCCCCTGCCGGGCACGGTCGGCACCGGTATAGGCGCCCTTGGCGGCACCGAACAGTTCGGCGGCGATCAACTCGGGCGCCATGGCCGCGCAGTTCAGGGGCACGAAGGCCTTTTCGCCACGGGGGGACGAGCGGTGGATCAGCCACGCGGCATGGTCCTTGCCCGCGCCGGTTTCACCGGTGATGAGTACCGACAGCCTCGACTCGGCGGCCGCCAGCACATCGGCGCGCAGGCGGCGCGCGACGACACTGGTGCCGATCAGCCCCTCCTCAACGCGCCGCGCCGCGCCGTCGGCCAGGACCGGCGCAGACGGTCGCACCGACGTCGATGGTGAATGGTCCTGCGTGCCGGCCTGCGCGAGCAGCCGTTGGAGCACGCCCAGCAGGGCTCGCCATTCCAGACTCGCCTGGACACGACGCAGTTCGTTTGCGCTACCGGCGAGCAGCAGCACACCCAGCGCCCGTTCGCGCTCGCGATCACGCAGCGGGAAGGCAAGCAACGCGGCACTTCGTTTCATCAGGCCCGCCAGACCGGCCAGGTCGCCGTGAACGCTGGCCAGCGCATCGCTGACCATACACGCGCGCCCTTGGACCAGGCAGTACGTCGCCGGGTGCTGGAGATCGTCCATGGCGATCTGCGGCAGCTGTTGCAGCGCGGCGCCCCAACTGGCGACCGGCAGGAGCGAGCGCCCGCTGTCATCCAGACGGAAGCAGGCAACGGCCTGCAGTGCGGAGGTCGGCAGTGCGGCAACGGTAGCGACGATCGCACTGGCCCGCGCGGCGAACCCGGACGCGGCCAGAGTGGCCTGGACGACGCCGAGCGCCGACAACGTGTCCATGTCGCTGGCATCCTTCACGCCAGCGCCGCCACGAACTGCTGTTCCTGCACATCGACCACCGCCTCAGCGAACCGCTCGCCACTGGCCAGGCGGTTGAGCACCGACAGCGACAGCGGGGGCAGCAGTTCGCCATCAATGACGGCATCAAGCATGCGCGCACCGTTGGCGTGGCGAACGCAGCGTGCCTTGAGGATGTCGCGCGCCGCGTCGGTCACCCGCAGCTGCGCACCGTAGCGGGTAGTGAACTGCTGCTGCAACCGGGCCAGGCGCTGGTCGACGATGTCGGCCAGCACGTGCTCATCCAGCGCGTTGTACTGGACCACCTGCATGCGCGCCAGCAGCGCCGGCTTGAAGAAGCGCGAGAGGTGATGGCGCAGCGCATCGTCGGACAGGCGCTCCAGCCGGCTGTCGGCCTCGTCGAAGCCCAGGTTGGAGGTGAGGAAGAACAGGATGTTCCGGCAGTCGATGACCCTGCCTTCGCCATCGGCCACCTCGCCCTTGTCGAAGGCCTGGTAGAAGAGGTTCAACACCTCCGGGTGCGCTTTTTCGACTTCATCGAGCAGCACCACCGAATAGGGCTTCTGCCGGATGGCCTCGGTGAGCACCCCGCCTTCACCAAAACCTACGTACCCCGGGGGGGCGCCCAACAGGCGCGAGACCGTGTGCTTTTCCTGATACTCGGACATGTTGATGGAGGTCAGGAACTGGCGCCCGCCAAACAGGTGTTCGGCCACCCGCACGGCCGTTTCGGTCTTGCCCACGCCGCTGGGACCGACCAGCAGGAATGCGCCCAGGGGCGTGCCGGGGCGCCGCAGGTCGGCCATGGCGGTGAGCAGGTGGCGGTGGATATGGTCGATCGCATCGCCCTGCCCTTTCACGTCTGCCCCGAGGACGTCGGACAGCTGCCTCAGACGCTCGACCTCATCGCCGCTGAGCGTGCTCACCGGGATGCCGGTCCACCCGGCGATGACCTGGGCAATCTGTTCTTCGCCGACGTCGGCATGCAACAGCGCGCCGTCGCGCTGGACCTGGCGCAGTTGCTCCACCAGCAGGGCCAGCGCCTCGCGCGGTACGTCGGCCTCTTCCGGCGCAACGGATTCCATGGCGTCCCGTTTGGCCAGGACCTGCTCGACCAGAGCCTTCTGTTCCACCCAGGCACCGGCGATCCGCTGGCGCTCCTGTTCCAGGCCGGTGCGGCGCGCCGACAAGAGTTGAAGCCGGTCCGGGTCAACGGCATGGCCCGCGTTGGCATCGCGCACCAGCAGTTCCGCCTCGGCGTCGACCTGCACCAGCGCCGTATCAATGGCTGCAAGGCGGCGCGGCTCGCCATCGAGCGCGGTGGCCACCCGCGCGCATGCGGTATCCAGCACGTCGATGGCCTTGTCCGGCAGCTGCCGGCCAGACACGTAGCGGGCCGACAGCGCCGCCGCGGCATGCAGCGCTGCGTCGCTGATGTAGACCTTATGGGATGCCTCGTAGACGGCGCGCAGTCCGCGCAGCATGTGCACGGCCTGTTCTACGGTCGGCTCGGCCACCTTGACCAGTTGGAAGCGCCGCGACAGCGCGGGATCCTTCTCGAAGTACCTCTTGTATTCGGACCAGGTGGTCGCTGCGATGGTGCGCACTTCGCCGCGGGCCAACGCGGGCTTGAGCAGGTTCGCCGCGTCGCTGCCACCGGCCGCATTGCCGGCGCCTATCATGGTGTGCGCCTCATCGATGAAAAGGACGATCGGAACGGGCGAGGCCTTCACTTGCTCCATCACGCCCTTCAGCCGCTTTTCAAACTCGCCCTTGACCGACGCGCCGGCCTGCAGCGCCCCCATGTCCAGGCCCCACAACTGCACCGCCCTGAGCGGTTCGGGCACGCGCCGCTGCGCGATGCGCAGCGCCAGGCCCTCAACCACGGCGGTCTTGCCCACGCCCGCATCACCCACTGCAATGGGATTGTTCTTGCGACGGCGCGAAAGGATGTCGATCATCAGATCGATCTCGACATCGCGCCCGAGGACGGGATCGATGTGCCCGTCGACCGCCAGCCGGGAAAAATTGATGGCGTACTTCGCCAGTGGCGTCTGCGCCTCACCCGGATCGGCCATGAGCGGGGCGCTGTCCGATGCCTGCGCCGGTGCCTCGGCCGAATCCACCAGCACCTGGTTGAACTGCCTGCGCAGGGCTTCGCGGTTGATCACATCCAGGCTGCGAATGGCCGGCAGCGGCAGGTAGCGGGACGGGTTGAGCAGAGCAGCCAGCACCACCGTACCACTGCGAATGCGGTCTTCGCCCAGTTCCAACGAGCCCAGCAGCCAGGCTTCCTGCAGCAGTTCGATCAGCAGCGGCGAGAACACCGGGTACTGGCCTTCCTGCGCGCTACGCAGCTCAAACCCCTCGGCCAGGCTCGACTTCACGGCGTCCACCTGCAGCGACGCCTGCTTGAGGATCAGGCGTACGTCACTGAACGGGTTGTCCATCAGCTTGAACAGCAGATGCGGCACGGTCACTTCGGCGCCGGCCTGGCTGATGACCAGGCTGCTGGCCTCCTCCAGCGCGTGGCGCGTGGGATCGTTCAGTCGCGCCATCAGGGTTGGGAGTTCAATGCGGATCATGTGGTGCGGTCCATGGAAGCGAAGCGGTGTAGGTGGACAGGGGCTCAGGCCAGGATCCTGTCGAGCGCCTGCAGCACTTCGGTCGTCACCAGGCGCAGGCGGAAGGCGTAGACGACGTAAGCGGCTACGAGCACGCCTGCGCCCACCGCCCAAGGTGTCCACCAAGGCATGCGGCGCGCGAAGCGGTAGCTGCGCGGTGCGGCATTGCTACCGCCCTCCCCCAGGTGTTCGGGCGTGTCGCCGCGCATCTGGCGCAGGACGCGATGCAGCTTCTGGAGAATGTGCTTGAGCTCGTCCTTGCCATCATCCCGGACCTGGTAGCGCCCCTTGAAGCCAAGGCACAGGCAAAGGTAGAGAAACTCCAGCACGTCCTTGTAGTGCTCCGGCTCCATCAGCATGCGGGTGAGGATGGTGAAGAACTTCTCCCCACCCCACGTTTCCTGGTGGTACGCACTCAACAGGGAGCGCTGCGCCCATACCGACTCTGCGCCCCACACCGTCCCCATCACGGCTTCATCGAGAAACGTGCACAGGCAGTACTGGTAGGACGCCAGTACCCCGCTGTCGTAGCCGAGACCGCGGACTTCCAAGCCAATCGCGGCGATCTGGGTGTGGACGCGCTCGTAGAGCGCCTGCACGTCGGCGTCCATGTCCATCTTCCGGATGCGGATCGCGAGTCCGAACAGCGGCATCGCCGCATCCACCAGCGGGTTGTAGCTGTGCCCACGCAGCTGGAACCACAGGTCCGCGTCGTGGTCGATGCCGGCCACCGTCTCGAAGGCGATGTCGGCCTTGTCCGCGATCGAATGCGCAGGCGAGTCGAAGCGATACCGCCCAAGGGCGTCTGACGGGTTCATGTCATTCATTTCGTATGGCCCACAACTGCATTTCCAGCTCGGGGAAATCGCCGGCGATATGGAAGCTGAGACCGGCACTGCCGTGCATCATCTGCCACGCCGGATTGCCACGATCGAGTTGGAAGTAGGTGAACCCGGCGTGGTACGGCAGATGCCGTGGCGCCACCGGCAAGGGCATCAGCGGGATACCCGGCAACTGCAGGTTGATGAGTTCGTTGATGCGCTCGATGGAGGCCAATTTCGCCTGCTGTACGAACAGTTGGCGCAGGCGCTCCAGCGGCATGCGGGCGCGCACAGCCAGGATGAACTCGGCGCCATCCATGAGGCGACTGTCCTGCACCGGAGCACTCAGCACACCGAACTTCTGCTTGAGGATCGGGATGGAGACCGCCCGCGGTTGCAGCACGGTGCTCAATGAACGGCGCAGCGTCTCTTCCAGCGCGCGGAACGATTCACGCAGATCGTGGTGCTGGTAAGCAGGGTACTCGGCCGGCAGCCTTCCTTCGTCGGTGAACGTGACCAGTTCGCCACACGCTTGGCACAGCTCGCGGTAGAGCGCCTCGGGATGCAGATGGCGGCAGCGCGCCAGATGCTGGAAGAGCGGATGCAGCCGATTCAACACCTGCAACAGGTTGAAGTCGGTGACGTCGGCCACCCCGGACTGGCTCGGCGAGCCGATACGCGCTGCGATGTTCCGGGCCCGCTCGCGCATCAGCCCGGCAGCCTCGCCGAGGAATCGCGCAAGCGGTGGTACGGCCTGGATGGACATCGCCGTCGGATAGTGCGCGTCATCCAGCACCAGACTGCCGTCGGGACGACGGTCCAGGATGCGGGCCATCGGGATGGAGGTGAATGCACTGCGATCTTCACGCTCCAGCATCAGCTGGACGTTGAGGTTGGCCACATCCATGGTGACGTGATCGCCTTCCTCGCTGTGGACGTCGCGCACGTCGACCTGCCGGGCCGCATAGCGCCGGTTGACGTGGACGTCCGGCCACTGCACCTCCAGCGTGCCCTCCGAACGCAAGGGGAGTGCGAGGTACACGGTCTGGTTGACCGCGGAGATGTCCGAGACCGTGAGCGGCGGTGGCGGCGGCGTTTCCGCTGGCAGGTCAAAGGCACTCCCGTCGGGCATGACGCCACGCGCGCGCAGCAGTGCAACCTTGCCGAAGCTGAGGTACTCGGTATTGATCTCCAGCTCGGTGAAGCCATACAGGTGCTCGGCCACGCTGCTGACCCGCTGGTGCACGTGGCTCTCGAAGTAGCGCGCTTCCTGCTGGAAGTGTTGTGGCTTGACGAACAGGCCTTCGCGCCAGACCACTCTACTGCGTGATGACATCGTTCAATCCTCTCCCTTGATCGTTACGCCGTGCTCGTCGAGCGAGACCAGCAATGGATATCTGCCGCCAGTGGGTTCTATGCGCCATACGGCCTTCCAGTTCACCGAATGGATGTCCTGGTAGGCGGCCACAACGGCGATGAAGTGCGTGGCCGGCTTGACGGTGTGGAAGCGGACGAACTTGAATTCGTCGGGCCTGAGCACGTACTCGTCGTGGTCCACATAGGTCTTGCCCAGGGTCTTCTCGGGCTTGTCCATCAGCGCGTCCGCGTCGGCAGCGAGAAACATCCCGTTGTCCTTGAGTTCGAAGACCTTGACCGCGATCGGGTTGGCCTGCCGGGCCTGCATCGTGGTCGCCGGTGAAACCGCCGGCTCCCCGTCCGGTTTCGACGCGCCGTCCCGGTATTGGCCCACCTGGCGTGCGGCGCCATCGCCCTCATTGACGATATGGCGGGTTGGCTCCTGCTCGGGCGGGCCCTCTTCGATGGCGATGGAACCCGTGCCGGGCCCATGCCCATGCGTCGCCTGGAACTCAGCATGGAGAATGTCGGTTGTTGCCTTGAGCTGGCCCAGCAGGCTGCTCAGGTCATCGCTGGAAAGGTTGACCCGATATGGCACGGCCTCGTCCCGGGGTGAGGCCGGCTCCTCCTGCGCGAACGCATTGGGATTGACCCCGGCCGATGTCACCAGGCTGAGCGCCACCTGCGACGGCTGGTCCCTGGGTTCACCCACGACAATGCCGGGGTCCTTGAGTACCTGCAGGGTCTTCTTCATGGCCGTGCAGCCGCCCAGGCCCATGAGCATGGCCGGCAGCAATACCCATGGCAGCGCACGCTGGAGCACTTCAACCCCCGGCCCGCATCGCGCGGTCGTAGGCCTGGTCGAACACTTCCCAGAACATGCGGTCGAACCCCTGCTGCCGCGAGGACATCAGCTCATCGAAGTAGTGCCCGTACATCTGCCATAGCCAGCCGGCATCTGGTTGGGCCTCGTTGCCGCCGGCGTATCGCTGGAAGCGCGTGGCCAGTGCGTCGGGGGAAAATGCAGCCAACAGGGCACCCAGGGCCGCCTTGACGGCGACCGCGCTGGCGTCGTTGTGACGGGCGACCTGTTCAAGACTCTCGGCGACGGCCGCCTGAGGGGCCAGATGGACCGGACTGCGGGTCCCCGCAAACAGGGCCTGCGCGGTTTCCGCGTAGCCCTGCTGCAGGCGCAGGGGATTGTCCTCGATCGGCTGCAACGTGCGGTTGAGCAGCCCGGTACCCTGCCCCGCCCTGGGCGTCTGTGCGTAGAGACCGGCGAGGCCCTGGATGGCGGCACGCAACGCACTGCCGGCGTCGTGCAGCACCCGGTGCGCCTGCTCGGAATCCAGGTGACCCAGCCCGATTCCCAGACCCTGCCCAAGCGGAATCATGGCGACATGCAGCCCCTCGGCGTGGGACGCGGGGGGGCTCGTGTGTACATTGTTCATCGCTCGGGCGACTCCGTGCGCCGGGGTGACATTGCTGATGACTTCGCGGTTGGTGTCTGCCAGGTCGCTCTGCGTGACCGAGCTGCTCGACACGCCGTAGTGCGTGGCGTCCATGGGGGTGCCGAGCGTGCGTTGGGCATTCATCCGCATGGCCGCGGCGTCAAGCGCCGCCAGCGGATCAATGGCCTCATGGCGCTGCGCAGGCTCCACATCCAACGCCACCTGCGTAGAAAGCCGCTCGAACTGGGCATCGCGCGTGTTGAGGATTTCGCCCAGCGATTGCTGCCCCAGATGGCGGCCCGGATCGTGGGTCATGTGCGAGTCATCCCCCAGGTTTGCATTGATCCGGTAGGGTCCGATGTGCATCACGTCGCCATGGTTGAGGGCGATGATGACGTCCGGCCCGAGCGGGTCCTTCGCATCGTTGATCCAGGTGGCGCCGCTGCGCTGGACCAGGCAGTAGGCACGGTCGACCCAGGCGACCTCCGCGTGGATGGGGGCTACCCCGCCGGCGGTGTCGGCCAGCACCCAGTTGGCCCCACGGCTGCCGATGGTGCCGCCCGCGGCGTCGAAGACGTGGGTTGGCGTGCTCCCGATATCCAGGAACTCGGGGTTGGCCACGACCAGATGGAGTCGTGGCGTAGGGGAGTGGGTAGTCATTGACGCACCTTTATTCTTACGACCGACTCCTGCCGCAGCCGGTCGTCATTGCCAAAGAAGGTTGTCCAGCCCAGGTGGGCACCACGGCGGGAGTCCAGTTGCAGACGGGGTATTTCGTCCTGACGCAGTCCCAACTCCAGGTCGTAGGCCAGCTGGTCACGGAGAAGGAACTCGACAAGCCGGTTCAACGGCAGGAAATCACGGCCGTTGGGCAGGAAATCGCGGAACCGGCGCTGGGTCAGGCCGCGTATGGCGATGACGAAGCTGTGTTCATAGGTCTTGACCCGATCGCCGATCATGAAGCTGTCGCCGAGCATTCCCCCCTGTCGCCCCAGGTGGGTCTTCTGCGCGTCGGGAATCTCCACCCGCAGTGGCTGAAACTCGCGGACCTCTACCTGCCCGAGGTCGAAGCAGTGCGCCACGATGCCACCGACCACGGCCGGGGACCGGCTGCGGCTGGCCACCAATCCCGCGTAGGTCAACAGCCGGCTCCACGGAAGCTGGGTCTGGCCACGCAGCTGTTCGTCATTGAGACCAATGAGTGAGAACACATAGCGCGAGAAGCGGTCGCGCGCGCCATCCTGGAACCTGACGTGGTACCGGTACTTCCGCCAGGCGCGATGCAGCAGGGTGAGCAGGCGATGGTTGAAAAAATCAAGGAATGCGGCGCGCAGGTCGTTGCCGTGCGCATGGTCGCTGGCAACCCGCTCCAGGTAGTGCCCAGGCAGGGGCGAATCCACCCCGTGCAGTCCCAGGAAGCTGACGACCAGGCGGTACGTGTCCTGCGAACGCCCCTGCAGGGCCGAGGCGGCGAGCACGTCGGATGCGGGGAAGCCCAGGCCGGGATCACTTTCGAACCGGATCCGCTCGGTGGCCGGATCGACGTCCAGCAGATATTCCAGGTTGTCGCCATGCAACCGGTACAGCTGCTCCACCAGGCTGAAGAACCCGTAGTCCTTCGCATCGCGCAGCAACGGCAGGGCTAGATCACCGGCTGGTGACCGCGTTGCAGCGTCCATGTGTAGGTCTCGTTGTTGGTGAGGTTCTTGACTTCAAGAAGATGGAACGAGTTGATGCTTGCGTAGAGTCCGAAGAACCGCGACAGGACCGTGCCGAACAGGTAAAGCTCGCCTTCGCAGAGGAAGGCATCCTGGTCGAGCTCCAACACGGTCTTGAGGCCGCGCACCGGCAGGCCTTTGATCAACGTATTGACCGGCAGGGTGCGGGCGCCGCGAATGCCCTCGAGGCGCTTTCGGCTGCTGCGTTCGGACTGGATGTCATGCAGTGCCGCGAAGTCGTACGCGCGCAGTACCGCCTTGAGCGGCTCGGTGCCGAGCAGGGACAGGTAGTTCAACGAGAGATTGGAGATCAGGGTCCAGTGCAGGCTCCCGTCCAGTACCGGGCGATAGGGCTGCGTCGGCGGCGTGATATTGGTGAAGGTCAGGTACGCCGGGATTTCCTCTGTCGGGATGCACACGTCCCCGGCTGCCAGGGCCGCAGGCAGGTCGCGATTGGTGCAGGTCAGATCCACGGAAATGGTTTCCCGCCTGCCAATAAAACTGCTGTCGTCGCTGCGCACGAACGATATCCGCTGGCGCAGCCCGCCATCGGCCGCATCCGTTTCGATGCGGGTGCGAAAGTAAAGCGCCGCCCTGCCCTGCGATTTTTCGATCTCATGCTGGAAGGAGCTGAAGTCGTGATACTGACGGCCCCGTCCGCCGGGACCGGAATGGGCACCCTGGTTCCAGCCGCTGACATGATCGACGCTGAACACTTCATGGGCATGCGGCAGGCCACCGGATGGCCGCAAGGGGTAGTCACTGTCCTGACCATCCAGGCTCATTGGCTCGGCGTCATGGGCGAACAGGTTGATGGCCGGCACGCAGTGCAGCGATATATCCGCAGTGCGCACCTTGATGTCGGTCGGCATCGGCCGGGAATAGTGGAACTCGATGCGGATCTGCCGACCAGTTGCGGCAGGCCACACGGCTCGCAGCCGGGTCAGGCGGATGAAATAGAAACGGCGCGGAAACGCAAAATACTCCTGCAGTACCCTGTAGCCATCGAAAACGTTGCGCGGATAGGGCAGCAACGCCTCGTCGGCGCCGAACCCGGGGAAACAGACGCCAGCGGACCCCAGTGTGCGTACCTGGTCGCCGACGATGACCCTCACTTCATCCAGATAGCGCGCCGTCCAGAGGTAAAGCGTCAGTGCGGTGTAGTCATCCCCGCTGAGGTGCAGGTCCAGCGCATCACAATCGATCTCGTCCAGCCGGCGGTCCGACAGCGCCTGCAGTTCCAGGCGGACCACGGATGTCTCACGGGTGTGCGCGTCATGGATCGCATCGATGCGCAGCGGATCGATCTTCAGATCCGTGCAGGTGCGGAACTGGCATGCGACGCCATCCACCGGAACCGAGGCCAGCAGCGCTCCCCGCGGCAGCGTCTGCCGCACTGCGATGGCACGATCAACAGGATCGAACCGCATGATGGTCATGCTTGGAATGGGACGCAGGTAGTTCGGCCACAACAACTGCAGGAGCGAATGGGTCAGCTCCTCGAAATCGTCTTCCAGTTTGAGCCGCAGCTTGCCGGTAAGGAATGCGAACCCCTCCAACAGGCGTTCAACGTCCGGATCGGCGGCCTTCTCGCCCAGGAACCGGGCAAGCTGGGGATTGTGGCGCGCGAACTCACGCCCCTGCAGGCGCAGGAACGTGAGCTCATCACGGTAGATCCTTTTGAATGGCATGCAGCCTCACAGGACGCGGTAGTGGCGGTTATGCCCGTTCATGACCAGGTCGACCTCGAGAACAGCATCCTTGCTGTCGACCGCCAGGACACAGGCCAGCCGGAAGTTGAGCTCAAGCGGCGCATGCGGATTGGGGATGAAGTGCACGTCCCGCACAACCACGCGCGGTTCGTAGGACTGGATGGCATCGCGGATACCGGCACTCGTCCGGATCAGCAGTTCTGACGACCCGGAGGTGGCATCGGTGAATTCCGGCAGGCCCACGTCGGGGCTGCTCTGTGAGCAGCCCTGACGTGTATTGAGCAGCAGTTCGATGTTCCGCTTGATGCTGTGAATCCGCGCCGGCAACTGGTTCTGCGACTGCACGCTTCGCCGCTGGAGCAGGTCAGGCTCCAGTCGATCGAACAGGCTTCCTTTCCCTGATACCCGGGACATCTACGCTCCGTGTCAATCCTTGTCCAACCGCCCCACAAGCGAAAGCTCGAAATTGGCGCCCATGTACTTGAAGTGCGGTCGCACGGCCATGGACACCTGGTACCAGCCAGGATCGCCAGCAACGTCGGTCACTTCGACCTTTGCCGCCCGCAGCGGACGGCGGCTGCGCACCTCTGCAGGCGGATTTTCCTGATCGGCGATGTACTGCTTCAGCCAGGTGTTGAGTTCGCGCTCCAGGTCCTGGCGTTCTTTCCAGCTGCCAATCTGCTCGCGCTGCAGTACCTTGATGTAGTGCGCGAGGCGATTGATGATGAACATGTAGGGCAACTGGGTGCCCAGCTTGTAGTTGGTCTGCGCGTCCTGGCCTTCCTTGGTCTTCGGGAACACCTTGGGCTTCTGCACGGAGTTGGCCGAGAAGAACGCCGCGTTGTCGCTACCCTTGCGCATCGTCAGCGGGATGAAGCCTTCCTCGGCGATCTCGAACTCCTTGCGGTCGGTGATCAGCACTTCGGTCGGAATCTTGGCCTGCAGCTGGCCCAGGGCTTCGTAAAGGTGCACCGGAAGGTCTTCGACTGCGCCACCGGACTGGGGACCGATGATGTTCGGACACCAGCGGTACCGGGCGAAGCTGTCGGTGATCCGGCTTGCCATCAGGTAAGCCGCATTACCCCACAGGTAGCTTTCATGGGTGGCACTGACGCCTTCGCGATAATTGAACGTCCGCACCGGGTTCTCCAGCGGGTCGTACGGCTGGCGGAGCAGGAACCGGGGCATGGCCAGGCCAAGGTAGCGCGCGTCTTCGGATTCGCGCAGGGAGCGCCATTTCGTGTAGCGCGGCCCCTCGAAAATGTCCTTGACCTCTTTGAGGTTGGGCAGGTCCTGGTAGCTTTCGACGTTGAAGAACTCGTGCCCTGCAGCCGCGATGAACGGAGCGTGCGCCATCGCACCGACCGATGCCGCGTAGTTCAGCAGCTTGATGTCGGGCGCGGACGGGCCGAAGTAGAAATTGCCGATCATTGCCGCGACCGGCTCACCGCCGAACTGGCCGTACTCGGCGGAGTACACATGCTTGTACAGGCCGCTCTGCGTGACATCCGAGGCGCTGTCGAAGTCTTCGAGCAGCTCTTCCTTGGTGACATGCAACACCTGGATCTTGATGTTCTCGCGGAAGTCGGTGCGGTCCACCAGGACTTTCAGACCCCGCCATGCCGACTCCAGCTTCTGCAGCTCGGGATGATGCAGAACCTCATCCATCTGCTGGCCGATCTTCTGGTCCAGCTCGACGATCATCTGGTCGACCAGGCGCTTGTTGACCGGCTCGGCCTGCTCGTTGCTTTTGAGCATCTCGGCGATGAACTCGGCCACGCCCTTTCTGGCGATCAAATAGCCTTCCTGGCTGGGCTCCATTTTGGTCTGGGCCATGATCTGGTCGAGCAGTCCCGTGCCTGCCGAGGCCGCAGCCCGGGTCGCACCCTGTTGTTTCGCTTCCATGGATTACTCCTGTAATAGTTGTGCGAAGGGGCTCAGGCCCGACTGTCTTCCGGTGTGTTCAATGCGATGTCGAGTTCCCTCGCCAGGGTGTCGCGGGCCACCGGGTCGGCCAGCAGCTCCTGCAGCTTGCTGCGGAACGCGGGCACGTTGCCCAACGGCCCCTTCAGCGCAACCAACGCTTCTCGCAATTCAAGCAGCTTGCGCATCTCCGGCACCTGGCGGGCAATGGCGTCCGGCGTAAAATCCGTGAGCGACGTGAAGTGGAGGTCCACCGCCATGGATGCGTCTTTGTCATCCGACAGGCGGTTTGCCACATCCACACGGAGCGCGAGCTCGGCCTTCTCCATTACCGCGTTGAACGTGTGCTTGTCGATGCGGACCGATTCGCGCTCTTCCAGTGGCCGCTCTTCGCCATGGCCCTTGAAGTCGCCCACGACCACCAGCTTCAACGGCAGCTCGAGCTCCGCTTTCTGGTCACCGGTTGCAGGCACGTACTTGATGTTGATTCGCTCCTTGGGAGCAACAGATCCTTCCTTGCTCGACATTGCGTCTTACCTCGAAGTTGGTGAGCGGGTGTGAGTACGGCATCGGAATGACGCCGGATCATGCGCGGCGGCACGATACGATTGCAGGCGTGTAGACAGGGCAGGTTCGATACTGGCTGGGCAGCGCGATACAGGCACGCGCCAAACCCACGGCGCCTCGCTCTCGCACGGTTGAAACAATGATGGCGATCTCGTTCGCGCCTCGTCCTTGTACGCTCGTCAACGTTCTTCGTCCTGAAAAATCGAATTGACAATCGTCAATCCCCGCGCTCATTTGAATAAGAGAGGCCTCAAAGTTCAAAGGGCGTTTCCGACATCCGCCGTTTCGCGTCACTGGAGAGTGACGTCAGGCACATTTCGACGGAGGTGACGCGTGATGCTGTGTAGTCGCGCCGTAACGACGCACGCACGCACGCTGCATTGGAAGCGCGCGCATCCTGCGCTGTGGTAGGAGACGTTTGCATTGGCACCGCTCGTGCCGCCGCGATGCGGCGATGCGGAGATGCGGTTGCCACGCTGGGGCACTACGGGCTATTCCGCCGCCAGCTGGTCCATGCGGATACGGTTGGCGAACAATGAGAACGCCAGCATGCCGGCCAGCCCATTGGCCCGGCTGACCCAATGCGGCAGCCAGCGCGGCGGGCGCAGGATGCCTTCTTCGAACAGCGGCGCGAAGGCGATCGCGTCGGTGAGCGCCATCTTGCCGGCGAACAGCCAGCGGCATACCTGCAGGCGATCTTCGGCGAGCATGTGGCGGAAGAAGGTATGCACCGAGACCAGCCCGCGCAGGTAGACCGTGTCCTTGGTGAACGCCGCGCCGCCGGTGGGCGGCACGCCGCGGAACACGCGCTGGGCCGAGGCGAAGCTCTCTTCGTTGTTCTGCCCGGCATCGCAGAAGTAGCGGAACACCTCGATGAAGTCCGCCCCCTCGCGTGCCATCGCGATTGCCTCGGTACGCAGGCTGATGCGCTTGAGGCGTTCGATGTCGATGCTGCCGGTGATCTGCTCGGCGAAGGTGGCCAGCCCCTCCTGGGTGGCGGTGACCCGCGGCGAGGCCAGCGCCAGGCTGGGCAGGTGCGGCTGTTCGCGGCCGTTGAGCGCGGTCAGCGAATGCACCAGTGCCTCGTGGTGGAACAATTGTGCACGGTCGTAGGCGCTGAAGCGCGCGCTGGTGCGCAGGCGGATGCGGGTGGGGCCGGCGGCCGCCTTGGAGATCAGCTCCGGATCGAGCTGCACGCTGATGATGCGCGACTCGAAGAACGCGTCCAGATCGCTTTGCAGTTGCAATTGCAGCGCGGTGGCCGAGACCGGGACCTGTTCCTCGGGCGCGAGCAGTTCGTGGTCCAGTTCCTGCGCGATCTGGATGAAGTGGCGGGCTGCATCGCGGGTGCTGGGCCCATTGCCGGGCAGCGGCTGTTCGGGTGCGCCGAACAACGCGACCGAGTAGCGGTCGACTTCGGCGGTGCCCAGCGATTCGAGCAGGCCCGCGGCCAGGTCCCAGCTGTGCGCCGAGCGCTGCACGTACAGGCCGATCGGATGGGAGGGGTCGCACTGGGCGCTGATCGCGGCCAGCGCGCGGCGGGTGTCGCCGAAGTCCAGCCGCGGGTAGGCGACCTGCGGCAACACCGGCTGGCCGCGCGCCACGCTGGCCAGGAAAGGCGCCTGCAGCGCCGCCGGCCAACTGGTCAGGCCGAGCAGCTTGATGCCGCCCACCGCCTCCACCAGCTGCGCATCGAGCGCGGTGTGGTGGGCCACCTCACGATCCACGGTCATTGGTGTGCTCATGGGGCGGACAATAGCAGCCACGCAGGGCGCGCTGCACGCAGCGCCTGAGGTGGCGTAGAGCCACCCCATGGGTGGCTGCATTCCGATCCGACGCCCCGTAGAGCCACCCCATGGGTGGCTGCATTTCGGGCCGACGCCTCGTAGAGCCACCCCATGGGTGGCTGCATTTCGCTCCGGCACCGCGCGCAGCCACCCATGGGGTGGCTCTACGGCGTTGGGTTATCGGCGTCCGCCCTTTCCGCCCGGGCGCCACTGCGCACCCTTGCCCACGTGCTTGCGCTCGATCGCCTGCTGCGCCTGGCGGACGGCCAGCTTGGCCGCCGCGGCAGCCACTTCTTCCTTGAGCTTGAAGTAGTTGAGCAGGCGCTCTTCATCCAGCGTGCCGTCGTCGATGGCCGCACGGATCGCGCAGCCCGGCTCGCGCTGGTGGGCGCAGTCGCGGAAACGGCATTGCGCCGACAGGGCTTCCACGTCGGAGAAGCCCCCTTCGCTCAAGGCCTCTTCACCGGTCGGCTTGAGCTCGCGCATGCCCGGGGTATCGATCAGGCACGCGCCGGCCGGCAGCGGGATCAACGCACGGTGGGTCGTGGTGTGGCGGCCGCGCGAGTCGTTGACCCGCACATCGGCGGTCTTCATCCGCTCCTCGCCCAGCAGCGTGTTGGTCAACGTCGACTTGCCGGCACCGGACGAGCCCACCAGCACCACGGTGCGGCCCGCGCCCAGCCACGGCAGCAGCGCCGACGCGCTGGCCGGGTCCCTGCCGTTGATGGCAAGCAGCGGGATGTCCTGCGCGGCCAGTTCTTCCAGCACGTCCAGGGCGTCCTGGCTGTACTCGGTCTGATCGGCCTTGGTCAGCACCACCACCGGCTGCGCGCCGCCACCGCCCACCAGCAGCAGGTAACGCTCGATCCGGCGAGGGTTGAAGTCCGCGTCCAGGCCACAGACGATGAACACGGTATCGATGTTGGCCGCGATCACCTGCTGGTGGTAATGCTCGCCCGCCGCGCCGCGTTTGATCGCGGTCCGCCGCGGCAGCAGCGCCACGATCTTGATGCCCTCCAGCAGGACCCAGTCGCCCACCGCGGCGCGCTCATGGCTGGGGAAGCGCGGGCGCTGCCACTCCGGCGGGGATTCGGTCTTGATCGCCGCGTCCGGCATGTCCGAGACGATGTAGCCGGTGCGATGCTGTTCGATCACCCGCCCCGGGCGTGCCTGCGGGAACTGCTCGAACAGGGCCTGCCAGTCCGGGAGTTCGGGGCCGCCCGGCCAGGGCCAGCCAATGGTCTGCAGGGCAAGGTAATCAGTGGGTTCGCTCATCCTGCCCATTCTAGAGGGTGTAGCGACCGGGCGTCGTCGCAGTGCCCGGCCAGGCGCGGGGACCGGCTGGCCAGCCCCGCATTCGCAACTGCTTGCCAGGGCTCGGAATTTGGCCCGAAAGGCTTGCCCTGCAACGCAACATTTCCGCTACCATGCGGTTTCCATGCCCGAAATGACGGCCCGTTCATGTCCACGCCCCCGCTGAAGCCGCTCGCCACCCGCGAGCGCCTGTCCGAAGTCCGCTACGAGATCCGGGGCGAGCTGGCGCGGCGAGCGCGGGAGCTGGAGGCCCAGGGCCGCAAGCTGATCAAGCTGAACATCGGCAATCCCGGCAACTTCGGCTTCCGCGCGCCGGAACACCTGCAGCGCGCGATCGCCGACGACATGGGCCGCACCGACCCCTACACCCACCAGCAGGGCCTGCCCGAGGCGCGCGAGGCGATCGCCGCCGCCTACGCCCGCCGGGGTGCACCGGATGCGCACCCGGACCGGGTGTTCGTGGGCAATGGCGTCAGCGAGCTGATCGACCTGTCGCTGCGCGCCCTGCTCAACCCCGGCGATGAAGTGCTGGTGCCCTCGCCCGACTACCCGCTGTGGTCGGCGGCGACCATCCTCAACGACGGCCGCCCGGTGTACTACCGCTGCGCGCCGGAGAACGGCTTCCAGCCGGACCCGGTCGAGATCGAATCGCTGGTGTCCTCGCGTACCCGCGCGATCGTGTTGATCAACCCGAACAACCCCAGCGGCGCCAGCTACTCGCACGACCTGCTGGAGCGCATCGTGGCCATCGCCGCCAAGCACAACCTGCTGCTGATGGTCGATGAGATCTACGACCAGATCCTCTACGACGACGCACAGTTCCATCCGGTCGCGCCCCTGGCCGGCGAGCATCCGTGCATCACCTTCAGCGGCCTGAGCAAGGTGCACCGTGCCTGCGGCTGGCGGGTGGGCTGGGCGATGCTGTCCGGCGCGGCCGAGCGGCTGGGCGAGTTCCGCGCGGCGATGGACCTGCTCAGCGCACTGCGCCTGTGCGCCAACGTGCCCGGCCAGTACGCCATCGATGCGGCGGTCAACGGCCCGGACACCATTTCCGCCCTGTGCGCCCCGGGCGGCCGCCTGTACGAAACCCGCCGCGCGGTGATCGAGGCCTGCAACGCCAGCGAGCATCTGTCGCTGGTGGCGCCGGCCGGTGCGCTGTACGCCTTCCCGGCCGTGGTCGGGCCGGCGGCGCGCAGCTTCGACGACCACGATTTCGCGCTGGAACTGATGAACGAGGAAGGCGTGCTGGTGGTGCCGGGCTCGAGTTTCAACGTGCCCTACCGCCACCACTTCCGGGTCACCCTGCTGCCCGAAGCGGACGTGATGCGCGATGTGTTCGCCCGCATCGACCGCGCGTTGGCGCGGCGTGCCGAGGCCAACACCAAGGTGGTGCCGCTGAAGCCACGCAGCGCGGTGGCCTGAGTGGCGCTGTCCTACCTGGCGCTGGGCGACTCCTACACCATCGGTGAGGGCGTGGCGCCGTCCGCACGCTGGCCGCTGCAACTGGTCGCCGGCCTGCGCGACATCGGCGTGGCGGTGGACGACCCGCGGATCATCGCCACCACCGGCTGGACCACCGACGAACTCGAGGCCGGCATCGATGCCGCCGCGCCGCAGGGTCCGTTCGGCCTGGTCAGCCTGTTGATCGGGGTCAACGACCAGTATCGCGGCCGCAGCGTGGATGACTACCGCCCGCGCTTCACCGCCTTGCTGCAGCGCGCGCTGGGCTTTGCCGGCGGGCGCGCCGAACGGGTGCTGGTGCTGTCCATCCCCGATTGGGGGGTGACCCCGTATGCGCGCGAGGCCGGTCGCGACCGCGTGCAGGTGGGGCGCGAACTGGACGCCTACAACGCCGCGGCCGCCGCGATCTGCGCCGGGCACCAGGTGGCCTTCATCGACATCACCGACCTCAGCCGCGTTCCGGGCGCTGAAGCGGTGATGCTGGTCGACGATGGCCTGCACCCCTCGGCGACGATGTACGCGCTGTGGACCGAGCGCGCCTTCCAGGTGGCGCGGGTGCAACTGGCCGACGAGGTGCCGCGCTGAGCACGGACGCCCTGCCACTGGCCAAGGAACAGGCCCGCCGCATCGCTGCCGCCTTCATGCCGGCGCAGCGTTTCGGCAACCGACGCGATTACTACTACAGCCGCGGCAAGCTCGGCAGCGATCCGCTGTATCCGGGCGTGCTGGCCGCGCTGCTGCCTGCACGCGGCGCGCTGCTGGATATCGGCTGCGGCCTGGGGCTGTTGGCGCACGTGCTGCGCCAGGCCGACCAGCAGCGGCCCTACCTGGGCGTGGACATCGATGCGGACAAGATCGCACGTGCCCGCCGCGCCGCCGCCCGCGCGGCGCTGGCGGAGACCCGCTTCGACACACTGGACGCCAGCGCCACCCTGCCCGCCCACCACGGCAGCGTGGCCCTGCTGGACGTGCTGCAGTACCTGCCGGCCGAGGCCCAGGCCGGCCTGTTGCAGGCCGCGGCCGCGCGGGTGGCGCCGGGCGGTCGGCTGGTGATCCGCACCACCCTGGCCGACAACAGCGGGCGCGACCGCACCACCCGCATCACCGACATGCTGGCGCACCTGGTGGGCTGGATGGGCACCCGCCCACGCCACTATCCCGATGCGGCCAGCGTGCGCGCACCGCTGGAAGCGGCCGGCCTGCAACTGCAGATGACCCCGCTGTACGGCAACACGCCGTTCAACAACTGGCTGGTCTGCGCCGAACGTGCCGCGGCCGGCTGAGGGTCGCGTCGCGCGCCGCACGCGCGCATACTCGCGCCCCGATACCGGCATGGAGCCCGCATGACCCCACCTTCGCCCCGCCATTCCGCACTGGGCATCGCCGCACTGGTGATCAGCGTGTGCGGGTTGGTGATGTTCGCCATCAGCGCGCACTACGCGCATACCCCGGCCCATGCCGAGATGCGTGAGGTGCCGGTGGTGCTGCTGGTGGTGCTGTGCGTCAGCGTCGGGTTGGCGGTGCTGGCCACGTTGATCGGTATCGGCAGCCTGTTGCAGCATCGCCGCCGCCGGGTCACCGGCGTGCTGGCGCTGGGCCTGTCGATCACCCTGCTGCTGGCGCAGTTGTCGCTGGGCAGCTGGATGCGCCAGCAGTGGATCCACTCGCACCCGCTGGCCGCCTGCGCCAGCCAAAGCTGTCGCGGGCCTGAGCCCGCACGTCTGCTTGCAAGGAGTTCCCATGCAGATCCGTCATTCCGGACTGGGCATTGCCTCGTTCATCCTGTCGCTGGGCGGCGGGGTGCTGATGTTCCTGCTGATCGTGCTGGCCGGCGTCGCCGAGCTCAGTACCCCGGGCGGCATGGACGAAGGCGCGCCGGCGACCGTGATGATCGGGCTGGGCATCATCGGCGCCGGCCTGGTCGAGCTGGTGGCGCTGGCGCTGGGCGTGGCCGGGGTGCTGCAGCGCGACCGGCGCAAGGTGCTGGCGATCCTCGGCCTGGTGTTCTCCTGCGGCGCGCTGCTGGGCACGGCCGGGCTGTTGCTGCTGGGGCTGATCAGCTGAGCGTGGCGTCCGGCAGTTCGGCGCGCAGGCCACGGTCCTGCAGCGCCTGCAACACCGCTTCGATGATGGCCAGGTTGTGCCCGTGGGCGGCGCCCTCGTGCAGCAGCACGATCGCGCCGGGCCCGAGCTGGGCGGCGATGCGTTCCACTACCGCCGCCGGCTGGCAATCGACGCCGTCGTAGCCGCGCGCGCTCCAGCCAACCCGGGTGAGCTGCCACTGCTGCAGGGCCGGCGCCACGAAGGGGTTGGTCATGCCCACCACCGAGCGGTACCAGCGCGGCGGCTGCCCGGTGATGGCGGTCAAGGCCTTCTGGCACTCGCCAATCTCGGCGGCCATCGCGGCCGGCCCCAACCGCCAGAAGCGGGTCTGCGGATGGCGGTGGCTGTGGTTGCCCAGGGTGTGCCCGCGCGCCAGCATCTGCCGCACCAGGTCGGGCTGGGCCAGGGCGCGCTCGCCGACCAGGAAAAAGGTGGCCTTGGCCTGGTAGCGGTCGAGCAGGTCCAGTACGGCCGGGGTCTGGTCGGACGGGCCGTCATCGATGGTGAGCCAGACCCGCGGGGCGCTGCCCGGCAGGCGGCTCAGCACGGGCGCATAGAAGCGGCTGTTGGGCAGGAAGACGGGCACCATGAACAGGGCATGGGAGGCCACCATGAGGGGCAGGCCGACGGGCCAGCCCAGGCGCAGCCAGGCGGCCGCGACGAGCAGCTGGGAGAGCAGCAGCCACGGCAACCAGCGCCAGGGGCGCCGGGGAATGCGATGCAACGTTTCCGGTACGGTCATGCCCCATGATGCCATGCCGCGTAGAATGTCCGGTTCCAAACGCCGGACCCTGACCGTCATGTCCCTTGATCCCGCCCTGCGCTCGCGCATCGAAACCATCCTCAACGCCAACCGCGTCGTGCTGTTCATGAAAGGGCAGCCGGGCATGCCGCAGTGCGGGTTCTCGGCCAAGGCCGTGGGCGCGCTGCAGGACCTGGGCGTGGACTTTGCCCACGTCAACGTGCTGGCCGACCAGGAAATCCGCGAAGGCATCAAGGCCTACGGCGACTGGCCGACGATCCCGCAGCTGTACATCGATGGCGAGCTGGTGGGTGGCAGCGATATCCTGCTGCAGATGGCCGGCAGCGGTGAGCTGAGCAGCATGCTCGGGCTGGCCGCGCCGGACCGCACGGCGCCGTCGATCACGGTGACGCCGGCGGCGGTGGAGATGCTGCGTGGCGCATTGGCCGACGCGCCGGGCGCGTCGCTGCAGCTGGGCATCGATGCCAACTTCCAGCCGAACTTCCAGCTGGCACCGCATGACGACAACGCGATCGCGGCCGAATCGAACGGGCTGCGGGTGCAGTTCGATCTGGCCAGCGCGCGCCGCGCCGAGGGCATCACCATCGATTGGGTGGATGATATCCGCGGCAAGGGCCTGGCGATCGACAACCCGAACGCGCCGCGCGCGGTGAAGGAGCTGTCGGTGCGCGATGCGGACGACCAGCGTCGCGCGGGCCGCCTGATGGTGGTGGACGTGCGTCCGGCCGACGAGCGCGCGATCGCTTCGATCGACGCGCCGTTCGAGACGTTCGACGGCGACAACCGCGCGCGCCTGGAAGCGCTGCCGAAGGACACCGCGCTGGGCTTCCTGTGCCACCACGGCGGCCGCAGCGCGCAGGCAGCCGAGCAGTTCCGTGCGCTGGGTTTCAGCAACGTGCACAACATCACCGGCGGTATCGACGCCTGGTCGAACGATGTGGACAACAGCGTGCCGAAGTACTGATCGTCGGTTGCGATGTTTTGAACAAAAAACGCCGGCAATGCCGGCGTTTTTTTGTTGAACGCAACGGCCGGGGCAACGGCGGCGAGTGCGCGGCTGTACTGGCTTGGGCGGATACGGGCGGGCATGCGGGACACGCCGCAAGTACATCCCTGTAGGCTCCTTTTGCGCCATCCATGGCGCAAAACGGGTCCCGCACGCCCACCCGCACCCGCCCTTGGACAGTTGGCTGGTGCGCGTTGAAAAAGCGGCTCGAACGCAGCGGCAGCACACGCGCGATGCACGCTTCGATCCTTCGCTCTTCCAAGGCCACCGGGCAACCGCGCGGGCGCGCAGACGTTCAGCCTTCGCGCCATTGGGGCACCCACGACTCGCTGACGTCCCTGCGTAGTTGAATTCCGCAGGCGTCAGCCGGCGAAACCGCCCTCGGCCAGATAGTCCAGCTCGGCGGCGGTCGGCATGCGGCCCAGGACCGCGTTGCGGTGTGGGAAGCGGCCGAAGCGACGGATGATGTCGCGGTGCAGTTCGGCGTACTGCAGGTATTCCTTGTCGCCCAGCGCATCGAACATGGCCACCGAACGCTCCTGGTCCTGCGGATCCTCGGAGTGCTCGAACGGCAGGTAGATGAAGGCGCGCAGCTTGGGCACAAGCTGCAGGTCCAGGCCCTCCTCCACCGCGCGCATGGCGTAGTGCCGGGCCAGGCCGTCGGTGGCGTAGGAGTGGGCGGTGTCGCGGAAGCAGTTGCGCGGGAACTGGTCGAGCAGGATCATCAACGCCAGCGCGCCGTCGGCGCTGCCGAGCCAATGCTCGCGCGCACGCCGGGCCGCGGCGACGTGTTCGTCCAGGAACGCCTGGCGGAACCGCGCATCGAACGCGTCATCGCGCGTGAACCATTGTTGTGGGCCGGCGTTGCGCCAGAACTCCACCACTTGTGCCGCCACGTCCATTCACTACCCCTGAGGGCGGTGCGTCCCCAAGACGCCCGCCGGTGCGATTGCCATCACTCGTCAAAGCGCAGGTGGCGGACCGACTTGCCGTTGCGCCGTATAAGCTTAAGCGCCTCGATACCGATCTGGATATGGTTTTCGACGAACTGCGAGCTGACCTTGGCGTCGGAGGCCTCGGTCTTGACCCCGTCGGGGATCATCGGCTGGTCGGACACCAGCAGCAGGGCGCCGATCGGGATGTGGTTGGCAAAGCCGGCTGCGAACAGGGTGGCGGTTTCCATGTCGATGGCCATGCAGCGCATCAGCCGCAGTTTTTCCTTGAACGCCTCGTCATGTTCCCAGACCCGGCGGTTGGTGGTGTAGACCGTGCCGGTCCAGTAATCGTGGCCCAGGTCGCGGATGGTGGTGGACACCGCGCGCTGCAGTGCGAAGGCCGGCAGGGCCGGTACTTCCGGCGGGAGGTAGTCGCTGGAGGTGCCCTCGCCGCGGATGGCGGCGATCGGCAGGATCATGTCGCCCAACTGGTTCTTGCGCTTGAGGCCACCGCACTTGCCCAGGAACAGCACCGCCTTGGGCATCACCGCCGACAGCAGGTCCATCACGATGGCCGCGTTGGGACTGCCCATGCCGAAGTTGATCAGGGTGATGTCGTCGCTGGTCACGCTGGCCATCGGCCGGTCCATGCCCTGCACGGGCGCACCGGTCAGGTGCGAGAACGTGTGCAGGTAGCCGCCGAAATTGGTCAGCAGGATGTGCTGGCCGAATTTATCCAGGGGCACGCCGGTGTACCGCGGCAGCCAGTTTTCAACGATTTCCTGCTTGTTCTTCATCCCGCGATTTCCGTCCGGCACATGATTCATGTGCGCCTATTCTGGGGATGGGGAAGCAACAAGCAAGCAAAAAAGGTTCTTCTTCCCGTGGCAGGGAGCGATCGGTTCCAAGGGCCGTGGCGGACGGTGGACGACGGTGCGCGTGCGCGCCATGCAGTTCGTGCGGCGCGTGGATTGCGGGGGCGTTTCCGATCGGGTCTGTCGCGTGCGTGAGGGCCCTGTCGCGCGCGTGAGGGCCCCGTAGCGGCCGGTAGGCCCCTGGTGCAAATGTCCCCCGGCCGCGGAGCGGCCTCCTCCTTTATTTTGCCCAGGGGCCTACCGGCCGCTACGGGGCTCGGCTTGCGGAAACAAGTAGGAAAGCTGGTTTCGGAAGGCCGTCGGTGGGTCGGGCGCTTGGCCCCCTGCCCCCGGAGGCGAAATAAAGGGTGAGGTGGCGGCTGCAGGCCGACGCCGGAGGCATCGCCGGAAAGGGTCTGGGTGCCCAGCGCCCGACCCACCGACCAGCGCCTGGAAAGCTCAAGAACGCGCTTCGTCCCTGCAACGTGGCTGGGAGACAGACAAGAAAAAGGCGGCCATTGGCCGCCTTTTTCCCGTTACCGGTAGTGCCCGATCAGAACTGCACGGACCAGCGGGCGGTCACGCCGTGGTCGCGCGACTCGCTGCCGAACTGGCCGTTGTAGCCCAGTTCCAGCTGGTTGCGCGGGCTCAGCCAGGCCGACAGGCCCAGCTCGGCTACCACCGCGTGGTCGGCGATGGCGGCACCGCTGACGGTGAAGCCGTTGCCGCTGCCCAGCGCCAGGTCGGCGACCTGGTTGCGGTCGCCCCAGGCGCGACGGTAGCCGACGCCACCGCGCACGTGCAGCCAGCTCTCCTGCTGCCAGGATGCCTTCAGGCCACGGTCGAAGCGCACGCCGGCGGTGCCGACGTTGCTGCGGGTGTCGCCCACGTTGCCGTGCAGCGCCGCAGCGCCTCCCTGCTCGTTGATGCCGTCCACGTCCACTTCGACGCGGGCCAGCTGCAGGTACGGCTCCAGGCCCGCTTCGGCGCCGCCGATGCGGTAGGCACCCTCGACGAAGACCTGGCGGGTCTTGGCGTCGTAACGGGCCGTCAGCGTGTCCTGGTAACCGGCGAAGGCCAGTTCGCGCTTGCTGTCCACGTCATGACGGGTGTAGCCCAGGCCGGCGCGCAGGCCGAAACCGCCCCACTGGTTGCCCACGTAGGCACCGAAGTGGGTGTTGTCGATTTCCGCGCGGGCACGACGGCCCTGGCCCTGCTTGCTGTCGGTACGACCGGTACCGATCAGCCCGCCCACCTGCCAGCCGTTGCCGAACTGGTGGTCGGCACCGACCAGCAGGCCGTTGCTGTTGCTTTCGGTACGCGCCGCGTTGGCGTCGCCGTCCAGCTTGCCGCTGCCACCGATCGCCTGCACCCAGGCACCGCTGACCGCGCCGTCGTCAGCGCCCGGTGCACGTGCACCGATGCTGCGGCTGAGCGCGGCATCGCGCAGGTAGCGGCTGCTTTCCACCAGCGCCATCGGCGCGGCGGCATGCACTTCACCGCTCAACGCATCCAGTGCCGCGCCGACCTGCGCCGGGAACAGCTGGGTCAGCGGCTTGGGCAGGCCCTGGTTGAATGCCAGGCCATCGGCGGCATTGGCCACCGCGAGCTGGTTAGCGGTTTCGGCAGCGGCCGACAACGCATTGCCACGGGTCACGTCGATGCGCATGCCCTGTGCGTCATAGGTCATGTTGAACTGCAGGAACGGCGAGAAGGCGCTGAAGTCGGTGGTCGCGAAACGACCGTTGACGCCGCCATCGGCCACCAGGAAGTTGAACTGCTCGCCCAGGTAGTAATAGCCCGCTTCCGGCAGTGCCTTCAGGGTGCCGTCCAGGGTGGCGGTGCCGGTGACGTGCAGCTGGTCGCTGCGGCTGCCCGGGGCCAGTTCGGCCTGGTAGACGCCGCTGGCGGTCTGCACGTAGTTGCCGTTGATGGTCAGCGTGCCGATCGAGTTGCCCGGCGCGATGATGCCCTCGACGCGGGTGTCGCCGAGGGTGCCGACGCCCTTCAGGGTGCCCTTGGCGCCCACGAGCGTGGTGCCGCCGGTCTGCACGCCATTGAACGAGACCACGCCACCGGTGATGTACAGGTCGGTGTTGTCGAGCACGCCGCTAGCATTGACGCGACTGCTGCCGCCGATGTTGATCAAGGTCATGTCGCGCAGCGTGCCGTTGAGCAGGAACTGGCCACCGGTGACGTCCAGCGAGGAGGTCAGCGTGTTGACGCCGTCCAGCTCCAGCACGCCCTCACGCACGATCGCGCCATTGAAGCTGTTGTCGCCGCTCAGGCGCAGCCAGCCGATGCCCGACTTGGTCAGCCTGCCCGGGCCGCCGATGTCGTTGGTCCAGTCGTCCCACGCATCGCCTTCCCACACCTTCAGGCCGCCGGCCTTGGTGTTCATCACCACGTCGGTGTCCACGCGCAGCTCGCCGTAGCCTTCGACGGCCTTGGCCAGATTCATCAGGCCCCAGCCGTAGACGTCGTCCACGCCGGTCGCACCGAGATCGGTGGCGGTGGTCAGCAGCACGTCACGCACCTGCGCGCTGGTCAGGTACGGGAAGCGCTCGAACAGCAGGCCCAGCGCGCCGGTGACGTGCGGTGCCGCCATCGAGGTGCCGGTCATCACGTCGTAGCTGTAGGTCGGCACGCGCTCGAGCACGTCCAGCAGGACATTGCCCTGCGCGTCCGCGAGCAGCTGGGCATCCAGCGCCGAATCGCTGCCGTAGACGGTCGACAGAATGTCGGTACCCGGTGCAGCCAGGCACCAGTTGGCGCTGAAGCCGCAGCGGTTGGAGCTGATGTCCAGCACGTAGCCACCGGCCTGGTCCTGGCGAACGTTGACCACGCTCAGCCAGTCCTGCTCGATGTCGCTGAACAGACGCGGCAGGGAGGCGTAGATGCCTGCGATCGGTGCCTGTTCCGGCGTGGCGGCGTTGGCATTGTTGTTGCCGGCGGCCCACACCTGGATCATGCCCTTGCTACGCGAACCTTCCGCGAAGATGTCCAGGTACTCGGCATTGTTGGCGTACAGCAGGTCCAGGGTGGCCAGGTCGGTCGGCTCGTTGGTCAGGCCCCAGCTGTGGTTGATCGCGCGCACGCCCTGGTCGTTCATCTGCGCGTACATGTCTTCGAACGCGCTGTCGTCCGGGCCGATGCCGCCCACGCTGACGACGCGGTAATCGCCACCGCCCACGTCCGTCCACATCTGGGCGCTGTTGAAGAACAGCTTGGCCGCGGTCAGGTCCGCGCCGAAGGCAACACCATGGGTGCCGTTGCCATCACGGTTGGCCGCGATGGTGCCAGCCACGTGCGTGCCATGGGTCTGGAAATGGATACCGGCCTGGAGGTAGCGGGGATCGGACTCGATGATGTCGCGGATCGCCTGCGGCACGCTGGGATCGTAGGTGACGTACTCGATCGAGACGTCGTCGCCGTCGCTGGCAAAGCAGGCATCGGGACCATCGATCAGCGTGGTGTTGGTGCAGCGGGTGCCGTCGGGCAGCAGGTCGGCGATGCGCAGGCTGCGGTGGTCCTTGCCGGCGAAGTCCGGGTGGTCCAGGCCAGAGCCGCTGTCGAACACGCCCAGGCGGATGCCCTTGCCGGTCAGGCCGCGCGCGTAGGCGGCATCGGCGTTGATCGCGCCCAGGCCCCAGTCGGCGTTGAACTCGGCGCTGCGCCAGCTTTCGGCGTTGCCCGGGGTGCCGTTGATCGGGCCCGGGGCCGGGGCGGCCGCCGGCTGGATGCCGCCGATGTTGGCGAGCGTGGCCGTCGGCAGGTCCAGGCTGAAGGCCGCGCGCTGCAGGGCGCGCTGCTGCTGGTAGGTGGAAAGGGTGTCGACGGCGGGACTGGCCAGCGCGGGTACCGCGAGGGCGGCCAGCAGGGTTCCGGTGATGGCCGATGCCAGCAGGCTCGGCGACGGACGACGACGTGCGGTGACGCGGGACGAAGAAACGTGGGTCATCTTGAGACTACTTCCTTGAAGTGATTCGGGCTGCACTACCGCAAGCGATATCGGCAGCCGCACAGAAAAATGCATGCCATTCCATATGACACGCATGCCAAGCGTAATCGATTGCTCACAAAACTTTTACAATTTGTGGGCATAAGCCGACACGACGGATGCCCGTCGGTGTACGTCCGTGTGGATCGCCTGCGGGCGACCTGATTCCTCCTCCTGCACCGTCGCAGATGGCGGCCCTGCCACGGTGTGACGCGGCATACACAACCCGTACGACGCGCCATCCAAAATTTCGGACATCAACACGCTAACCATTGGCGAAGCAAATGAGTATCAGGGAATCCCCCACAGTGATGCGTCCGTCACCGCGGGCGGCACCGCGCGCATGAGCTTCGCCACTTGGCAAACGCACCGGGTACCGGCTAGCGTCGCCCGATCCGTCCATGCCGCACCGGGGAAACATGCGCACACGACTGACCGCCGGCCTGGGCCTGGCGCTGTTCTCGCTCGCCGCACCGTCGGCGCCCGCGGCGTCGCGCTTCGTGCAGGACCCCTACCCCAGCACCTACGCGGCGATCGCCTCGGCGCCGGTGCTGATCCGCAATGCGACCGTGCTCACCGGCACCGGTGCCCGCCTGGAGCAGACCGACGTGCTTCTGCGCGATGGCCGCATCGCCGCGGTCGGCACGGCGCTGGCCGCCCCGGCCGGCACGCGTGAAGTGGACGCGCGCGGCAAGTGGGTCACCCCCGGCATCATCGACGTGCATTCGCACCTGGGCGTGTACCCCAGCCCCGGGGTAAGTGCGCACAGCGACGGCAACGAGATGACCGCGCCGGTGACCGCCAATGTGTGGGCCGAGCACTCGGTGTGGCCGCAGGACCCCGGTTTTGCCGCGGCGCTGGCCGGCGGGGTGACGTCCATGCAGGTGCTGCCCGGCTCGGCCAACCTGGTCGGCGGCCGTGGCGTCACCTTGAAGAACGTACCGGCCACCACCTACCAGGCGATGAAATTCCCGGGGGCGCCCTGGGGCCTGAAGATGGCCTGCGGCGAAAACCCCAAGCGTGTCTATGGCGGCGGCAAGGGCGTGGCCCCGGGCACGCGCATGGGCAACGTGGCCGGTTACCGCGCCGCCTTCATCGACGCCAGCGAGTACCTCGCCAAGAACGCGCCGAAGAAGCCGGCGAAGAAGAAGCGCTGGTTCGGCGGCGACGACAAGGGCGACAGCGCCGGCGATGCCGGTGGCAAGCGCGACCTCAAGCTGGACACCCTGGCCGGCGCGATCCAGGGCGACATCCGCGTGCATATCCACTGCTACCGCGCCGATGAAATGGCCACCATGCTGGACCTGTCCAAGGAGTTCGGCTTCAAGATCGCCGCCTTCCACCATGCCGTGGAGGCCTACAAGCTGTCCGACCGGCTGGCGGCCGAGGGGGTCTGCGGTGCGCTCTGGGCCGACTGGTGGGGCTTCAAGATGGAGGCCTTCGACGGCATCCAGGACAACATCGCCCTGGTCGACCGCCCGCCCAACAGCTGCGCGATCGTGCATTCCGATTCGCCCGAAGGCATCCAGCGGCTCAACCAGGAAGCGGCCAAGGTGATCGCCAATGCGCGCCGCGCCGGGATCCAGATCGCGCCCGAGCGCGCGATGATGTGGTTGAGCCACAACGCCGCGCGCGCGCTGGGCGTGGAGAAACAGACCGGCAGCCTGGAGGCGGGCAAGATGGGCGACGTGGTGGTGTGGAACGGCAGCCCGTTCAGTTCCTATGCGCAGGCCGAGCAGGTCTACATCGACGGCCACCAGGTCTACGAGCGGGGCGATGCGCGGCGGCAGCCGCTGTCGGACTTCATGCTGGGCCAGGAGGCGCAGCCATGAGCCGGTCGTCGGGTATTCCCGCGCGTTGCCGGGCATGGCTCGGCGCCACCCTCCTGCTGGCGGTCCTGCCGGCGCAGGCGCAGGACCTGCTGGTGCGCAACGCCACCGTGCATACCGCCAGCGCGCGCGGCAGCCTGGAACACACCGACGTCTTGGTCCAGGACGGCATCATCCGCGCGGTCGGCACGGGCCTGTCGGCGCCGGCCGGGGCCAGCGTGGTCGAGGCCGCCGGCAAGCCGCTGACCCCGGCCCTGTTCGGCGGCATCACCGACATCGGCATCGACGAGGTGTCCGGTGAATCGACCACGGTGGACAGCGCGCTGAAGCTGGCCGACCAGCCGCTGCGCCCGGAATTCGACGTCAGCCTGGCCTACAACCCGGCCTCGGTGCTGATCCCGGTGGCGCGGCTGGACGGGATCGGGTTCACCGCGCTGGGGGCCAACAGCGGCGGTGCCTTCATCGCCGGCCAGGGCGGGGTGGTGCGGCTGGATGGCAGCGCCGATCCGATCGGGCCGCTGGCGCTGTACATCCGCCTGGGCGCATCCGGGGCGGAACTGACCGGCAGCTCGCGTGCCGCGCAGTGGATGCTGCTGGAGCAGATGGTCAGCGAAGCCCGCGGCCGGGTGCCGGCCGATTCGCCGCATGCGCTGCTGACGCCGGCCGGGCGCGCCACGCTGGCCCGCTACCTCGCGGGCCAGGGCCGGCTGGTGGTGCAGGTGGACCGCGCCGCCGACATCCGCCAGCTGCTGCGCTGGGCCACGCGCGAGAAACTGAAGATCGCCATCGCCGGCGGCGCCGAGGCCTGGCGCCTGGCACCGCAACTGGCGCAGGCCAACGTGCCGGTGTTCGTGGATGCGCTGGGCAACCTGCCGAGCAGCTTCGACCAGCTCGGCGCGACCCTGGAGAACGCCGCGCGGTTGCGCGCGGCCGGGGTGCAGGTCAGCTTCGCCCAGCGCGACGATGCCTCGCACAACGCGCGCAAGATGCGGCAACTGGCCGGCAACGCGGTGGCCAACGGGCTGCCCTGGCAGGACGGGCTGGCCGGGTTGACCCGGGTGCCGGCGCAGGTGCTGGGCGTGGGCGACCGGATCGGCAGCATCGAGGTCGGCAAGCTGGCCGACCTGGTGCTGTGGGAAGGCGATCCGCTGGACGTGGGCCACTATGCCGAGCAGGTCTGGCTGGGTGGCCGGGCAATACCGATGCGTTCGCGCCAGACCGAGCTGCGCGACCGCTACCTGGCCCCGGCCACCGCCGAGCCGCGCGCATACTCGCGCTGAGCCCCCTTCCGCGGCGGGGGAGCTCCCCTCGCCGCCCCTGCCTGAAAGGACGCGCCATGGCGCTGCGCTGGTACTTCGATTTCGTCTCCCCGTTCGCCTACCTGCACTGGCAGCAGCTCAAGGCGCTGCCGCAGTTCGAGCAGATCATCCCGGTGCCGATCGCGCTCGGGGCCGTGCTGCACCACCTGGGCAACCTCGGCCCGGCCGAGATCCCGGCCAAGCGCCGCTTCACTTACCGCCAGGTGCTGTGGCAGGCGCAGCAGCAGGCGGTGCCGCTGCGCTTCCCGCCGGGCCACCCGTTCAACCCGCTCGCGGCCTTGCGGCTGTGCCTGGCCGCCGAGGCCAGCCACCGGGCAGTGGACATCCTGTTCAACTGGATCTGGCGCGATGGCCATGCCGCCGACAGCGCCGCCGCGCTGGCCCTGCCCGGCGCCATGCTGGACGTGGCCGACGTGGCTGCGGCGGTCTCGGCGCCCTCGGTGAAGGAGCAGCTGCGGCAGAACACCGAGGCGGCGATCAGCGCCGGCGTATTCGGGGGTGCCCACCCTATCCATCGACGGCGAACTGTTCTGGGGCAACGAAGCGCACGGCCTGATCCAGGCAGTGCTGGCCGACCCGGGCATGTTGCAGCGCGGCGAATGGAGCCGGATCGACGCCCTGCCGGTCGCCGTCGAGCGCAGCCGCCCCTCAAGCTGACTGGCGGCTCAGGCAGGCCGGTCGTTTTTGGGATAGCTTTCACATTTCCGAACCTACAACCTGCCCGGAGGGGGCCCAGGATGCGCATCGGAATTGTCGTCGACTCTGCCTGCGATTTGCCGCAGGACTTCATTGAACAGCACAACATCGTGCTGCTGCCGATCACGGTGCGCATTGGCGAAGCCGTGCTTGCCGACCACCGCGACGAGCAGGCCACGCTGAGTTTCCTGCACGCCCACGTTGCCGAACACGGCGCCGAGGCGGAGACCATCCCGTTCAGCGTCACCCAGATCCGGGATCTGTTCCTGGGCAAGCTGGTGATCGATTACGACCATGTGTTCTGCATGACGATCACCCGCACCCGCAGCCCGATCCATGACAACGCCATGCAGGCCAGCTTCGCGATCCTCAACGACTACAAGCCGGTGCGCCAGGCGGCCGGGTTCAACTCGCCGTTCGCGTTGCGCGTGCTCGATACCCAGAACCTGTTCGCCGCCCAGGGCGTGACCGCGGTGGAAGCGGTGCGCCTGCGCGAGAGCGGGGCCAGCGTGCAGCAGATCCGTGAGCGGCTGGAAGCCTTGGCGCAGAACGTGCACGGCTACATGGTCACCCGCGACCTGTACTACATGCGCGCCCGCGCCCGGCACAAGGGCGACCGCAGCGTGGGCCTGCTCAGCGCCGCGCTGGGCAGCGCGCTGGACATCAAGCCGGTGCTGCATGGCTACCGCGGCGAAACCGGACCGGTGGCCAAGATCAAGGGCTTCGACAACGCGGTGCAGAAGCTGTTCGATTTCGTCGGGCAGCGGGTCACGGCCGGGCTGATGACGCCCACCGTGTGCCTGAGCTACGGCGGCGAACTGGCCGACCTGCAGGCCCTGCCCGGCTACGCCAACCTGCGCCAGACCTGCGAGACACACGGGGTGCAGGTGTTCGAGGCGGTGATGAGCCTGACCGGCATGGTCAACGTCGGCAAGGGCGCGGTCACCGTCGGCTTCGCCGATGGCCCGCATACGTTCAGCGGCTGAGCGCGATGTGCACGCCGATTGCACTGCGCCTCTGCCAGCCTTGCAGCATTCAACGGAGGTAACCATGTCAGCGCAGTACCACATCAGCCTGCCGGACCCGTCCAAGGCCCGCGGCAACGATTCCGACCTTTCCTTCCATTCGCAGAGCGCGGCCGGCTTCGCCGAAGAACTGCAGGACGCGCTGCGCAGCACCGCGCTGTTCGAGAAGTGGCGCGCCAAGCAGCCCGACCCGGACGCGGTGGAAGCGCAGTGGGGCGCAACCGACCCCGACGCCACCGTGACCGGTTCGCAGGATGACCTGCGGATCAACCTGGTCGCCACCACCCGCATCGACAGCGACGTGTTCAAGCAGCGCCTGCGCATGCTGGCCGGCCACCACTGGGAACTGCGCGACGTGCGCTGAAGGACGTCACGGTGGTAACGTGCCGACCGCACCTGCCACCGCTGTCACCGCCAGCCAACGGGGCCGCCAGACAGGCGGCCTCTGCACATGGGCCTTCCCGTGGATCCGACGCTCACCTCCCTGCTCGAACGCACCAACCTCGACGAACTGCTGGCGCCGGAAACGCCTGCGCCCGGCGACGGGCCGGTGGACGGTCCCTCGACCCGGCCGCGGCCCCGCACCCCGTCCCGCGGGCCGCAACCGCCCGCCCCCCGGGCCGCCGCCGTCGACTACGAGATCCGCAGCCCGATCGCGCGTGGCTGCATCCTGCTCATGCTGGGCGGCCCGTGCATCGGCATGGGCTTGCTGCTGATGGAGAAGTGCTGGAGCGGGCCCGTCGAACACCCGGTGTTGTCCATGATGGGGACGGGGGTGGCACTGCTGATGATCGCGGCCGTCCCTTATCGCCTGCTCGGCCGACGCCCGGACACGCCGGTGGCCACGCCCTCACCTGGCAGAAGCGTGCAGGCCCGGCGCCCCTGACGCGGACGATGCGCGCGACGCACCGGCCCCGTCGGCCACCGGCTGCCAGCCCCCGCCCAGCGCGCGATACAGGTCCACCCGCGCGATCGCCGCCGCGGCCTGGCTGTTGGCCAGCGCAGCCTGGTTGTCCAGCGCAATGCGCTGGGTGCTGAGCACGTCGAGCATGTCCACCACGCCAGCCTGGTACTGGCGTCGCGCCGCGCCCAGTGCGCGCTCGCTCTCCGCCACGGCCTCCTGAAGCGCCGCTCCGCGCTGCTGCTCGGCTGCGTAGCCATCGATCGCATCGTCCACTTCGTGCCAGGCCTGCAGCACCGTGCGCTGGAACTGCATCGCCGCCTGTTGCTGCTGCAGCCGGCTCACGGCGAGGGTGGCCTTCAGGCGACCGCCCTGGAAGAGCGGCAGGCTGATCGCCGGCCCGATGCTGAAACGGTGCGCGTTCCAGCCGTCCAGGGCATCCAGCTGCTGCGACTGGAACCCGGCATCGCCAGTGAGGCTGATGCGCGGCAGGAAGCTGGCCTTGGCCACGCCGATCGCGGCGGTGGCGGCATGCAGCGCCGCCTCGGCGCGGCGGATGTCCGGGCGCCGTTCGGCCAGTTCGCTGGGCAGGCCGGTGGCCATCGCCGGCAGTGCCGGCCAATCGCGGCGGGCGTCGGCGAGCTGGGCGTCGAGCGCGTGCGGCGGCTGGCCCAGCAGCATCGCCAGGGCATTGCGCAGCTGCGCGTCGCGGTGCTGCAACGGCGCCACGCGCGCCTCCAGCGCGGCCACCTGCGCCGCCGCGCTGGCCACCTGCAGCGTACTGGCCACGCCCTGGCACTGGCGCGCCCCGGTCAGCCGCGCGATGTCGCGCGCAATGCGCAGGTTGTCTTCGGTGATCGCCAGCAACTGGCGGGTGGCACGCAACTGCAGGTAGCTTCGCGCGGTCTCGGCGAGCACCACGGTCTGCACCGCATGCGCGTCCTCGTCGGCAATCCGCACGCGCGCATCGGCCGCTTCCAGCTGGCGGCGCACGCGGCCCCACAGGTCCAGTTCCCAGCTCAACCCGATTCCGGCCTGGAACAGGCCGTAGTCTTCGCGCCCACCATGGCCGGACGGATCACTCAGCCCCACTTCGCTGTTGCGGGCCCGCACTCCGCTGGCCGTCGCGCCGAGCGCGGGCAGCCGGTCGGCGGCGCTGACGCCACGCGCGGCGCGGCTCTGCTGCACGCGGTTGGCGGCCAACTGGATGTCCAGGTTGGCCAGCCGGGCCTGCACAGCCAAGGCAGCCAATGTTGGATCCTCGAAGCCTGCCCACCATTGCGCGTCGCTGGCGAACGCATCGTGCTCCACCGCGACGCCGTCCCACCGGGTGGGCAACGCGGCGGCTGGCCGGACGAAATCCGGCCCGAGCGTGCAGGCCGACAGCGCCACGCACAGCACGCCGAGCGACAGCGCCCGCCACTGCACCGCGCCGGTCACGCCCCTTCTCCCGGCAGGCCGCGGCGGCCACTGTCCAGGTCCACGCTGGCCTCCACCGACATGCCTGCACGCAGCTGGCCGAGCAGCGGCTGGTCCTTGTCCAGCACGATCTTGACCGGAATGCGCTGCACCACCTTGGTGAAATTGCCGGTGGCGTTTTCCGGCGCGACCGCGGCGAAGGTCACCCCGGTGGCCGGGGCGATGCTGTCGATGTGGCCGCGCAACGGCTGCCCGGGAAACACATCCACCTGCAGTACTACCGCCTGGCCGGCGTGCATGCGGGTCATCTGGGTTTCCTGGAAGTTGGCCACCACGAACGCCTGCTGCAACGGCACCACCGCGAGCACGGCGGTACCCGGGGTGAGGTAGGCGCCGACCCGGATCGCGCGGCGGCCGACCACGCCGTCGATCGGCGCGCGCAGTTCCGTGTGCGACAGGTCCAGCTCGGCCCGCGCCTGGGCGGCTTCGGCGCGCTGTACCGCCGCCTGCGCCGCCTGCACGCCGGCGTCGAGGATGCCAGTGCGCTGGCGTGCGGTAAGCAGTGCCGCGCGTCCCTGCTGCAGGTGCGCGCTGGCCACCGCCTGGTGCGACTGCGCCTGCTGCGCGTTCTGCACGGTGCCGGCGCCATCGCGGGCCAGCGCGCCGTAACGCTGCTGGTCGGCCTGGGCCAGGGTCAGTTCGGATTCGCTGACCGCCAGCGTGGCACGCGCCTGGTCGATCAGCGAGCCCTGCTGGGCCAACGCGGCCTGCGCATTGGCCAGCTGCGCGCGTGAATTGGCCAGGTCCGCGCGCGCGGCGGTCAAGGCGACCTGGTAATCGCGGTCATCGATGCGCGCCAGCACATCGCCGGCCTTGACCGTCTGGTTGTCGGCCACCCGCACCTCGCTGACGAAGCCGGCCACCTTGGGCGCCACCACGGTGAAGTCGGCGCTGACGTAGGCATTGTTGGTGCGCTGGTGGCGGCCGTCACGCAGCAGCAGCCAGCCGCCGGTGGCAAGCACGACCACGCCCAGGGCGATGATAAGGGGAACGTGTTTTCTGGACTCGGACATGGGGGATTTCCTGGAACTCAGGCCACGGCACGTGGCGGGAAGATGCGGGTGGGCAGCCACGGGATCAGCGCGATCAGCGCGATCGCGACCATGGCGACCAGCAGGTAAAGATCGGCCGAGGTCAGCGCGACCACCTGCGCATGCAGGCGCGTGCCGAGCGACGGCGCAGCGACGATGTCCAGTCCCGGCGCGTTGCCCAGGCGGTCCACCAGGACGGTGGAATGGAAGTGGCTGCGCACGGTGGTGGCTGCCTCCAGCACGCCACCGGCCAGCACGGCGGCAAAGCCCTTGACCGTGTTGAACCAGGCCGAGGCGAACGGACCGTCGGCCGGCGCCAGACCGCCGGTGGCGAGCATCAGCAAGGGCAGCACAGCCATGGGCTGGGCGAAGATCTGCACCAGTTGCATCACGATGAAGTTGTCGCGGTTCCACTCGGTGGTGAGCTGCGCCCCCATCCAGCAGGCCAGCCCCAGCATCGCCAGGCCGATGGCCTGCACCCAGCGCGCATCGACCCGGCGCTGGTTGAGCAGGGTGGCCACCAGTGGCAGCGCCAGCAGCTGCGGGATGGCCACCCACAACAACAGCGGTGCGGTCTGCAGCGGCCGGTAGCCGTGCACCTTGGCCAGGAAGCTCGAGGGAATCAGGATCACCGCCAGCAGCACGAACAGCACGCCGCCCAGGGTGATGAGCGCGTAGCTCAGGTTGCGGTTGGCCAACAGTTGCAGCTTGAAGAACGGCAACGGGTGCGACCATTCGTTGTACAGGAACAGCACCAGCAACCCGCTGCCGCCGCCCAGCAACACGCAGATCAGCGGCGAGGCAAACCAGTCCAGCCGCGGCCCCTGGACCAGGCCGAGCACCAGCATCACCAGTGCCGGCAGGCCCAGCGCCAGGCCCAGCCCGTTGAACTGGGCCAGGCGCTCCAGCCGCAGCGGATCCTGCGGCAGTCCCCACGCCACCATGGCGATCGCCGCCACGCACCACGGCACGATCTGCCAGAACGCCCACTGCCAGCCCACGTACTCCACCCACAGGGCGGCCATCGGCGTGCCCAGGCTCGGGCCGAACGTAGCGGTCAGCGCATAACCGGCCAGCCCGTACAGCTTGATGCCCGGTGGCAGGAAGCGCAGCGCCACGCTCATCAGCAGTGGCGGCAACGCGCCCCCGGCCAGGCCCTGCAGCGCGCGCAGGATCAGGAACGACGGCAGGTCCGGCGCCAGCGGGCACAGCACCCCCAGCAGCATGAAGGCGGCGATCATGCACACCGCGAAACGGCGCAGCGAGAAGGTCACCGCGCACCAGGGCGCGAAGGCCATCGCACTGACCGACATCGCCGTGTACATCGCCACGATCCAGCTGCCGTCATCGACGCTGAAGCCCATCGCGCCGCGGATATCGGCCAGCGCCACCTTGGTGACGTTTTCGTTGATGCCGGAGATCAATACCGCCAGCAGCACGCCGCACAGGCCAACGCCCAGGCGCACGCCGAACAGCGCCTGCACAGGCGCGGCGCGCGCGGGCGGCGGCAGGGTCGCGGCGATCGGCGCGGCGGCCGGCGTACTCATCGGGCATCACCGGCCGTGGGGCGGTGCACGGTAAACAACAGGGACATCGCATCCACTCCGGGACAGGGAGCGGCAGTCTAGGCAGCGCCGATGCTGCGAAAAATGCTGTATCGACCAATCCTGGAATGCGTCAGGCGCACGCCTGAAGTCGCCCCCGGGAGCGCGGTCGATCGTGCTCAGATGCCCGCGAGGCTGGACTCCCCGTCGCACATCGCCTTGATGCTGCGCCGCAGCCAACGATGCGCCAGATCGCTGTCCAACCGCGGATGCCATGCCTGTACGACAACCACGCTGCGCACCGGGATGGGCAACGCGAACAGGCGCAGCGGCACGCCCAGCCGCTCCAGCCGGCCCAGCATCACGCTGGGCATCTGCGGCAGGATCAAATCCGAATCGGCGGCGGCGAAGATCGCCGAGTGGAAGGTCGGCATGATCTGCGCCACCCGCCGGCCCAGGCCGAGCGCGGCCAGCTCCTCATCGATGGGGCCGTGCGACACCCCGCGGCGGGACACCGCGATGTGGTGGAACGCAGCGAAGCGCTCGGCGCTGATCTCCTCGGCGAAGATCGGGTGGCCGTCGCGCGCGGCGCCCAGGAACGAGGTACTGAACAGGTTCTGCACCTTGGTGTCGGCGCCATGCCGGCCGGCGGTGCTGATGTGCAGATCGATGCGCCCCTGCTGCATGGCGTCGTCGTCACCGTCGCCCTCGGGCACGAAGCGCAACACCGCACACGGCGCCTGGGTCTGGAACAGCTCACGCATGCGCCCGCCGTAGGTGCCGATGAACACATCGTTGGCGCGGATGCTGAAGGTGCGCTCGAGGGTGAGCATGTCGACCGCGCGGCCGGCGTTGAACACGAGGTGGGCCTGCTCGATCACCTCGCGCACCTGTTCGCGCAGTTGCAACGCGCGCGGAGTGGGCGCCAGCCCGCGCCCGGAGCGCACCAGCACCGGGTCACCGACCGCCTCGCGGATGCGGCCCAAGGTGCGGCTCATCGCCGGCGCGCTCAGGTTCATCCGCCGCGCCGCGCCAACCACGCTGCACTCCTCGATCAACACGTCCAGGGCGAGCAGCAGGTTCAGGTCAGGCATGGCGGCGGCAGGTCAGGGCGGGAAGGCATCCACTTTACGGCATGCCAAATCCGCCACCCGTGCGTTTCACGCAACCCATGCCTGCGGCGCACGGCATGGGTGCGGTGCTGGCTTTGCGCCACCATCGGCCTCCCCCCTGGCGAGATGCCCATGTTCCAGACCCTCCTGGTCGCCCTCGATGGCGGCCCCCAGCACGCCCAGGTGCTGGCCCTGGCCGCCTCGCTGGCGACCCCGCGCACCCGCCTGCACCTGGTCTGCGTGCTCGACCCGGCCTATGCGCTGGACGATGACGCCCCACGCAACGATCGCCGTGAATACCCCGCCGCCGAGGACCAGCGCCACCAGGCCCGGCGCCTGTTGGACAGTGCCCTGGCGCAGCTGCGCGAACAGGGCGTGGACGGCGTGGCCAGCCACCCGGCGGGCGAGCCGGCGCAGGTGCTGTGCGACTACGCACGCGCACACCATTGCGATCTCATTGTCATCGGCCACCGGCATCTTTCCGGCATGGAACGGCTGTTCGAGCGTTCCGTCGGCCGCTGGACCATCGACCACGCGCCCTGCCCGGTGCTGGTGGAAGTTCGTGACGCCGCCCCCTGATCCTTCTGCAGGCCCGCCATGCCCTATCGCTCCCCCACCTCGCCCACGCGGGTGAGTTATCACTCCATCGGCCGCCGCTGCAACCTGGTCGAGCAACGCCTGCTGTGCGCGCTGCGCCGTGTCGGCGATCCGGCCACCCGCGTCGAGGCCGTCGCGCTGCTCGATGGCCTGGGACTGGACGCCGATGGCACCCGTGCCTTCACCGAGCTGGTGCCCCTGCTGCCGACTGGCCAGGCACCGATCGACCTGTTGCAACCGGGTTCGCCATTCATCGGTGCCACCGAACTGGACCTGCTTGCCTGCGTGCACCGGTTGTCGCAATGGCGGCGGCCGCAGCCGCGCGTGGACCGCGACACGGCCGAGGTCACCGCCCTGCGCAGCCAACTGGCACGCTGCGCGCGCAGTGCCCGCGATGCACGCCTCGGCCTGCGCCTGACCACACTCTCGCCGGTGGGACTGCGCCTGCTTGATCCATCGGCGTGGGTACGCACCTGACTGGATCGCCAGCTGCTGCGCAGGCAGCATCGCGCCTCATTGGCCCCACCCCGGTGCTGGCCAGGCCGCGCAGGGCAGCCGCCGTGGCCCCCCGGGCTGCCCGACCAGAGCGACGACACCGCGCAACCGCTCAGGTGGGGCGGGCAGCATGGGCCATGGCATCGGGCGGGTGGCCTTCAACCACGCGATTGCGGCCGGCGTGCTTGGCCTCGTACAGCGCCACGTCCGTTGTGGCCAGCAGCGACCCGGGATCGGCGAGGCCGACCTGGCCGACCCATGCCACGCCGATGCTGACGGTCACGCCGATCTGGCCGACCGCTTCGGGGGCGGCCAGGCGCAGGCGCTCCACCGCGCGGCGCATCGTCTCGGCCAGCGCCAGCACGCCCTCGCGCGAGGTGGACGGCACGACGACGGCAAATTCCTCGCCGCCATAGCGGGCCACCACGTCGGTGCCGCGGGTGGCGCAACCGGCCAGCGCGGTGGCGACCGCACGCAGGCAGGCATCCCCCAGCGGGTGGCCGAAGCGGTCGTTGAACTGTTTGAAGTGGTCGATGTCCACCATCAACAACCCCATGCCCTGCCCGCTGCGCCGCGCCCGGCTCCACTCGGCCTGCAGCACCTGGTCGAACTGGCGGCGGTTGGCCACCCCGGTCAGGCCATCCACCCGCGCCAGCACATCCAGCTGGTCCTGGCGCTCCATCGCGCGCACCTGCATGACCACCCCGCGCAGGCCGGAGCCCAGCGTGGCCATCGCGAACCCGACCACCGCCAACCCTGCGTGCGTGTCCACCATCAGCGCCGAGACCACCAGCAACGCGGCTGGCAGGATCAACGGACTGCCCGCGCGCACCGCCAGGGCCAGCCGGCGCGGCGAGGTGTCGGCGCGTTCCGGATCGCCACGCAGCGCCATCCCCGCCAGCAGCAGGAACGGTGCGTCGATCAGCACGTCGGTGGGCCCACCGTAGCTGGCCTCGGTGGCCAGGTGGTTGATGTACAGGGCCATCAGCATGTACAGCCACGCGTAGATCGCCAGCGTGCGGAAAAATACGCGCCGCGCGGCATCCCCGCTGGCCAGGTAGCGCACCAGCGCGAACACCGCGATGAACAGGTTCTCGATGTCGAACATCAGGCGCAGGTTGTCCACGCCCGGCGCCGGCGCGTCGCTCAGGGTGGCGAACGAAAAGGTGTGCACGAAGAACAGGTAGCCCAGCAGCAGGGCCAGCGCACCATCGATGACGATCAGGTACCACGGCTCGTGGCGCGGATGGGCCATCGCGAAGGTGAGCGGCACCCCGTACAACACGTACAGCAGCATGCTCGCCCCGGGCGTGGCATCGGCGTTGCCCAGGCCGATCTCCTGGTACATGTTCAGCGCCATGCCGCCGGCCCATAGCAGCATGCCCAGCGCCAGCGACAGCCAGCCCACCCGCATGTCGCTGCGCCACGCCCGCCGCGCGCAGGCCAGCGCCGCCAGCAGCGGTGCGCCGACCAGGAACGAGAACGAGACCGCCTGCGCGTGGCCAGGCAACAGCACCAGGGCCACTCCGTGGCACAGCATGTACAACGCCGCCAAGCCTGCCGCCATGCGATCCCCTGTCCGGATGCGGTGTCGGCCCACCCTACCGCATTTGTGGAGCGGCGCCGATCCGCGATGTGATGCGCTTCACAACCTGTGCACGACAGGACACTCAGCTGCGCGTCAGCGATTTCACGGTCCGCGTGCAGGCCGCTGCGGCAAGGTGCAGGCGACCCTGTAGTGGAGCCTTCGATGCCCTTGCGCCCGCGTGCCACCCTTTCGCTTCTCGTCCTTGCCCTGGCCAGCGCGGTGCCCGCGCTTGCCCAGCAGCCGGCCACCTTGCCGGCCCCGATCGCCGAATCCAGCGCGCCCTCCACCGGCCCGCGCTCTGACTTCCACGCGCAGGTGTTGCTGGACCGGGCGCATTTCTCGCCGGGCCAGATCGACGCGCTGCCCGGCTCCAACCAGAAGCGCGCGGTGGCCGGCTTCCAGGCCGCGCGCGGGCTCAAGGTGACCGGTGAACTGGACGATGCCACCTGGCAGGCGCTGCAGCCGGAGGCCACCCCGGCGCTGGCGCGCTACACCCTCACCGCCGAGGACGTGGCTGGCCCGTTCCAGCCGGTGCCGAAGAAACCGGCCGACCAGGCCAAGCTGAAGGCGCTGGGCTTCGCCTCGGTGGAGGAAGCACTGGGCGAGCGTTTCCACGCCTCGCCGGACCTGCTGCGCGCCCTCAATCCAGGCGTGGACCTGGGCAAGGCCGGCAGCGAAATCCAGGTGCCCAACATCGCCGCGGCCACGTTGCCGAAGGCGGCCAAGCTGGTCATCGACAAGTCCGATTCGACGCTGCGCCTGTATGACGCGCAGGGCAAGGTATATGCGCAGTTCCCGGTGTCCTCGGGCAGCAAGCACGACCCGTTGCCGATCGGGCAATGGAAGATCCTCGGCATCTCGCGCGACCCCACCTTCCACTACAACCCCAAGCTGTTCTGGGACGCGAGCAAGAAGGAAAGCAAGGCGCTGCTGCCGCCCGGCCCGAACAATCCGGTCGGGCGGGTGTGGATCGATATTTCCAAGCCGCACTATGGGCTGCACGGCACGCCCGAGCCGGGCCACGTGGGCAAGACCGAATCGCACGGCTGCGTGCGCATGACCAATTGGGATGCACTGCTGGTGGCCGACGCGGTGGACGCCTCGGTACCGGTGGTCATGCAGGAGTGAGCCGATGAGCCTGCCAAAGCTGCTTGCACTGGGACTGGTGATCGGCGTGGTCGGCTGGTGGTGGCTGGGCCCGCGCGCGCCGTCGCCGGGACTGGCGGCGCCCGCTGCCAGCGCCCTGCCCGCCGCCGCACGCGCCGAGCCCGCCGCGCTCACCGCACCGGCGCGTGCGTTGCCGGCAGCGATGGCCGGCATGACGACGGCACCGACGGCACCCGCGCCCGCTGCACCGTTGGCGGCCCCGGCCGGCAGCCCTGGTGGCGCAGGCGCGCTGCTGCTCCCGGTGCAGGGCATCGGCGCCGCGCAGCTGCAGGACACCTTCACCGATGCCCGCAGCGAGGGTCGGGTGCACGATGCGATCGATATCCTCGCGCCCGCCGGCACCCCGGTGCTGGCGGTGGCCGATGGCACCATCGAGAAGCTGTTCGACAGCGACCGCGGCGGCCTGACCGTCTACCAGTTCGAGCCGGGCGGCCGCTACTGCTACTACTACGCCCACCTCCAGCGCTACGCGGACGGGCTGGCCGAGAAGCAGGCGGTCACCCGCGGCCAGGTCATCGGCTACGTGGGCAGCACCGGCAATGCCAGCGCCGAGGCCCCGCACCTGCACTTCGAGATCCACCGGCTGGGGCCGGAAAAGCAGTGGTGGAAGGGCGAATCGCTCAACCCCTACCCGGTTCTGCGCGGGGATCAGGGGCTGCCGTAAGCCGCCCCGGGCCACGCCTGAACCGCTTGAACGGGCCGCCGATGGCCGGCCCGCCCCGAAGATGCGAAAATCCCTTCCCCTTCCAGGCGGGCGCATCGGCGCCGGCCGCATTCCCGAGATTCCGTGAAGACCCCCCAAGGACTGCAGGCGCTGATCGACGACGGCGTGATCGATGAAGTAATGCGCCCGCTCAAGAGCGGCAAGGAAGCGGCCGTGTACGTGGTGCGCAGCGGCGACGACGTGCGCTGCGCCAAGGTCTACAAGGACATGGCCCAGCGCAGCTTCCAGCAGCGCGTGCAGTACCAGGAGGGCCGCAAGGTGCGCGGCAGCCGCGAGGCGCGTGCCGTGGGCAAGGCCAGCAAGTACGGGCGCAAGCAGCAGGAAACCGCCTGGAAGAACACCGAGGTGGACGCGCTGTACCAGCTGCGCGACGCCGGCGTGCGCGTGCCCGAGCCGTACGGTTACTACCATGGCGTGCTGGTGATGGAACTGGTCACCGACGCCGACGGTTTCTCCGCTGCGCGGCTGGGCGAAGTGGAACTAGAGCCTGACCAGGCCCGGGAGTTCCACCAGACCCTGGTCCGCCAGGTGGTGCGCATGCTCTGCTGCGGCCTGATCCACGGCGACCTCTCGCCGTACAACGTGCTGGTGGGCCCGGATGGCCCGGTGGTGATCGACTTCCCGCAGGTGGTCAGTGCCGGCGGCAACAATGCCGCACGCAGCATGCTGCTGCGCGACGTCAACAACCTCACCGCCTACCTCGGCCGTTTCGCCCCGGAGTTGCTGGACAGTTGGTACGGCGAGGAGATGTGGGCGATGTTCGAAGCGGGTGAGCTGTTGCCCGACAGCGCGCTGACCGGCACCTTCGTGCACGACGAATCGACCATCGACCTGGACAGCGTGCGCCACGCCATCAACGATGCGCGCGAAGAAGCGCTGATCCGCCAGCAGGGCCGCGAGGCGGCCGAAGAAGAAGACGCGTAGATCCACGCCATGCGTGGATGAAACGCCCGGGATCGGCGCCACGCCCGGGCAGCCATCCGGCATGGCGGCAGCCACCCATGGGGTGGCTCTACGCGTGATCCGTTGGGTGATCCGCACGCGATGCGTGGCGGCTGGTTGCGTAGATCCACGCCATGCGTGGATGAAACGCCCGGGATCAGTCCCGCGCCCGGGCAGCCATCCGGCATGGCGGCAGCCACCCATGGGGTGGCTCTACGCGTGCTCCGTTGGGTTGATCCACGGGATGCGTGGTGGTTGGTTGCGTAGATCCACGCCATGCGTGGATGAAACGCCCGGGATCGGTCCCGCGCCCGAGCAGCCATCCGGCATGGCGCTAGCCACCCATGGGGTGGCTCTACGCGTGGTCCGTTGGGTTGATCCACGGGATGCGTGGTGGCTGGTTGCGTAGATCCACGCCATGCGTGGATGAAACGCCCGGGATCGGTCCCGCGCCCGGGCAGCCATCCGTTGGGTGGCGTTTACGCGTGCAGCGCCTTGGCGTGGTGCGCGATGTGGTCGCCGATGAAGCTGCTGATGAAGTAGTAGCTGTGATCGTACCCGGGCTGCAGGCGCAACTGCAGCGGGTGGCCGGCGGCGGTGCAGGCGGCCTGCAGCCACTGCGGCTGCAGCTGGGTGTCCAGGAATTCGTCGCCACCGCCCTGGTCCACCAGCAGCGGCAGCTTCTCTTCGGCGGTGGCCACCAGTTCGCTGGCATCCCACGCGGCCCAGCGGCTGCGGTCTTCGCCCAGGTACGCGGTGAACGCCTTCTGGCCCCACGGCACGCGGGTCGGTGCGACGATCGGCGAGAACGCCGACACGCTGCGGTAGCGGCCCGGATTCTTCAGCGCGATCACCAAGGCGCCGTGGCCGCCCATCGAATGCCCGCTGATGCTGCGCGCACCGCTTGCCGGCAGGTGGGCTTCCACCAGCGCCGGCAGTTCGTCCACGATGTAGTCGTACATGCGGTAGTGCGCGGCCCACGGCTGCTCGGTAGCGTTGAGGTAAAAACCTGCGCCCTTGCCCAGGTCGTAGCCTTCGGCGTCGGCGACGTCGTCACCACGCGGGCTGGTATCCGGCGCTACCAGGATCACCCCATGCTCGGCGGCGTAGCGCTGCGCGCCGGACTTGGTGATGAAGTTCTGCTCGGTGCAGGTCAGCCCGCTCAGCCAGTACAGCACCGGCAGCTTCTGCGAGGCGGCCTGCGGTGGCAGGTACACCGCCACCTTCATGTCACAGCCCAGCACCTGCGAGCGGTGCTGGTAGACGTCCTGCCAACCGCCGAAGGCGGCGCGATGTTCGATGCGTTCCATGGGAGTTCCTTCAGGGGCGGCCGCGCGCAGGCGCGCCGCCGGTAGTGATGTCATGGTCCAGTTCCGCCAGCAGGTGCAACAAGGGCTCGCAGTCGTCCCGGCCGTCCAGGTTGCGTCGCGCCGCCACCGCCACCTGGCTCTGCGGCGGCCATTGCCCGTCGCGGCGCGCTTCGTGCAGCCGCGGCAGGAAGACCTGCACCAGCCAATGCTCGAACGGCATCTCATCGATGCCGAACGGTGAATCGACGTGACGCGGCGGGCCGACCGGGCCCTGCAACCAGCCGAGCGCACGCAACGCCTGCTCGATCTGGTCGACCAAGGCATCACGCGCCGGCACGGCCGGACGCGTCCAGAGGTCGGTCAGTCGCATGTGCGGCTCAGTAATGCACCACCGAGCGGATCGACTTGCCTTCATGCATCAGCTCGAAGGCCTCGTTGATCTGCTCCAGGTCCATGGTGTGGGTGACGAAGGGGGCCAGTTCGATGTCGCCCTTCATGGCGTCTTCGACCATGCCCGGCAACTGGCTGCGGCCCTTCACGCCGCCGAACGCGGTGCCCTTCCACGAGCGGCCGGTGACCAGCTGGAACGGACGGGTCGAGATTTCCTGGCCCGAGCCGGCCACGCCGATGATCACCGACTGGCCCCAGCCACGGTGCGCGCATTCCAGCGCGGCACGCATCACGTTGACGTTGCCGATGCACTCGAAGGTATGGTCCACGCCCCAGGTGGTCATCTCCACGATCACCTGCTGGATCGGCTTGTCGTAATCCTTGGGGTTGATGCAGTCGGTGGCACCGAACTGCCGGGCCAGGTCGAACTTGGACGGGTTGGTGTCGATGGCGAAGATGCGCCCGGCCTTGGCCTGGCGTGCGCCCTGGATCACCGCCAGGCCGATGCCGCCCAGCCCGAACACGGCCACCGAATCGCCTTCCTGCACCTTGGCGGTGTTGTGCACCGCGCCGATGCCGGTGGTGACGCCGCAGCCGAGCAGGCACACGTGCTCCGGGTTCGCCTCGGGGTTGATCTTCGCCAGCGAGACCTCGGCCACCACGGTGTACTCGCTGAAGGTCGAGCAGCCCATGTAGTGGTAGATCGGCTCGCCGTTGTAGCTGAAGCGGGTGGTGCCATCGGGCATCACGCCCTTGCCCTGGGTGGCGCGCACGGCCACGCACAGGTTGGTCTTGCCCGAGGTACAGAACAGGCACTCACCGCACTCGGCGGTGTACAGCGGAATCACGTGGTCGCCCGGGGCGACGCTGGTGACGTCCTCGCCCACTTCCACCACGATGCCGGCGCCTTCATGGCCCAGCACCGCCGGGAACAGGCCTTCCGGATCATCGCCGGACAGGGTGAACGCATCGGTATGGCAGACACCGGTATGGGTGATCTTGACCAGCACTTCGCCCTTCTTCGGCGGGGCGACGTCGATCTCGACGATCTTCAACGGCTGGCCGGGACCAAACGCTACAGCGGCACGGGATTTCATCGGGGATTCTCCAAGGCAAGGGACGAGACGGGGTCGCGCGCGGTCACCCGCGCGCTTATTTCAGGTAGGAACGGATCAGCGCGCTCATGTCGCGCACACGCTCGGCGCGCTGCGCATCGGACTGCGCCGGCTGGCCGAATTCTTCTCGCAGGTGGGCTTCCATCACCTCGGACATCAGCCCGTTGACCGCCCCGCGGATGGCGGCGATCTGCTGCAGCACCGGCGCGCACTCGGCACCGCCTTCCAGCGCCCGGTCCAAGGCGTCGCACTGGCCGCGGATACGGCGGACGCGGGCAAGGACCTTCTTCTTTTCTTCAGGGGAGTGCGGCATGGGCCGAGGACCGGCGAACTATACTGGGGGATAGTATACATGGACCGCCGTTGACCTCAAGGCAGCCCTCGGGCGATTAGCTCCAGCGCGGGCTTAGCCAGTGAAACGGTGCTCCTTGAGATAGCGGTGCAGTTCCACGTCCCCGTGCAACCCCAGCTTGCGCATGGCGTTGAGCTTCTGGTGACTGATGGTGGCCACGCTTCGAGCCTGGCTTCTCGCGATCCCGCTCACCGTGCGCCCGTCTGCCATGAGCCGCAGCACCTCCAGCTCGCGCGCGGTCAATTCGGGGCGACCCAACGAAGGTGGCCCCTCCAGCCCGAGCAGTCCCTTCCTGAGGCTCGCAGCCACGTAGCGACGTCCTTGGAACGCCATTAGCACCGCCGTCGGCACTTCGTCGAAACAGGCGCCTTTGTCGACCAGCCCAAGCACGCCGCAGGCCCGCGCAACTTTCAGGATATCCGCGTTGGTGATGACCGAGAACAACACGATCGGCAGGGTCGGGTACAACTGCCGAATGCGGGAAAGCATGGTCAGTCCATCCGGCTCGGGGCCCATCGGCATGTTCAGGTCGGTCAGCAGGACATCACAGGACACCGACTCCAGCAGCGGACTCAACTCGGCGGGCGAGCCGGCTTCGGCCACCACCTCGGCCATGCCGTCGCGGTGCAGCATGGCGCGCACTCCGACCCTTACCACCGGGTGATCGTCGGCGACGATCACCCGTAGTGCCTTGGACATCACCCGCCGCCTCCCTGTCTGGTCGTTGTTCACAGCTGCCGGCATCCGCGCCTTGCGTGATGCCAGCAATCAAGATGGGGAGGGGCTCCCCGCCCCTCCCCGGAGTGCAACAACACGAACCTCAGTGCTGCCATCCCCAAAACCGCTCCCCCGCATCCTTTTTCGGAAAGCCCGTGCCACGCTCGGACAGCGCGCGCAGGAAGCGCGTCTGCAGATCGAGGATGTCCACCTGTCGGCACCGGCAGATCAAATGCTCTTCCCCACAGATCATCTGCAACGAGAACCAGTAAACGCCGTTCTCCTCGACCACCGCGCTGACTGCCAGCAGCCGCATCGGGTCGATCAACCAGCCATCGCAATTAATCATGCTGTCTCCTGCGCATCATGCCCGTCGCTACCAGCACCGTGGCTCGGCCGGTGACCGTGCACCGGCCTGGTCCAGGCCGAGCACGCCACACGCCATATCGCCGGAACCCGGCAGTGGAATCGCCTCAAGCTGGTAGCCGGCGCGCGTCCCGCGCACCTCGATTCGGTAACCACCGAGCTCGCCGGTGCACGGCGCAGCGGGTGCACCTACGTAGCTGAATATCCGGGTCCGCCAGCGCTCTTGCACCTGCGCCTGGTCCATCAGGCAGCTGATCGCGGCCATGCGTCGCGCCTTGACAACATGCATCTGGTAGCGCGGCATGGCGATGGCCGCCAGCACCGCCAGCACCAGCACGACCACCATCAGTTCGATCAGGCTGAAGCCGGCGTGCCGCGAACCCCTAGTCGTCGCCATCGGACCCCATCCACAGAACTTCCCGCCAGCTCACCCGCCGCACGGTGTTGCCGATGGTGCGCGTGACGACCCCCGTCGTGCTGCCATCCTGGAGCGACACGCCAAGCCAGTCGCCGATGAACGCCGGGCCGTTGGGGCCCTGCCCGACCTGGTAGCCGGACGAGGGCACGGGCGTGCCATCGGCATCGACCAGGTCGCCCGGCCCTCCCACCACGCCGTCGCCGTCGAGGTCGAAGAAACTCTCATCCAGACGCCCGCCGGTGAACGGATCGATCGCCATCAAATAGCCGCTGCCACCGGGCGCACAGGGATTGCCGGGGTCGGGGGTGCGCGTGGTGCCGACCAGCACCCGCCCACGGAACTGATTGGCCACGATCATCCGTTCACCGGCCGGAGCGCGCCCCGGCGATTGCAGGTCCAGCACCCAGCCATCCTCGCCAGGCGCAGCGTTTTTCTCGATCACCCGCCCGCCACCGGCTTCGGCGAGGATGCGCGTGGCCTTCAGCGTGGCACGACCGGCAATGCGCCGCCCCCGATCACGCAACCCGTACCAGGACTGCAGCGTGGTGTCGGCCAGATCCTGCGTCTGCATCAGCACCCCGGTCCCGACGAACACCCAGGTCACACCGTCGGCCGGATTCTGCGCCACCAGCGGCGCCGTGGTGATCGGCTGCGCGCCATCCGGGCCGACCGCGGTAAACAGCCGCTCGCTGCCGCCATCGAGCAGCGAAAATCGGTACAGGTTGCCGTGCAGATCGCCGGCATACGCGGTCTCGGCGAATCCATCGCGGTCGGCGTCCCACAAGCGCGGCGCGGACATGCCGTTGCCGCCCCCGTCGCCGGGCGCGTGCACGGTCAGCTCGCCACTGGCCAATGCCAGGGTGAACAATCTTGCTGCGCCATCGTTACTGTCCGGCCCGTTGCCCAGCACCACCCGCCAGTCGCCGTCGGCGACCTGCCCTACCAGCGGCTTGCCGATGCTCGCGCCCATCCCGGGAAGTGCCTTGGCATCGCGCTGCCAGAGCAGCGATACGTTGTCAGGATCGGTGACGTCCAGCGCGAACACGCCGCGCCCCCCACGCCCCAGTGTGCCGACCAGCACCGTGCGCCACGCGCCGTCGAGATAGGCATCGGCGACGGTCAGCTCGCCATCCACCGAATAGCGGTGGTCGTAACCTTCACGGGTGTAGTCGAACAACGGCGGCCCGATCGCTGCGGCCGGCAGGAACGCGAGCGTCTCCGCGCCCGACGCTGCATCGAACCCATGCAGGAATCCGTCATTGGCACCGACATAGACCACCGCGTGCCGCCCCTGGTGCGCACGGACGAATGCGCCATAGCCCTGTGCCCCCGCAAACTGCCGCCCGGCGTACAGACGTGCGTTCGGCGCTCCCACATAGACCGGCGCCGAATTGACGATGTCGCCAAGTACGCTGGAACGTACCCGGAACCCCTCCTTGCCCTCATGGCTGCGATCACCTGACAGGTACTCCAGCACCCGCGCCTCCCGGAGCGCGCGTTGTGCCTCAGGCGCCAGCGCCGACCAGGCCAGATCGACCAGGCGTCCCCCACGCTCGACCCGCAAGGTGCGCTGCCGCCAAGGGCGCGCATCCAGCTTGGCCGCCGCACTCCAACGCGCCTGCGGCTCGATCTGGCCGGTCTTTGTCTCCACTGCGTGCGCGGCAACATCGCCGCGCCAGCTGCCGCTCTGGTAGCTGGCCGCGTAGATCTGGTCGCCGCCGTCAGCCGACCCCGCACTGGCGGCCAACGCACTGGCCGATCCCCGCTTCTCCTGGACGATGGATTCGAACGCCTGCTTGAGGCTGTCGACCATGCGGGTGGCATCGGACGCGGTATAGAACGTATCTGGCCGCCGCTCTCGCGCGTCGCCGTTGACATGGTCTCCGTTGCGCCACCACAAGGCCGGGTCGAGCGGGGTTGCGGCCGCTGAAAACGGGTCGAAGCCAGACGGCACGCTGAAGCCACCGTACTTGGCGGCAAGCAGGTATTGGTTGCTGCCGATCTTGTAGTCACCGGTTTCAACCACGTCCACCCAGTAGGTACTGGCGGTCTGCAGGCCGCTCATGCCGTTGCTGCGGCCGTCCGGCCGCAGATCGGTGGTATGGGCAAGGTAGGCCAACGCCGCGATGTAGGCCGAGTTGGCCTGCCCCGCCGCGCCATTGAACGAGGCCGCCCGCGCCTTGCTGGCGGCCGTCGACGCGCTCATGCCCTCCATGCGGAACACCTGGGTCATCGCCCTGACCACATCGAAGCTGGTATCGCCGGCTACCGCCTGCGGCTTTGACCAGGTCTCGCCGACCGTGCTCGTCGCCCCGGGCAGGTTCTTGTCGTTCCAGGTGTTGGTGTCACCGATGCCCAGCAGCACATTGCTCTGGCAGCTGTACTGGAGCGGATCGTCCCAGGTCTGGATGACCGGGAAGCCATCCGCCTGGCGCCGCCGCGTCGTCGCATTGCCCGACAGCTGGCTGAAGCTCGCCACGTTGCCCACGCCGCGCAGGTAGCGCAGCGCGGCGTAGTACAGCTCGCTTACATTGTCATGGTACTTGGGCGTACGGCCGGTCTTCATCTGGCCGAACTTGTTGAGGTAATTGATCACTCCGCTGTCGACGACGCCGCCGCCGGTTGCCGTTGCATCGGCCGGATCCGGATTCTGCTTCTGCACACCGGTCACTGAGTCCCACTCCACGTTCGGGTTCGGGACCGGTTTGAACGGATCGTGGCGCAGCGGCCCAATGAACTTCTGCCGCGCCCGCAGCACACCGCCATCGGGCGCCACTTCATAGCCGCCCTGGTCGTGCGGATTGGGACCACCGTTGTTGATGTATCCGAAGATGCTGTAACGCAGCCGGTCGCTGTAGGCTTGCAACAGTCCCTCGGGCTTTGCGGCGCTGGCATAGGGCTGGCAGTTGTCCTCCAGCCCCACGCTGGCGTCGCAGACCTTGACCCTTACGCTCACCTCGTAAACCCGGGCCATGTCACCACCCGGACCCTCGCTGAGCGGCTGGCGCGGATCGTCGGGGTTGTAGGCCGTGGCCGCGGCCGTACTGTCGATCGGGCCGGAGGCGGTGAAGAACATGCGTGCGCCCAGGCCATGGACGCGGGCGCGGAAATAGCCCCAATTCGCTGGTGTCGCCGCTACCACCCGCGAGGCAATGCTGCCGGCGGCAGGCAGGCGCCGGGTCGGGAAGTTTGCACTGCGTGCGGCGACGGAGAAGTCCGCCTTCTCCAGCCAGGTTTCCGTGGGCGTATCGCGGACACGGTAGCCACCGGTCAGCGCTTTGCGGAATGGATCGATGGTCTGCGTGGCAGCCCAGTTTAGGAAGCGTCCGTCCCATGCCTTGCCCGGGCAACCCGCCGACGTCCGCATCCCCATGGGCGCGAAGTGGCGTTCCGGCTCGCTCGCGGCGTAGTGGTAGCGATAGCACTTGTCCGGATCGAAGTAGCCGACATACCGGGTGGTGGACACATAGTCGCCGAGGTTGGCTGCACTGATGATGGTGGGGAATTCCACCGAGGGCACCAGCACCAGGTTGCCCGGCACCCGGATTCCCGATTCCAGCGGCGCCTGCGCTACCGCGGCCAACGCCGAGGGGCAGCAGGGCATGAGGTGCAGCAGCACCCCGGCAACTGCGGCCTGCCTGATCCAGGCCATGCGGCTCGGGCGGCTCATTCGCGCACCACCGTGGTCTGCAGGACCACGGCCGCACGGTCGGGCGCTGCCACGGGATCGGTGCCGCGCGCCACCACGCGGTAGTACTCGGCCTCGACACGCCCGTTGCCGACCCCGTAGTTGGCTTCGTCGCCCAGGCCCAGCACCACGTCGGATTCGCGCCGCCCCATGTACTGCACCGCGTACTCGGGCGCGCCGGCGCTGCTGGCACCGGTCTGGATGTCTTCGCTGGCCACCCACGGCAGCCCGCTGTCCTCCGCTGCCGGCCCTTGTGGGTAGGCAGTGCACGCCGGCGGGAGCGTCGTGTCGATCGCCGAGCAATCCACGCCGATGGCCTGCGTGCCGAAGCTGGCACGCTCGATCGCGCGTTCGGCCTCACGCAAGGCCGATTCGGCATTCTGCAGCGACACCGCACGGTCGCGCAGACCGCTCACCATGCGCTCCTCGAACAGGCCGGTACGCAAGCTCAACGCAGCCATGATCGAGACCAGCAACAACAGCACGAGAACGAAAAACAGCGCGGCTCCGCGCTGCCGAACGGGAAGGGAACGCTTCACGGGGTACGGCTCCTGATCTGGAAAGTCTGCTGGAACGACCGCACCACGTCCTCGGCCGCGTTGCGGCCCGCGCGTGCGCGCAGGACCAGGTGGACATGCGCGCCGACAACCTTCGACCAACCCGCGTCACCGACCTGCGATGCAGGGATGTAGCGGTCGCTGCCGTCCACCAGGTAAGTAATCTCGAAACGGTCGACATCGGCTACCACCGGGCTCTGGGTGACCGATGCGCCATCGATGACCACCGCCCGCATCAGCGTGGGGCGGCCGTTGGTGCCCGTGGCGACGAACCACCGCACCTGCTCGGGTACTGCGAACGCGGTGTCCGTCCCGTGTGGATGCCACGCACCCGGTGCGTCGCCGACGGAGGCACATCCGCCGATCGCGCTGAAGTGCCCGATGCAGTTCTCCGGCGTGGCGTGTCCAAGCGCGGCACCGGTCGCGGTCACCCGCACGATGCTCGCCACCTCGAAATCGCAGACCAGCAAAGGGCTCCCCAGCACAGGCGGTTCTGCGCCACTCAGCGGCAGCGGCGCATCCGAGGTCGCGCGCGCCTCGACCGCGAGCCGTAGCGGTCGCATCCGCCACAGACGAACCGCGTCGGTGCCCTGCAGTCGCTCGCCCGCGCCGGTCCCCACCGGCACCGTGGGCGAGAAGAACGTATCGGCACCATCGCCGGTCGTGCCGCGCACCGGCTCGGACAGACTCTGCCAGAACGGTGCGTCACGCTCTGCCATCAGATTGAAGGGAGCCCGGGCGCTGTCGCAGACCAGGTCGCCGGCGCCGCGCAGATCCCGGCCAACCAGTCCCAGCGCAAGGCGCCCGCCTTCCTGGACCCGTGCCAGCGCGAGGCCGCTGAGCGTGGTCGCACTGGTGGACAGGTACACCCGGCCGCACACCGATATCACCAGCAACGCGATCAGCATCCCGATCATCAGCTCGACCAGGCTCATGCCCTGCTGCACTGTCCGTGGCGTCATGGCGCAATCCCGAGGTCGACCACGACCGGGGCAGGCACGTGGGCCGCCTCTGCACGCGCATCGTTCCAGCTCACCCGCACTTGGCAGACTCTGTTGTCGCATCGCACCTGCCCGCAGACATCGTCGCCGTCGCCGATGCCCTGCCGCAGCGCGTCGATCCAGGCATGCAGGTCGCGCTGGGCCAGCGAGTCACCGGGCAGCGGGCCAGCCGACGCGCAGCGCATGCCATCAGTCTGGTACTCGCCCCGCAGCGACGCCGCGCGATTGGCACGCATCGCCTCCCCCAGGCTGATGCCGGCCAACACCGCGGTGGTGCGCTGCTGCGAGCCCTGTGAACGTCGCAGTACCGTGGCCTGGGTGAGCGCCATGCCAAGCACGGCCACCGACAACAGCAGCACCGCGATCAGTACTTCGATCAGACTGGATCCGCCGATCGCACGACGTCCGGCAGGCGCCCGCCCGCCCTTCATGCGCACAGCCCCTGCGCATCGGGATCCAGGCGGATATGCACCCCTCCCTCCACCCACATGCGCAGGCGGGCACGATCATCGCGGTCGCAGAAATCCAGGCTCCCCGCCTGGATCGTGCCGTCACCACCGTGCAGGGCGCCGTCCGGCGCCATCATGCCGCCGGCCGCGAATGCACCCGCGGCAACCACCACGACCTGCGGTGGCACCGTTCCTTCACGAACCACCTCGCCCGCAGCGGTGCGCACGATCCAGCGGTTCCAATCCTGACCCGCGCAGGCAAGGCCATCGGCGGATGCGCACAGCCTGACCGGCTGGTTGCGGCGGATCGACTCGGCCCGTGCGAAATGCAACGTCGCGAGCAGTTCATTTGCACTGGCGCTGACCCGGTTACGGGCCAGCATCCCGGCGAACGACGGCACTGCGATGCTGGCGATGATCGCCAGGACCAGCAGGGTGATCAGCACCTCGATCAGGGTCAGGCCATCTTGCGGGGGGGGAAGGTGCGGGTTGCGACGCATGCGCTCGCGGGTTCCGGTGAAGAGCCGCGGAGCATAGGCCCAGTGCACGGCGACGCCTATCTGAAGAGTTGCAGTGGACATCATTTTCGAAATCGTTCGCCCCGGCGACGTCGAATCCGGGCACGGGATGCCGGACGCATTTCGAATTCCTTCGATGCGGTTGGGCGCGATCGCGCACTACAGTCCCCCAGGTGCAACGACGGGAGAAACAACGATGGTGCCCAATACACGCGTGGTCCTCATGGATCGGCATGCATTGGTGAGAACGGGCTTGCGGCAGTACTTCGACCGACTCCATGGGATGGCCGTCACCGAGGACTTCGCCTCACCGGACGATCTGCTACCGCACCTGCACCGGCACCCGGTGGACGTGGTGGTACTCGACTGCTTTCAACGGGAACACGCAATGCCTGCCGACGTACTGCTCACCGCGATCCGTGCCTGCTCCGGCTGCCGGATCGTGGTGTTCAGCATCGAAGCCAGCAGCAGCGCGGCGGCGATATGCATCCGGGCAGGCGCCGACGCGTTCCTCGACAAGCGCGAACAGGTGGCCACGCTTGCCTCAACGATCCGGTCGGTAGTGGAGATGGTGCCGCCGCGACGTGCCTGTGCGGACGTCGGCTTGCTGTGCACCGGCCTGGGCACGCTGAGCGGACCGGAGGCCGACGTGATGCGACTGGTGGCCAAGGGCATGGGCACCGTGCAGATAGCCCAGCGGCTGGGCAAGGCGCGCAGCACGATCAGCGCGCACAAATGGCATGCGCTGGCGAAGTTGCAGGTGCGCAGCGAGCTGGAGTTCCTGAAGCTGCTTCCCCCCGGCTTCCAGTGGCCGGGGGCGGGCTAGCCACCCCCGCCTGCTCCACGCGTCAGGGTTTTTCGAGCAGGTTGCGGATCTTGAACAGTTCGGCGTCCGAGCGAATGCCCAGCTTCTGGTAAGCGGACTTTTTCTGCGTGCTGATGGTGCTCATCGCGCGCGAGAATTTTGCCGAGATGTCACTGGTCGACATACCGTCCAACGTGCACCGCAACACCTCATGCTCACGCGGTGAAAGTGCCTCGGCAACCTGGCCTGGCACCACGTTGCGCACCGGCGGCGCGCCACTGAGCTCGTCCAGCTGCTCACGCATCGTCGCAGGAAGGTAGGTACGGCCACGGGCGATCTGGTCGATGGCGTCGATCAGGTCGTCAGGTCCCTGGGTCTTGGACAGGAAGCCGTTCACGCCCGCCTGCAGGGTCAACGCGACCGTGGCCGGGTTGAAATGCGAGGAGAGGACGAGCACCGCTGTCTCGGGGTAACGCAGCTTGAGCGCCCGCAGCAGGTTGACCCCGTCCACTTCCTGGGGGCCGAGCGAGAAGTCGACGATGGCCAGATCGATCTTCTCGGTCGAGGTAGCCAGTGCCTGGATCAGGTCACGTGCAGTGGTATAGGTCCCCAGGACCTGGACATCCGGGATCCCGGCCAGGCGTTTCACGATCCCTTCGATGACGATGGGATGGTCGTCGAGCAACACAATGCGATACAGGTCTTTGCGCATGAAGGGGTGCCTAGGGGCCCGCAGGTCCGACGAGCGGAAACTACACCACTTTGTGATGCCCATCATGCAAACACCGTGAACGCGTCAGTTATTCAAGCGAGTCAAGGCGCCAACTCCGTCATCGCACGGGCCGCAGCGCGCTAAAAACGACATAACGAATGGACCTCACACCCCCTGGCGTGAAGCGGCCTCGATCGCCAGTCCCAAGGCCGCGACCTGGTGTGCGGTGGGCAGCTCCCCCGCCGCCGCCCGGGATTCAATATCCTGCGCATTCAGTGCGACAGCATCCAGGGAGAGCATCAGCGCCGCCCCGACCAGACGGTGCGCGTGGTGGCGGGCGAGGGCGAGTTCCTCATCCTGCGTGGCCCGCTGCAGGGCCGCCAGGTCTTCACGCAGCAGTGCCATGTGATCAAGGCCGGTCGGCGCCAGGCCACGGTTGTCCGACCGCGCGTCGGGGTCAAGGTGGATCGGCCACAGTTCCAGCGTACTGCGCAGTTCCTCGAGGCGCAGCGGCTTGCGCAACACCCCGTCCATTCCGCTGCTCAGGCATTCGGCAAGGTGTTCGGCGCCGGTGGACGCGGAAATGGCCACGATGGGCAGGTGCGATCCACTGCCGGCCAGCGCCCGTATGCGGCGAGTGGTCTCATACCCGTCCATTCCCGGCATGTGGCAATCCATCAGCACCAGGTCGAAATCGTGCGTGGCAATGGCCTCCAGGGCGCCCCCCCCGCTGCCCACCAGCGTGGGGCTCACCCCGAGTTCGAGCAACTGCTCGCGGATCAGCGCCCGATTGCCCGCGTGGTCCTCCACGACCAGCACTCTCCCCTGCCGCTGGACGAGACGATCGCCTGCCCCATGCGCGTCCGGCTCTCCGGATACCGCGACGGGCGTGGCCGCCGGCTTCCTGCCGGGCGCCATCAGGTCGACCGGGACGGTGAATGCCACCGTGGTGCCGGTGCCGGGGATGCTGTCCAGCGTTATCTTTCCGCCCATCAAGTCGAGCAGCTCGCGGCAGATGGTCAGGCCCAGGCCGGTACCGCCGAATTCACGCGTGGTGGACCCGTCCGCCTGCGAGTAGGCCTGAAAGAGCCGTGTCTGCTGCGCTGGCGCGATACCCACGCCGGTGTCGGTGATGCGCACGTGAAGCGTCGGCCTGGCACCGGCGGGATCACGCACGATGTGCGCGTCGACGTTGATGCAGCCGCGGCGAGTGAACTTGACCGCGTTGCCGAGCAGGTTGTTGAGTATCTGGCGTAGCCGGGTCGGGTCCAGCGCGACCAGCTCGCCGCCGGGATGGTCGATGTCGAGATTGACCGACAGCCCTTTCTCCTCGGCCCGCGGGCGTGCAAGCGCAACGGCATAGGTCAACAGTTCCGTGAGATCGGTCGGGAGCTTCTCCAGAGTGAGCTTTCCCGCATCCAGCTTGGACAGGTCCAGCACATTGTCGAGCAGATCGATCAATGCTTCGGCCGCCAGCGTTGCGCCATCGACGAATCCGCGCTGCCGTGCATCCAGCGGCGTCCTTCCGAGCATCTCCACCGAACCGAGCATGGCATTGATCGGCGTGCGGATCTCATGGCTCATCGTGGCCAGGAAGCGACCCTTGGCACGCTTGGCACGAAGGGCTCGGCCGCGTTCTATGCGCGCGCGCCACGCAAATACCGCGAGCAGCAGCATGCCGAGGGTCGCCATGATCAACTCGACCCGACGGTACTTGAGGATCGACCACAGCGTAGGCGCGCCGTAGTCAGCCTGGGACAGGTACTGGTTGTACATCGCGTCGCTTTCATGCGCCGAAATGGACTCCAGCGACTTGTCGATGATCGAGTGCAGCAGGGGCTCACTGGACCGCACCGCCATCTGGGCGTGGTAGGGCGGAAGGTTGAGCATGCTGGACACCCCCAGGTCGCGCCCGTACTTGCGCTGCAGCAGCGGCATCAACGTGGACTCGGTCCCGACAGAGGCATCCACCTGGCCCGCCTGCAATGCCTGAAGGCTCTCCTCGGGGCTGCGTACCTCGACGGGGATCACCCCGGGTTGAAAGTCCGTCAGCGTCTTCTGAACATCAGGGCCACCGCGTATGGCGACTCGCTTGCCGCGCAATGCATCCTTGCCGAAGGTGGCGTTGGCGTCCCCCTTGGTGACGAAGATCAAGGGGCTGGCAAAATAGGCCTGCGTGTAGCGCAGTTGGCGATCAACTTCCTTGCGTACCGTCGCGGGGCTTGCGTTCGGGAACAGGTCGACCTTCCCGGCCAGGAAGGCATCCTGCGACTCATCCCATGTACGTGAGGGCATCAGCTGGAAGTGAATCCCGCTGCGGCGGGACACCTGGTCCAGGTAGGCGGCGATCAGTCCCCGGTACTGACCGTCGTCCACATCCTCCAACGGGCTGATGCTCGGGGCACCGGCGTAGTAGACCACCGGATGGCGCGCGATCCAGTCCCGCTCGGCCGGTGTGAACTGCGGGGTAGAGGCCGATGCAGTCGACACGCTGGCGACCATAGCGACCATCAGCGACCCAAGAAGATGTCGCATTCGGCCCGCAATTGTTCTTACGAGGCACGCCGGCATGGGCTCTACTCCTGCATTGGCTGGGGGCAGCGACGGGGTGCCCTGTCGCGCCCACGGTACCGCCAAGCAAAGGGGGCCGCAATCGAGATGCGTTTGCATGATGGTCCGCATTTCCGCCGGCAGATAAACACGCACTTAATGCGACGGTGGCCGGGTCCACGCCCCACGCCGTCCATCCGCGTTTTCGAATGAATTCGATACGGCCAGCCTGCGCCACTCCCTATCGTTCGCCCCATCACTTCAACCCAAGGGCGATCGCCATGACTGTTTCCCGCTTGTCCCGCCGCACCTTATCGCTGGCCGTTGCCGGCGCACTGTTGACGTCATGGCACGCCGGGGCGGCGCCCGTGGTTGCCGACGGCGTCCACGTCGATGTCCGCGATACGTTCGCCGAGGGTAATCCGGTGGACTGGAACCATGGCCTGTCGGCCGTCAACGGCGGCACCATCACCGCCACCAATGTCACCGCCACCGGTACCGGTGCGAACTTCTCCCATGGCGTGCACGCCGAGGGCGCTGGGAGCCACGTCGATTTCACTGGTGGCAGCGCCAGCGCATCGGGGATGAACAGTAATGGCGTGGGCGTGCGGGAGGGCGGCAGCGCCACGATTACCGGTACGACGATCAGCACCAGCGGAGACGTCAGTGCCGGCGTTCGCGCGATCAATGCCGGTTCGACCGTCACATTCTCCAACGTGGACGTGTCGACGGGTGGTTACGGTTCTCACGCCCTGCTGGCCATGGATGGCGCCAGCATGCTGGGCGGCGGCGCGCGACTGGATACGCGCGGCGACTTCGCCGACGGCGTGCATGTGCTGGGTGGAGCGGTGTTCCGCGGCAGCCAGCTCGATATCCACACGACCGGCGAGCAGTCACGTGGCGTGGCCACTGGTGATGCCGGATCGCTGCTGTCCATCACCGACAGCACCATCTTCACCGAAGGCCTGCGCTCACACGGCGCGCGTGCGCGCGACGGGGCCGTGCTGGAAATCAGCGACACCCAGGTGACCACGCGCGGCGCCGCCAGCAAGGGTGCGGAGTTCGAAGGCGGCATCGGCATCATCAAGGGCTCCTCGTTCGACAGTACCGGTCATGCGCTGGACGTGTGGAAGGCGGGCCAGGCCGACGTCCTCGACAGCAGTTTTGCCACCGTGCTGGAGGGTGCCTACGGCATGCGGGTAATGCAGGACGGTACGCTGACGGTGGCGGGAAGCCAGGTCACCACCAGTGGCCGCGAGGCCGTGGGGGTGACCGCGCGCACCGGCGGTCACGCCGAGCTGGTCGATACCACCATCGAAACCCATGGCGACCTGGCCCATGGCATCGACGTGCGCGACGGCGGCACGGTGATCGCGCGCAACGTGGCGATCACCACCCAGGGCGCCAACATGGCCTACGGCGTCAACGCGGACGGCGTGGGCTCGGAGGTGGATTTCACGGGAGGCTTGATCGTCACCGAAGGCGAGTCGTCGAACGGCGCTGCTGCGCTCAATGGGGGGCGCGTGGTCATGGACGGCACCCGCATTGCCGGCCAGGGCGACTACATCGCCGGCGCCGTCGCCGAACTCGGCGGCCAGATGGATGTGCGCAATGCCAGCATCGTGCTGCAGGGCGGCTCCACCCAACATGGGGTGGACAGCCGGGATGCAGGCAGCCAGCTGGACGTCCGCGATACCCGCATCGATATGTCCGGCGAGAACGGCTCGGGCATGTTCGCCAATCTTGACGGGCGACTGGATGCGCAGCGCGTGGAGGTCGTCACCCGCGGCGATCGCGGCGACGCCGTTCGCCTCGGCAACGGCACGGTAACGGTCAGGGAGTCCACCTTGTCCACCACCGGCATCAACGCCAACGGCGTGAATACCAACGCCGGTGGCACCGCGACCGTGTCCGGCACCGATATCCGTACTGCTGGCAGCGGCTCGCACGGCGTCAAGGGCAGTGGTACGGCTAGTGCCACCACCCTGCTCGGCGGCACTGTCACCACGTCCGGTGCGGCCTCTCGCGGGGTCCAGGCAGACCGCGGTGCGCACGTCCGCCTGGACAGCGTTGCCGTGCAGACCGGCAGCACCACCGATGGCAAGGATTCGCACGGCATCTACGTCAGCACCGCCGGTACGGCGGCCGTGGCCAACACCTCGATCCGCACCCTGGGCGAGCGCTCGCGCGGCCTGCTGGCCGACGGTTCCGGCAGCACGATCAGCGGCACGAACGTGGCCATCGAGACCACTGGCTACCAGTCCTACGGCGTCCTGGCGCAGGCCGGCTCCGGCGTGGACGTGCAGGGAGTGCGCATCGAGACCAGCGGCCAGAATGGCCACGGCATCGTCTCGCTGTCCGGCGCCACGGTCACGGCCACCGATGCGTTCGTCGAGACCAACGCGCTGTCGGCCTATGCACTCTCGGCTGGCACCGGCGCCAGCATCGGGATCGATCGCGGCACCGTGCGCGCGCTGGGCGACAGTTCGCTGGCCGTGCTGTCCGTCGCCAATGCCGGCGAGACCACGTCGGTCGCCCTTGCCCACACCGACGTATATGCCGAGCAGGCCACCACCTTCCAGGTGCGCGGCGACGGCATCAATGACATCAGCCTGCGTGGCAGCCGTGCTGCCAGCGGCAAGGGCAACCTGCTGCGCGACGCACTCGATGGCAGCGGCACCGTCAACTTCAGCGCGGCCGCCTCCGAGCTGGACGGGGACATCGTCTTCAGCGAGGGCTACACCAGCAACCTCATCCTCGGGGAAGGCACTCTGT